>NZ_FMXF01000002.1:223308-315342 GCF_900103435.1 Sinorhizobium sp. NFACC03
CCTAGGGGAGTCGAACCCCTCTTCCCAGAATGAAAATCTGGTGTCCTAACCGATAGACGAAGGGCGCACTCGCTGTGTGGGCGCCTTATAGCCAGAGGATTTGAGAACCGCAAGCGGCAATCTTCATATTTCTGTAAAAATTCCACAGTCGCGAGCCGAAGGGGAGATTCCTTGGAATAATCCATGGAAACAAGCGGTTGGCTTCAGCCCTTGCCGCGCCGGCAGCGCCAGTTCCAATCCCGCTGTGCGCCGATGTCGATGTGGACCGACTCCGTATGGCAATAGGTGCCGACGCCGCCGCGGCCGGGAACGCTGCGCAGGAATTCGGCAAGATCCCACTTGCTGACGCCTTGGACTTGGATGTCTGCAGCCTCGCAGCGGGTATGCAGCGACTGCTTGGCGCGGTTGACCTTGATCGGCCTGAGGCCGGAGGTGACCATGACCTGCTTGCCGTAATGCGTTTCCACCTTCTTCAGCATCTGCATGAGTTCAGGCTTGAAGCAGCCGGCATCAACCTTCTCGGTCTGCAGGATCAGTCCGCTCGGGGCCAGCCGTGCCAGGCCCGAAAGAGATGCGACCTGAACCGGCGCGCCGTCGTCGTCGTCGCCGAGATGTTCCTCGTGCTCGAAATTATAGAGCGAAGTCAGTTTGACGCCCGGGAGCGTATAGGCGAGGGAGGCCGTCTGCGGCTGGCTCGCGTTGCTGGTGGTAATCGTCTTTTTTTCCGCCGGTTGCACAGCGCGCAGTGCTTCCTGCTGCTTCTCCTTGCGCTTCCCGGCAAAGAGCGTTGCGAGTGTCCAGGTTTTCGGCGCTTCCTTGTCGCCGTCGCTTTCCTTTGCCTCCGCGGTCGCCTGCATCGGTTCCGCGATCGCCACTTCCGCCGCGGCTGGCGCAACCTCTGCATTGGCCACGGCCTGAGGTGCAGCCGATTTTTCGCCGCCGGCGGCCGCTTCGGCGCTGAGCGGTACGGGGACGGCCGCGGGAAGGGCGTCCGCCGCCGGAGCGGGAGCGTAGGCTGCGACCGCCGTGTCTGCCGGCTGAGCGGTGGCCTCGTTCGCGGCACCCTGTTGCGGCGTCATGATGGGCTGAGGCTGTCGCTGGGTGCCGCTGAACAAACTGTTAGTAGTTGCGTTCATGGCGGGCTGGCCCGCCGGCAGCGGCACAGTTCCATTGGCCTGCGGCTGGGTATTCGGCATGCCCTGCGTCGCCGCTGCCTGTCCGTAGATGCTGGAAGAAGCGGCACGCAGGCCTGTGTTCTGCATCGTCAGGGACTGGGCTTGCCCGGAATCCTGCGTCGTTGCGGTCTGTTGCGCCTGTGGATCGCTGCCGAGCGCGGCCACCTGCGCATCCCGGACCGTGCCTTGCTCGGCCGATTCGGCCGCCTGGGTCGCTGTCTGTCCCTCAAGGCCCAACCCGGCGGTGACGTCGTTGTCGGCAACGGCCGACACGCAACCGCTGAGGGCCAGGAGTGAAACGGATAAAGCTGCCGCCCGCGCAATGGCAGCGAGCACTGCGCCCTTCGTATCCGGATGTTGCAACGTCCTATCCCCGCTCTCCGTGCATGATCGGCGAATTCGCCTTGTCATGCATTAAGTCTCAGTTCCGAAACATCGCTCAGAACAAACAAACTCATGTTTCTCGCGGCGGTCCGAAAGAACGCCACGGGAAAAGATCAGGCCAAGTACAAAGGGGGTCGCCGCCACGAGACATCGCGGATAGGACCCGGCATCAACGTTTCGCGCGAAAAAATACTCAACGACACGCGATTTGTAAACCGGCGCTAACCTTGAGCCCGCATGTTGTACACATGCAAAGGCCCGGATCGACCGGGCCTTGGATCATTCATAGCTGCTGCTGATCGGCGACTCGGCCATGCCAGCCGGTATGACCGGCCGCATAGGGGCATCCTCGCCAGTCAGAATTGCGCGGGGCTTACCATGCACCGGTATTGGCCATCGAAGCCCAGGGCTCCTGCGCCGGACGGTTCTCGCCCTTCTGCAGGATTTCGATCGAAATGCCATCTGGGGAACGTACGAAGGCCATATGGCCATCGCGCGGCGGGCGGTTGATGGTCACGCCATTGTCCATCAGGTGCTGGCAGAAGCCGTAGATATCGTCGACCTCATAGGCGAGGTGACCGAAATTGCGCCCGCCGGTGTAATCTTCCGTATCCCAGTTGTAGGTGAGTTCGAGGCAGGGCGAGAGTTCTCCGCGTGCGCGATCGATGTCGCCTGGAGCGGCGAGGAAAACGAGCGTGAAGCGGCCCTTCTCGTTCTCGTAACGGCGGATTTCGGTCAGGCCGAAAAGCGTGCAGTAGAAGTTCAAGGCCTCGTCCAAATTCTTGACGCGAACCATCGTGTGCAGATAGCGCATTGCAATGTCCCTGTTTTGCAGAAGATGGCGTATACTGAGCCGCCAGCAAGCCAGAGGCAAGGCTGCGTCCGCATATTAGATCTCGGCCAAAATATGCCGAGGGTCTTGCGTATCCGCGGCGGGACGATGTTATTCTGGTCAATAAGAATCAGTTAACCGTATCGGTAGTCGCGCGTAAACGAGGGGCTGGGAGAGAATGGCGGATAGGACATCTTCAAAAGACGTCATGCATGGTGACGACTTTGGCAGTGACGCTCTCGACCTCATCGAAATCACGGGCGTGATCAAATGGTTCGACGTCGCCAAGGGCTTCGGGTTCATCGTGCCTGACAACGGCATGCAGGACGTGCTGGTCCACGTGACCTGTCTGAGGCGCGACGGTTACCAGACGGTTCTCGAGGGCGCGCGCGTCGTGGCTCTCATCCAGAAGCGCGATCGCGGCTACCAGGCGTTCCGCATCCTGTCGATGGATCAGTCGACCGCCGTGCATCCGTCTCAGCTTCCGCCGGTGCGCACCCATGTGCAGGTGACGCCGACCAGCGGCCTCGAACGGGTCCTGGTCAAGTGGTTCAACCGCACCAAGGGCTTCGGCTTCCTGACGCGCGGCGAGGGGACCGAGGACATCTTCGTCCATATGGAGACCCTGCGGCGCTTCGGCCTCACGGAGCTTCGTCCCGGACAGGTTGTCCTTGTGCGCTTCGGCGATGGCGAAAAGGGCCTGATGGCCGCCGAAATCCATCCGGACGGCCCGTCGCCGACGAGCCGGTCGCACTGATGCTCGCGGCACGAGATCTTTCCGGAAAAAGCGCCCTGGTGGCGCTTTTTTTGTTGTTCGTCTTTACCGCTGCCGCGTTGGCCGAGGTGGAGTTCACGAAGGACAAGATGCGGATTGTGACCGCCGACAGGAAGGTGCACGAACTGACAGTCGAACTTGCGGTCGATCCCGACCAGCGCGAGCAGGGGCTGATGTTCCGCCGGTCGATGGCGCCCGATCACGGCATGTTGTTCGATTTCGGCGAAACACGCCGCGTGATGATGTGGATGAAGAACACCTATCTTCCGCTCGACATGCTGTTCATCGACAACAAGGGCGTCGTGCGGACGATCCGCCAGGACGCCGTCCCATTTTCCGAAGCGATCATTGATTCCGGCGAGCCGGTCGCCTTCGTTCTCGAGCTCAATGCCGGTACCGTCAAGCGGCTCGATGTTCGGGCCGGAGATCGTCTTGAAGGCGCTCGAATCCCGGGGCGATGATCGCCGGGGGAGATGCTCACAAATCGACAGCTGGTATCCGTTGGCCTTGTAGTTTGGGGATCAGCGCCTAAATCACCTGTACCGAGACGAATCGATCCTTTCGATGATGACTGCAAAGCCTTTTGGGCAGACTTCAACTTAATAAGTTGCTAATGTTCTGCCGAAGACGACAGGAGGCATCTGTGATGGTCCGGAGTGTGCTTGTTGCGATCGTGGCGGCCGCTGCGTTCACGCAAAACATGATGGCGGCAGACCTGACGCCGGCGCTGGAGCCGGCGCCGGTTGTGGAAACGCCGCCCGTTTTCGTATGGACCGGCGGGTATGTCGGTCTTCAGGGCGGGGGCGGCTGGCTGAATGGCGATTTCAGCGCGCCCGGCGGCAGCGGTTCAGAAGATTTCAATGGCGGCTTGCTCGGTGCCTTTGCCGGGTTCAACTATCAGCAGGGTGATTGGGTCTACGGCATCGAGGGCGACGTCAACTACAACTGGAATGACAAGAGCTTCGATGTTGGCGGAACCTCCGCCGAAGTCGGCACCGATGTCTCCGGCGCGATACGCGGACGTGTCGGCTATGTGCTGAATGACAAAGCGCTGCTTTACGGGGCAGGTGGCTGGGCGGTCACCCGCGGCTTCGTCGACGTGCCCGGAGCGCCGAAGGAGAAAGAGACCTTCAACGGTTGGACGATCGGCGCCGGTGTGGATTATTCGTTCACCGACAACGTCTTCGGCCGCGCCGAGTATCGCTACAACGACTATGGCGACAAGGACATCGGCGGCGTCAACGTCGATCTCGATCAGCAGCAGTTCACCATCGGCGTCGGTGTAAAATTCTGACCTATATGGCCTAGATGAAGGAAGCGCCGGCGTGTCACTGGCGCTTCCTTGATTCGTTCATGCAGGCTGCAATATTCCCCCCGCGCGATCGGCGATTTCGCCTCGATCGCCTTCGTCCGAAAGATCGAGAGCCACGCGCAGACCGTCGCGGATGGGCCGTTGCAACGCCTTGCGTGAGCCGGACAGCAGCGTAAGCCGTCCTGCTTCCTCAAGCCGGACGAGCCTGTTGCGCGACAGGCCGAGTTCCGCCGACAGCAGGCGATCCGCCCGCATACTGACTGCCAACGGCACCTCAAGGACGATCTCAAGATGGGTACAGACGTCCCGCGGTGGAGCGACGACGCGCCTTGTCACATGGCAATCGGCGAATTCTTCGATCCTGTCGGTGCTTCGGCGAAGACCCTCGACGTCGAACGAGACCCGGCGAATCCAGCCCGGGTCGTTATTCTGAAGCGCGTCGAGCGTATCGGGCGCGATGTCGCGGACATACTGCCGCTCGAAGATCGGGCGATTCCAGGTGTCGTCACAGTCGGCGCAGCGATAGATCAGCCAGGCATCCAGCCGCCGGCCGTTGGCGTTCAGCCGCGTCTTGCCGCTGCATTCGAATGGGCGCGCGCCGCGGCAGCGGCTGCAGGCGAGCCAGGGGCGCGGCGCGGCTTGTGGTTCAATGGTCCACAGGACCGTCAATGTGTGAGACATGTCGTCTGGTTCTTCCAATAGGAAGTCCATCGAGACGACGGTTTGAGTACCCGTTCCGGGGACGCGGTCTGGCAGCGTTTGTAGGTGATGGTTCCGCCTGGTGGTGTTGCACCGGGCTTGAGATCGGCAATGCCATTCCGGTCTCGAACCGTCACCTCAACGAACGCGTGAAATATCACACCGATAGCGTCGGGCGCTATCGGGCGTACGGGGTGAAACTAGCGAGACCGGATTTTACAAAGGCAAAGGGAAACTCCAGGCGAGACAGCGCGATTGTGGCTGCTGGCCTGTTCTATACCTCGACGTGTGCCGCGCAAAGTGCGGAGTGTTCACGCCCACGCGCCATGGTGGCTTTTTGCTCGGAATAGGTGAAATTTGGCCACAGGCAATTTCGCTCAGTAGGAGTAGTATGAGGCATTACACCTCCAATCTGGAGCGGCCTCTGCATTAGGACGGCCGCTTCTTTTTTGGACGGCGTAGCCGTTCCTCCTCAGCCGACGCGGCCGAAACTCAGCTCCATTGACAATGAAGCAGGTGCAGTCGCTGCGGAAAATGACGTGACGCGGTTGCGACCGCTGCGCTTGGCCTCGTAGAGCGCCGCGTCTGCCCTGTTGAACAGGTCCTCCCACGAACCTTCGTCGCCGCCGGCTGCGAGGCCCATGCTGACACTGAGCGCTATGCGTTGCTCGTTGCCGATCACCACGAGTTCTTCGACGGCGCGACGCAGGCGCTCGGCGATGACAAGCGCCTGCGCTTCGCTGGTCTGCGGCAGGTAGAGGCCGAACTCTTCCCCGCCAAGGCGGGCGAAGCAATCGCCCTTTCTGAGGTTCTTCCTCATCAGATCGGCAAAGGCGATCAGCGCCTGGTCGCCGGCTTGGTGGCCATAGCGATCGTTGATGCGCTTGAAGAAGTCCAGATCCATGACGATGAGGCAGTCGCCATGCCAGTTTGATCCAGGCAGTTGCGTGAGAAACCAGCGTCGGTTGCGCGCGCCGGTCAAGGCATCGGTGTCGGCCGAACACCTGAGCTCGGCTTCGGCCCTCTCCTTGACGAGGACTAGCGCGAAAAGGGCGATCGCGAAGTGGCAGATGATCGAGAGGAAGAAGGCGTAGGTGGTGGTGATCGGTATGATGCCCGGCTTCACAAGACCGATCACCACGGCAAGGCAGAGGCTGGCGCCGATGGCCATGGCCGCCGCAAACAGCGCGCGTACCGGCAGCGGCTCCCTGTTGCGATCGGAGATGACGGCAAGGGCGGCGGCCGCCAGAAAAGCAAAGGCGGTGGCATTGAAGACACTGGCGCGGACGTAGTTGACCACATGGAAATGCGTGGCCAGACCGATTGCTGCGCCCGCGGCCGGTATCGAAAGTGCCAGCCAGTCCGCCTTGCGTCGCCGGCCAGCGCTCAAGCGGCGCACACCGATCCAGAACAGCGCATAACCGCCGATCCCGAGCGTGAAGCTCGAAAGCGTCCACAGATAGGCCGGCAGCAGCTGCTGTTCGCCGTAGCCGGCGAGCGTCGACGCAAGAGCCAGGAAGAAGAAGCCGCTCGCGAGAATTCCGAGACCTTCATCCCGCGGCGATTGCCAGCGGGCATAAAGAAAGCAGAACGCGCCGACGAGGAATGACGATTTGTGAAGCAGCAGAACGGTGGTGAGATCGAGTTGGGTGTTCATGGGATGATGCTCGGGCGGGCTTGGGAGGCTGGCGCGGTGCGGTTGTGCACCCTTGGCTCTAGCGGCAATGGATTTAGCGATTACTAAACTCGAATGATAAACACACACGTTTGTCCCATTTCGGGACATTTCTGCCAGCCGAGGGCAATGCGCGGGACGAATGCAGGTTTTATCAGTGTGGACGTCAACGAAATTACATGTTGCAGGCCAAGGGCGAAGCGTGTATCTCCGGCGCCGTTGGCACGGAGTGTAGCGCAGTCTGGTAGCGCATCTGGTTTGGGACCAGAGGGTCGGGAGTTCGAATCTCTCCACTCCGACCATCGTAACGCCGAAGGTGGCGTTACTGATCTCCCTGCGTCTTTTCACTCGTCAGATATTGCATTTTGGGCACTTGTTGAACGGCGACTACACGGACGTGTCAGCGAAACCTGTATCCCGCGCGATCGTTTAACGGAAAAGCCGAATTTATCCGGCCAAAAGTCATTCCGTTTTAAATCATTCTGCGTTATGGGAAGACGGAATGCTGGCGCCCGTGAATGTTGCCAGCGAAAGTATGGAGCCGTTCGAAACCATGTCCGCAAAGATCTATCGTCCAGCAAAGACCGCCATGCAGTCTGGCAAGGCCAAGACGAATCTGTGGGTGCTGGAGTTTGATCAGGAAAAGCCGCGCACGATCGACCCGATCATGGGCTACACCAGCTCCGGCGACATGAAACAGCAACTGCGGCTGACCTTCGAAAACGCCGAGCAGGCCATCGCTTATGCGGAGCGCAACGGCATCGAATACCGCGTGATCGCGCCGAAGGAAGCGACGCGAAAGAGCGTGTCATATCCGGACAACTTCCGTTTCAACCGGATGCAGCCCTGGACCCACTAAGTCCTCCGGTCGCATTCGACGGGCAAAGCCCGGGATGGCCCCTTAGCTCAGTTGGATAGAGCACCTGCCTTCTAAGCAGGTTGTCGCAGGTTCGAATCCTGCAGGGGTCGCCAAGTTTCTAACGATCTGTTTCTTCGATAGAAATTGTGGATCCTGTCACGAGGTGCGCAGGGCGGCCTATGTGGCGTTCCGCTTCAACGCCTCCACGAAGTGAATAACCTCGCTTACCGTATTGTCGTTCCAGATGTCGTTGTGGCCGGCGCGCTCGTCGATCTGCATCTGCTTGGGTTCAGGTGCGATGCGATAGAGCGCTTCGCCCGACGACAGGGGAATGCTGTCGTCCAACCGTCCGTGAATGAAAAGCTTTGGTTGCGTCACCGCCGCTATTTTGAGGTCGGAGCGGAAGGGATCCTTGATGAGGAGCGTGACCGGCAGGAACGGATAGCGCGCTTCGGCGACCGACAGAACCGACAGATATGGGGAGATCAGGATCACGCCGGAGACTGGCCTTTGTGCCGCCGTGTTCACCGCGACGCCAGTGCCGAGCGAGCGGCCGAGCACGACGATGCCCCCTTTGGTGCGGTGCGCCAGCCAGTCGAACGCCGCGATGCCGTCGGTCAGCAAACCGTCCTCGCCTGGTGAGCCGGTCGATCCCGGATAGCCGCGATAGGAAATCGCAAGCAATCCAATGTCCCGCGCAGCCAATGCCTGTGCGAGAAACCCATAGTTGTCTGTTAGATCTCCATTCCCGAAAAAGAGCAGCACACCGGGTTTGTCGGGCTTACGCTTGACTATAAAGCCCGTGCAGCGTCTCACCATCCGGTGTTTTGACGGAGACGTTCTCACCCCAACTCGCTGGGTTCGGTGCGGCAGTGGCGTCGGCCCCGGGATAGAGAAGGGTGCGCTGCGAAAAATAGATGAAGCCGAGAAGAACGAGATAGGTCAGCACCGCCACCAGCGGCAAGATGAGTAGAAATCTTGTGATGCTCATGACGCCACATCCAGCTACAGGGAGAGAAGAGTCTCCGTCAAAAAAAAACGACATCGATCGAAATATCCGAAAATATTGATGCTGAGTACTGCAGTGTCAGCGGATGGTGCGAAACGTCCGGAGCCAGTGGCGGATATGTTCGCTAACATCCGGTAGAAGTTGTAATTAGTCTGTATTTTGCTCACGCCGTACCGATCCTTGACGTCCGCATGAAGACTGAACCAGGTGAGCCTGGCCGATAATGGATGCGGCTGCCTGCGGCCCTTCCTTTTGTGATGGCACATAAAAAAACGGGCCGGTGGATGGCTCCAACCGGCCCGTTCCGGCAAAAGGCGGAAAGGGGAACGTCTCTGCGCGGGGCTGCAGTGCCGCGCGTAGGGAGATCGATACGGACTGATAATGCCCGAACGCCATTTCCGGAATTGACATTTATCGCTCAAAAATTGACATTTCCCGCATGCCTTCCGATGGACGTCCACAATCTGTGATCGAAGTTTCTGTCGTCATCCTGCCGGAGTCGTCGATCATGTCGCTTGCCTCGGTGCTGGATCCGATGCGCGCTGCCAACCGCATCTCCGGTCGCGATGTATTTCGCTGGCGGCTGCTTTCGGCGGATGGAAAGCCGGTGATGTTGACCTGCGGCGTGCCGATCGTGGTCGATGGCACGTTTGCCCAGCCGCTCGCCGGCGACGCGCTGCTGGTAATCGGCGGTTTCAATCTCGAAAGGCATGTGGGAAAAAAATTCATCGGGATCCTGCAGGAGTCCTCCCGGCATTTCGACATCGTCGCCGGTATCGAGTCAGGCTGCTGGCTGCTCGGGCGAACCGGCCTGCTGAATGGCCGGCGGGCGACTGCCCACTGGGAAGAACTCGAAGACTTCAGCCAGGCCTTTCCTGCCTTGACCGTGCTTGGCGACCGCTTCGTCGCCGACGGCAAGTTCTGGACATCGGGCGGCGCATCGCCGACCTTCGACATGATGCTGCACTGGATTACGCAGAGGCTGGGTTCGGCGCTTGCGCTCGATGTCGCCAGCATCTTCGTCTACGACCAGACGCACAACGCGACCGATGTTCAGCCGTTCGTTTCGCTCGGGCGGATCGAGACGCGCGATCCGGAACTTGCCGAAGCGATTCGGCTGATGGAACGCACCCTCGAGCGTCCGTTGACGATCGCGGCTTTAACGAAGCGGCTGTCGATTTCGCAGCGCAAGCTGGAGTTGCTTTTTGCGCGGGGACTGTCGACCAGTCCCGGCGCTTACTATCTGCGCCTTCGCCTTCAGGTCGCACACCGTCTGGTTCGCGATTCCGGCAGCCCGATCCGCGAGATCGCACTCCGATGCGGCTTCGACAGCCTGTCGGCTTTCTCGCGTGCCTATAGCCGCGAATACGGCATGAGCCCCCTGAAAATGCGTTCGGCGCGGCGAGCGGCTGCGGCTTAGGCGTTGGCGAACGCCAAACGCGCCTACTGCATGTTTCCTTTAATCGTACCCGATTAAAGGACAAAAACATGCAGCAATTCAAAGTGCTACAGCGACCTTTGCGCGTCTGATAAGACGCGCGGCGCTGTAGACATCTCAGATGTTCAGATCAGGATTAGGGGTCAGTGAACCGTCTGCGGCGGTTCGTCGGTAAACGCCTGGATGCCGTCTCGCCGGACGGTCGCAATGAACTCCTCAAAGGCTTCGCGATCGGTGGGGAAAGGTTCCTCCCACGTGGTGGAAAAACCTTCCTCATCGATAACCTCGAGGACCCAATCGAGATTCGAGCCCGCTGGCCGATAAATGCGCAATTCGACGACGACGCCGTCGTCACTGAACTGGCCGGAAAATTCTGAATACTCGTACGTCTGCTCTTCGTCAGTCATTTCTACAGTCTAACACGCTTGATAAAGGACGTCTCATGCTGTTCGGCAGTTATCGTTGCTCCGGCGTGCAGCGATGCCAGCCGTCACCGTCATCTTGTACTTAGCGGGATGTCCCGTCCCGATGGCGGCTTGTCGATGGCACCGAGAAGCTGCTGCCGGCTTGGCCCCATCCAAAACACGGCCCGACCGCCCCATGCCAGTTACGCGTGGCGGCCAGGTTGTTGGCGATGGGAAGGCCCCCCTGGCCAGGTTCGAAGCTACGGAGCGTCGAAATTGACACCCCGTCCGCTCCGAATGTTGCTGTTATCGGCAGCGTGCTTCGTATCGCCGACCGTAGCGATCACGATAGATGCAATAGCCGGCGCGCTCTTGCGAACGACCGATCAGGTTGCCTATGACGCCGCCGGCGACAGCGCCGATTGCCGCGCCGCCCCAGCTATCGCTCACGGCGCCCCCGATGATGGCACCGGTGCCAGCGCCAATCGCCGTCCCTTTCTCGGTCTGCGTGCAGGACGCAAGCGTACCAATCATTCCAATCGCAATGATAAGCTTTTTCATGCTTTCACCCCTTTGCTACAAATCAACCTGGGAGTTCACCACTCTGCATCCTCAGCGCGAGCTTAAGCATCTACGCAACGCGCGCAATTGTCGATAGTGGTGTTTTGCTGGGAGCAAGGAATCTCTGACGGTCAGGCATTGCTCGCTCGAGGCCCACAGTCGGCGGTCCACCAGCCGGCGGTAGACCATCTAAGCGCAGGGGCAACTATCGCCAGTAGCTTTGCCCGCTGGCGACCGACGATCGGCCCATGACGTACCCAATCGCAAACGCAAGCAAGCCGACGGCAAGCGCTAGTCCGGCTGCAGTGTACGGGTGATCTGCGGCCCCGACCGCCGCGGCGTTTGCCTCACGGCTCACGGCGTCGGCGGCTGTCTTTGCGACCTTGCGGGCGCCTGTAGGTGGTTCGATGGGTTTTCCGGTGAAGCCCGCTTTCAGATCTTTCGCCACGATGTTTCTCCTTGTGGTGGTCAGGGAAGGAACTGTCGATTCGACAGGAAGTTCCGGAACTGCACGCCTGCGCCGCCGCCATACCGCTCGCGGGGACGGCTCCGATGGTGCCAGACCACTCGGCCCGTGCGGGGTCCATTGTTCATCGGAGGTTCAGGCTGATCAGCCCACAGTAATTGGCAGATAGGAGGAGTTACGATGAAAAAGCTCTTATCCGCCTTCGCAGCGATTGGCTTGGCTGCGTCTTTCGCGTTGCCGCTAAGCGCCGCTCCGATTTTCGCGCCGAAACCCGTCCAAGTGCAGACGGACACTGTCGAACTGGTTAAGCACCGGAGTCATCGTCATTGGCGCGCGGATCGCCGGTGGGATCGTCGGTGGGATAGGCGGTACGCCTGCGGTTACTATGGCAGGTGCTACCCCCGCCATTACGGTTACTATGGTGGCTACCGTGACCGCGGCTACTATGGCTACCGCGACTATTACCGCTACCAGCGTCGATCCGGCGTTACGGTCTACTTCGATTTTTAGCGGGAATCGCGCGAGGACATTCAGCAGGTCGATGAGGTCGTCGGCTTGCGCTCGGGCATGACCCCCTCATAGTGGCGAGAATGCACAATGTAAGCTGCCAATGCGCCTCACATTATTGCAGATCAGATAGCCTGCTGGTGATCTTGAACTTAAGTCCAGTGTGATATCCCGAAACGGAGCTAGGCATCCGGGCGATATCGAGCGGCCTCGGAATTCTGCTCCCGCCACATGGCGTCGCCGAACAGTGCAGCCTCGTCGGTCAGTCCCTCGCGGAATTGATCGGTGATGTACCGGGCCAGTAAATCGGCGCGTTTTCCATGACGCGGGATACTGCACCAGATGCACACCCGGTCGAACGTCCGTTGAAGCATGTCTAGTTCGTCCGGGGTTATCCGGCTGTTTAGGCCTCCCGCAATCTCCTCCATCGAGACCTCTTGGTTGCCCTGCCGAAGAGTGTCCGCGTTCGGATCCAACGCAGCGGATTTGTAGAATCCGATCATGTGTTTCAGAGCGCCGCTCTCACGAACGCCGCCTTGGTAGCAATTGATAATGCGGCTTGCGATCGCCTCTGCGGCCTCACTATTCCGCGACAGGCCGAGCCCACGCAGGACGTCCTTAAAAATCTGGTCTATCTGGTCGATTTCGTGGGGGAGAAGCATCTTCGAATTGGTCGTCGGAGACATCGCGCGACCTCCTATACTGGGGCGAAAGCGTGATGATCTTCCAGCCGCCGAGGCCCTCATCTACGCCCGGCGATGGGGCGATTATGAGCCGACACTGCGGCAATGCAACTAGACGGAAGTTGCGGGCCTCGGGGTGACCGTCGCCAAAAAGGCGCGCTACGGATTTCTCGTTGTGACAAAGCTAGTGCAAATGTGTGCCAAAGCCGCCGCCGCGCCACATCCAAGTGGCAACTTCCGGGCGCATGCAAGGGTCTCTGGAGCCGACGGCTCTGAAGGCGTTCCGCCCTCATGTTTTCGTGAGACCATTTTGATACCGGGAAGGGCGGGAAGCGCCTGAAAAAGCCCGGAGAATAAGGGAAAGCATGTTACTGCTGGTGGCGCATGAAAAAGGGGCTGGGAATGGCCCT
Organism: Sinorhizobium sp. NFACC03; assembly: GCF_900103435.1. Lineage (NCBI taxonomy): Bacteria > Pseudomonadati > Pseudomonadota > Alphaproteobacteria > Hyphomicrobiales > Rhizobiaceae > Sinorhizobium > Sinorhizobium sp. NFACC03. The sequence goes on from NZ_FMXF01000002.1 coordinate 236,498, forward strand.
AACCCCTTGAATTCGTTGGTGAGCGCGCAGGGATTCGAACCCTGGACCTACTGATTAAAAGTCAGTTGCTCTACCGGCTGAGCTACGCGCTCCCTGGCCGCGGCTGCGAACCCCGGCGGAAGTGGGCGGACATATGCACGCGTGTTTCCTGTCGGTCAACCGAAAAATTGCGGCTTTTGTGAAGAAACGGTGCATGGCGCAATGATCGCCAAAAGGTGATTGGTATCATCATGATCCTGCGGCTAAGGAATGGCCCAAATGCCGCATGCCGGAGTTCTTGCCGTTGTCGATCGCCGATATTTCCATCTGGACCGCCATTCTTGCCGGCGCCCTCTCGTTCCTTTCCCCCTGCGTCCTGCCACTCGTGCCGCCCTATCTTTGTTACATGGCGGGCGTTTCGGTCGACCAGTTTCGTAGCGGCGATGCGGCGACGGTCGGAAGCACCCGGCGTGCGGTCCTGCCGGCGGCGCTGTTGTTCACGCTCGGGTTCGCAACTGTCTTTGTGGCCCTTGGGGCAGGGGCCTCGTCGGTCGGCATGCTGCTCAGGCAGCATATGGATCTCCTGTCGCGCATCGGCGGCGTGATCATCATCATCATGGGCCTGCATTTCCTCGGCGTGTTCAAGATCGGGCTGCTGGCGCGCGAGGCACGCTTCCAGGGCGGCGGCAAGCCGGCGACGCTCTCCGGCGCCTATATCATGGGGCTAGCCTTCGCCTTCGGCTGGACGCCCTGCATCGGTCCGGTGCTCGGCACGATCCTCGGTGTCGCCGCTGCGCGCGACACGGTGTCTGACGGCGCCATGCTGCTGGCCGTCTATTCGCTCGGGCTTGCCATTCCGTTCTGGATCGCGGCTGGCTTCTCTGGCGCCTTCATGCGCTTCATGTTGCGCTTCCGCCGTCATCTCGGCCTGGTCGAGAAGCTGATGGGCGGCCTGCTGGTGCTGGCGGGCCTCGCTTTCCTCTTCGGTTTCATCAGTTCCGTCGCTATCTGGTTCCAGACGACCTTCCCGATCCTGATGAAAATCGGCTAGGGCACACCCTCGTATTTCGGAATCACTTTTCCTAAGGGGCCAGCCTAATCGTCAGGCCGGTTCATGGGCTAGGCGTGCGAAGGCTACTGCGTGTTTCGTTTAATCGTACCCGATTAAAGTACAAAAACATGCTGCAATTCAAAGTGCTACAGCGACCTTTGCGCGTCTGGTAAGACGCGCGGCGCTGTATAGGTGCCGGCGCGGGGAAGTGAAAGATGCGAGGGGAAAGATGACGGAAATCGCGGGCCTGGTGATGCCGTTCTTCGGCCTGATCTTTCTCGGCTATCTGACGGCGCGTTTCGTCCAGCATCCGGGCGAGGCAATGGGGTGGCTCAACACCTTCATCATCTATCTCGCTCTGCCGGCACTGTTCTTAAAGCTCGTCTCACGCACGCCGATCGAGCAGCTGGCGCGCGCCGACTTCATCCTGACGACGGTCGGGGCGACTTACATCGTGTTCTCGCTGATCTTTCTCATCGGCGTCTATATCAGGCGCAACTCCATTGCCGAGGCGACGATCCAGGGCTTCGGCGCCGCCTATGGCAATATCGGCTACATGGGCCCCGGCCTGGCGCTTCTTGCTTTGGGTGATGCGGCCGCGGTGCCGGTTGCGCTGATCTTCAGCTTCGAGAATGCAGCCCATTTCGCCGTCGCGCCGGCGATGATGGCGATATCAGGCGGCCGACAGGAAAAACCGCTGGTGTTTGCCGCAAGTGTCGCGCGCAAGATCATCCTGCACCCGTTCATCCTTGCGACGCTCGCCGGCGTCGTCGCCGCCTTCTTCGCGGTGCAGCCGCCGGTGCCGGTTCAGCGGCTCATCGATTATCTCGCGCAGTGTGCAGCACCTTGCGCGCTCTTTGCCATGGGCGTGACACTGGCGCTGCGCCCGATCAAGCGCATTCCCGTCGAGATCGGCTACATCGTTCCGGCCAAGCTGCTTTTACATCCGCTCGTCATGTTCACGGCCATGAGCCTGACGGGCAACTATGATCCGATCTGGGTGCAGACCGCGGTGCTGCTGGCAGCACTACCGACGGCAACGAACGTCTTCGTCATCGGCCACCAGTATGGCGTATGGCAGGAGCGGGCCTCGGCGACGATCTTGATCACCACCACGCTGTCGGTCGCAACCGTCACCGGCCTGCTTTACCTGATCCGCTCAGGCGCTCTTCCGCCCGATCTTTTCCCGTAGGCTATCCCTAAAGGCGTGAAGCGCGCTGCCGGGATGAACGCCTTCGCGCATCAGCAGGCTGCGGAGCGGCCCGACGGCGGAAAGCACATGCAGCCCGAGCGCGCGCAGCGCCTGCACCGGCAGGAAGCTGGAAAGCAGCGAGCGATTGAGCAGGTCCACGCTCGCCGTGCGGCTGATGATGTCCGGCCGGCGGCGGCTATCGAAACGATCGCCGATATCGCCGGAAAGCGTTTCTCCACTGGCCGTACCGATGATATCGACGAGCGTCATCACATCGCGCAGGCTGAGGTTGAGGCCTTGGGCGCCGATCGGCGGAAAGGCGTGGGCGGCTTCGCCGAGGAGCACGACACGCCCCTTGCCGAAGCGCTGCGCAGTCATGCCCGAGAGCGGGAAGGATTGCGGCGTGCCCTCGACCGTCACCTTGCCGAGAATCGATTGCATCTGGTCCTCGACCGCGCGGGAGAGTGCAGCAAGGTCCAGCGTCAGCGTTTGTGCGGCCTCGTCGGGTTTGCGCACCCAGACGAGGCTGGAGCGGTTGCCGGGCAGGGGAACCTGGGTGAAGGGGCCGCTTTCGGTGTGGAACTCGGTCGAGATGTTCTGGTGCGGCAGTTCGTGCGCAAAGTTCAAAACGACCGCCGTCTGGGGATAGGACCAGGTGCTGACGGAGATCTTCGCGGCTTCGCGCACCGGCGAGCGGCGACCATCGGCGCCGACGAGCAGATGCGCACTGCATTGGCTGCGGTTTGCCAGCTCGATCGTCGCGACAGTATCCGAAAGGTCGAAGCCGATTGCGGAGGTGGCGATGCGCGTCAGCGTCGGGCTCTCTTCGGCCCGCTGGCGGAGAATGTCGATGAAAGGCGCGTTCGGGATGTTGTAACCAAAGGCGTCGAGCCCGACTTCCGAGGCGCGGAAATTGACCGGCGGCGCACGCAGCAGCCGGTTGGTTCCGTCGAGAATGCGCATGGTCGAGAGCGCTGCCGTCAGCGGCTCTACCTTTTTCCAAAGGTTGAGCTTTTTGAGATACTCGATCGATTGGTCCATCAGCGCCGTGGTGCGTCCGTCGGCGACCGCCGGCTCTGGACCGATCAAGGCGACGTGGTAACCGGCGTCGGCAAGCGCGATGGCCGCGAGCGATCCCGCAAGACCTGCACCGATGATGGCGATATCGTAGTGATCCATGAGGCAACCAACCTTTCACGCACGCTTCGAGGCGTCTTGGCCGAGCCTCGATCATACCTCTAGTCGCGGGCGAGAGCGAAATAAATGGGTAGAATCAGCGCAGAAGCAATTTGCAAGTGTCCACAGGACAATGGGGCTGCAGGAAGCGACCGAGCTTGAATTTTAGTGGCGATGCGTTGCAAAGGGTGCATATTACGCGCAATGCGCCGCAGAGCGGTTGAGGCGGGCTTCCGGGTCCGTACGGGGAAAACAGCAGGGGTGGGCGGCGTCCGCAGATGAAGTTCTTTAACTACAAACGAGTTCCCTACGCCGAGATTCGCGCCTTTTCCGTGCATATCTTGACCGCCTCGGGATCGTTTCTTGCTTTCCTCGGCGTCGTTGCGGCGGCCGAGCACCGCTTCGTCGATATGTTCTGGTGGCTGGGCCTGGCGCTGCTCGTCGATGGTATCGATGGGCCGATCGCCCGCAAGGTCCGCGTCAAGGAAGTGCTGCCCAACTGGTCGGGCGACACGCTCGACAACGTCATCGACTACGTGACCTATGTCCTGCTGCCGGCCTTTGCGCTCTATCAGAGTGGCATGATCGGCGAGCCATGGTCCTTCGTGGCGGCGGGTGCGATCGTCGTCTCGAGCGCGATCTACTATGCCGACATGGGCATGAAAACGGACGAATACTTCTTCTCGGGCTTCCCCGTCGTCTGGAACATGGTGGTCTTCACGCTGTTCGTCATCCAGGCGAGCGAGGTGACGGCGTCGATCGTCGTCTTCGTCTCCGTGGTGCTCACCTTCCTGCCGATCAATTTCCTCCACCCGGTCCGCGTCCAGCGTTTGCGGCCGCTGAACCTCGGCGTCTTCCTGGTCTGGTCGGCGCTGGGTGTCTATGCGCTGCTCCTGCATTTTGCGACACCGGCCTGGGTCGTGACCGGTTTTGTCGTGACAGGCATCTATCTCTACGTGATTGGCTTCGTGCTGCAGATTTTTCCAAGTCTCGGCCAGAAATAGGAGCAGGCAATGGCACAGGCGATTGTGGTACGCGAACTCGGTGGACCGGAGGTCCTGAAACTCGAAGGCGTCACCCTCTCGCCGCCGGGTCCGGGCGAAGTGCAGATCCGCCAGGTTGCCGTTGGCCTCAACTTCATCGACGTCTATTTCCGCACCGGCCTCTATAAATCCGCCTCTGGCCTGCCTTTCGTGCCGGGCAAGGAGGGCGCGGGCATCGTTACGGCGGTTGGCGATGGCGTCAGCCTCTTCTCCGTTGGTGAACGCGTCGCCTATGCCTCGGCCGACGGCGCCTATGCCAGTGAGCGCAATGTCGATGCCTCCCAACTCGTGAAAGTGCCAGACGGCATCACGCTCGAGACCGCAGCGGCGATGATGCTGAAAGGCATGACGGCGCAGTACCTGCTCAACCAGACCTATCAGGTCGGTCCGGGCACGACGATCCTGTTCCATGCGGCCGCCGGCGGCGTCGGTCTGATCGCTGGCCAGTGGGCAAAGGCGCTTGGCGCGACCGTGATCGGCACTGCGGGCTCGCAGGACAAGATCGATCTGGCCCTGGCGCACGGCTACGACCACGTCATCAACTACCGCACCGACAATTTCGTCGCGCGGGTGAAGGAATTGACCGATGGCCGCGGTGTTGATGTCGTCTACGATTCCGTCGGGCGCGATACCTATCCGGCGTCGCTGGACTGCCTGAAGCCGCGCGGTCTGTGGGTCAGCTTCGGCAATTCGTCCGGTCCGGTGGAAGCGTTCAGCATCGGCATTCTGGCGCAGAAGGGATCGCTTTTCGCGACCCGCCCGACACTCTTCGGTTACGTTGCCACGCGGCCTGCGCTGGAAGCGTGTGCAAATTCCCTGTTTGATATTGTGCAAAGCAACAAAGTGCGTATCAATATAAATCAGACTTATCCGCTTGCCGATGCAGGGCGGGCGCATACGGATCTCGAGACAAGAAAAACAAGTGGAACAACACTGCTGATTCCGTGATCGAAGCCTTAAGGCGGACGCGGATCAACAGAGGGGAAAGAGGGCAGCGTGCCTGTTGAGGGAGTAGCGGCGAACGGTCACCTATTGGCTGTGAGCAACCTGACGAAATTGTTTGGCAGCTTCGCGGCCTGCAATGGGATCAATCTGCAGATTGAACAGGGCGAAATCCACGCCCTTCTCGGCGAAAACGGTGCCGGAAAATCGACCCTGGTGAAGATGCTGTTCGGCGTATTGGCGCCGACGGCAGGAGAGATCCTTTGGCAGGGCCAGAGCGTGCGCATCGCCAATCCCGCCGCCGCGCGCAAGCTCGGCATCGGCATGGTTTTCCAGCATTTTTCGCTGTTTGAGGCGCTGACCGTCGCCGAAAACATTGCGCTCTCCATGGATGCGAATATCTCGCTCGCGAAGGTGGCGGAAGAAGCTTCGCGCCTGTCGCATGCCTACGGCTTGCCGCTCGACCCCAAGGCGCATGTTGCCGATCTTTCCGTGGGCGAGCGCCAGCGGATCGAGATCGTGCGGGCGCTGCTGCAGAACCCGCGCCTCATCATTCTCGACGAGCCGACTTCGGTTCTGACGCCGCAGGAAGCCGATCGCCTGTTCGAAACGCTCTACAAGCTGAAGGCGGAGGGCCGCTCGGTTCTCTATATCAGCCACCGACTCGAGGAAGTTCAGCGCATCTGCGACCGCGCGACGGTGCTGCGTCACGGCAAGGTGACCGGCGCCTGCGACCCGAAGGCGGAGACCCCGTCGTCGCTGGCGCGCATGATGGTTGGAAGTGACGTCGCGGCCGTGACGGCCGAAGGCACGAGCGCCAAGGGCCAGGTGCAGCTCGAGGCGCGGCATCTGACGGTTCCGGCCCGCACACCCTTTGCCGTTTCGCTGAAGAACATCTGTCTCAAGGTCCACGCCGGCGAGGTGCTGGCAATCGCCGGTGTCGCCGGCAATGGCCAGGGCGAACTCTTCGATGCGCTGTCGGGCGAGTATCCGGTCGTTGACGAGAATGCCGTACAGATCCGGCAGAAGCCGGTAGGCAACAGGAACATCAATGCCCGCCGCCTGATGGGCGCGGGCTTCGTTCCCGAAGAGCGCCACGGCCATGCCGCCGTATCGGCGCTGCCGCTCTCGGACAATCTCGTGCTTGCCCGCAGCCGTTCGGACGCCAAGGCATTCCTTGGTGGCGGTTTCCTCAAGATCATCCGCCGCGATGCGGTGACGAGTGCCACGAAGCGCATTTCCGAGGCGATGGATGTGCGCAAGAGCGGCGAAGACCCGCCGGCGGGCTCGCTGTCGGGCGGCAACCTGCAGAAGTTCATCGTCGGCCGTGAGCTTGATCGGCAGCCGAGCGTGCTGGTCGTCAATCAGCCGACCTGGGGTGTCGATGCCGGCGCCGCCAGCCGCATTCGCCAGGCGCTCGTTGACCTTGCCAAGGCGGGCTCGGCTGTTCTCGTCATCAGCCAGGATCTGGACGAAATTTTCGAGGTGGCGACGGAAATCGCCGTCATCAGCGACGGGCGGCTCTCTGATCCCTATCCGGCGAAAGAACTCTCGCGCGAAAAGATCGGCCTGCTGATGGGCGGCATGTACGGCAAAACGGAAGGCACGGAGGCCGCACATGCGCATTGAACTGGAAAAGCGCGCCAAGGTCTCGACGCTGTTTTCGATCCTGTCGCCGTTCATCGCCTTCCTGCTGACGATCGTCTTCGGCGGCATCATGTTCGCGCTGCTCGGCAAGAACCCGGTGATGGCGCTCTACAGCTTCTTCGTCGAACCGCTGAGCGAGGTCTGGTCGCTGCACGAACTGGCGATCAAGGCAGCACCCCTGATCCTGATCGGCGTCGGGCTTTCGGTCTGCTTCCGCTCCAACAACTGGAACATCGGTGCCGAGGGCCAGTTCATCATGGGCGCCATTGCCGGTTCGATCCTGCCGGTGGTCTTCTATGACTGGCAGTCGCCGCTGGTGCTGCCGCTGATGATGCTAATGGGCATGCTCGGCGGCGCTTTGTTTGCGGCAATTCCCGCCTTCCTCAAGGCGCATATGAACACCAATGAAATCCTGACGAGCCTGATGCTGGTCTATGTCGCTCAGCTCTTTCTCGACTGGCTGGTGCGTGGCCCCTGGCGCAACCCGGGTGGGATGAATTTTCCGGAGACGCGCACTTTCGCCATCGATGCGATCCTGCCGGAGATGATCGCCTCGGGACGGACCCATTGGGGCTTCGCTTTCGCCATCATCGCGGCAGTCCTCATTTGGTTCATGATGCGCCACACGCTGAAGGGCTTCGAGATTTCCGTTCTCGGCCAGTCGGAGCGGGCAGGGCGCTTTGCGGGTTTCTCGTCGCGCCGCATGATCTGGTTCTCGATGCTGCTTTCCGGCGCCTTGGCTGGGCTCGCCGGCATATCCGAGGTCAGCGGTGCGATCCAGCAGCTGCGCCCGGTCATCTCGCCCGGCTACGGCTTCACCGCGATCATCGTCGCCTTCCTTGGTCGCCTCAATCCGCTCGGCATTGTGGCCGCCGGCCTGGTGCTCGCCTTGACCTATCTCGGCGGTGAAGCGGCGCAGCTTTCGATCGGCGTTTCCGAAAAGGTGACGCGCGTCTTCCAAGGATTGCTGCTCTTCTTCGTGCTCTCCTGCGACACCCTCATCCACTACCGCATCAAACTGGTCTTCGACCGGCTGACAGCGACAAACACCGAGGTGAGCCGCTGATGGGTATTGTCGAAGCGATCCTCTTGAGTGTCATCACCGCCGCGACCCCGCTGGTGCTCGCCGCGATCGGCGAACTGGTGACGGAACGCTCAGGCGTTCTCAACCTCGGCGTCGAAGGCATGATGATCATGGGGGCGGTCTCCGCCTTCGCGATCACCCAGATTACCGGCTCGCCCTATCTGGGCATGCTTGCAGGTGTTGCCTGCGGCGCGATCTTCTCGCAGCTCTTCGCTTTCCTGACGTTGACGCTCGTGGCAAACCAGGTGGCGACCGGCCTTGCCCTGACGCTGCTCGGGATCGGCGTTTCCGGCATGATGGGCGAGAGTTTCCTCGGCCTTCAAGGCATCAAGCTGCAGCCGATCACGATACCGCTTCTGGCGGACATTCCGGTTATCGGTCCGCTGCTGTTCCGACAGGACATCATCTTTTATCTATCGATTGCGATTGTCGCCGGCGTGCACTGGTTCCTGTTTCGCAGCCGCGCCGGTCTCAAGCTCAGGGCTGTCGGCGACAGCCACGCTTCCGCGCACGCGCTCGGCGTCGACGTCATCCGCACCCGTTATCTGGCCGTCATGTTCGGCGGCGCTTGCGCCGGCCTCGCCGGTGCGCAGCTGTCGCTCGTCTACACGCCGCAATGGGTGGAAAACATGTCGGCGGGGCGCGGCTGGATCGCGCTGGCGCTGGTGGTCTTTTCTTCCTGGCGGCCCTGGCGGCTGGTGGCCGGCGGCTATCTCTTCGGTGCGGTCTCGATCAGCCAGCTGCATGCGCAGGCCTTCGGTCTGGGTATTCCCTCACAACTCCTTTCATCGCTTCCTTATGTGGCGACGATCGTCGTACTCATTCTCATTTCGCACAACCGGCGCATGACCTTGATCAATACACCGGCATCGCTCGGCAAACCGTTCGTGCCGGACCGGTGATTTCAAGAATTTCAGACAAACGTTTCTCAAACCGACAGGGGTAAAAAAATGAAGAAACTACTGCTCGCTCTCGCAAGCACCGCGGCGGTGATCGGCTTCGCCACGGGTGCCAGCGCTCAGGAAAAGGCCAAGGTCTGCTTCGTCTACGTCGGTGCCAAGACCGATGGCGGCTGGACCCAGGCGCACGACATCGGCCGTCAGGAGCTGGAAAAGCAGCTCGGTGACAAGATCGAGACCCAGTATCTCGAAAGCGTGCCGGAAGGCCCCGATGCGGAGCGCGCGATCGAGCGCCTGGCACGCTCGGGTTGCGGCCTGATCTTCACGACGTCGTTCGGCTTCATGGATGCGACCATCAAGATCGCGCAGAAGTTCCCGGACGTGAAGTTCGAACATGCCACCGGCTACAAGACCGCGCCGAATGTCGCGACCTACAACAGCCGCTTCTATGAAGGCCGCTACATCCAGGGCCAGATCGCCGCCAAGATGTCGCAGAAGGGCGTCGCCGGCTACATCGCCTCCTTCCCGATCCCGGAAGTGGTGATGGGCATCAACTCCTTCGTCATCGGCGCACGCTCGGTAAACCCCGACTTCAAGATCAAGGTCGTATGGGCAAACACCTGGTTTGACCCCGGCAAGGAAGCCGACGCCGCCAAGGCGCTGGTTGACCAGGGCGTCGACATCCTGACGCAGCACACCGACACGACGGCTCCGATGCAGGTTGCCGCCGAACGTGGCATCAAGGCGTTCGGCCAGGCTTCCGACATGATCAAGGCTGGCCCGGAGACGCAGCTGACGGCCATTGTCGACACCTGGGGCGCCTATTACATCAAACGCACGCAGGCTTTCCTCGACGGCAAGTGGGAAACGACATCGAGCTGGGACGGCCTGAAGGACGGCATCCTGACGATGGCGCCCTACACCAACATGCCTGATGACGTGAAGAAGCTGGCCGAGGAAACCGAAGCCAAGATCAAGTCGGGCGAGCTCAAGCCCTTCACCGGCCCGCTGAAGAAGCAGGACGGCAGCGAATGGCTCGCAGCCGGTGCAACGTCTGATGACGGCACCCTGCTCGGCATGAACTTCTACGTCGAGGGCGTCGACGACCAGCTGCCGAAGTAAGCGGCTGCACAGAAGTGAAGTTGTGCAAACCCCGCCGCGTGGCGGGGTTTGTTCGTTTCAGAATGGGGTATGGCAAGCCTGTGCGGCTACGATCGGACATCGTTTGCCAACGCCGATTTCGCTTGTCTTTCCGGGGGCTTTCCGGAATCGGTCGATCAAACTACACTCGTTTGCGCAAGTTTGGGCAAACGTCGGCGGCGCTTCGCAGCACCGATATCCGTGTGTCGGCAAAGTCAGGCAGGGGAGTGCCTGGAGGAGATGGATTGAACAGGAGTTTGCTGGAAACCGTTGTGTCCGGCTCGCGCAAACGCACGAGCCATGCGCATGTCGTCGATCAACTTGGAAAGGCGATCATATCCGGCGAGTTTCCTGTGGGCTCGATCCTTCCGGGAGATCCGGAGCTCGCCGCGCGTTTCAAGGTGTCGAGAACTGTACTGCGCGAGTCCATGAAGACGCTTGCCGCCAAGGGGCTGGTCGTGCCCCGTGCCCGCATCGGCACGCGCGTAACGCCGCGCAACGACTGGAACCTGTTCGACAGCGATATCCTGACCTGGCATTTCGAGTGCGGGGTCGATGAAGATTTTCTCTACCACCTGAGTGAAGTGCGCCTCGCCTTCGAACCGCATGCAGCAGCCCTGGCCGCGCGAAACGCTTCGGAAGCGGAAATCAGCCGTATGATGCGGCTCGCCGTTGCCATGGGCGAAGAGGGACACACGGCAGAGAGCCTTGCCGTGGCGGATCTGAAATTTCACCTGGCGGTCGCCGAAGCCTCCGGAAACCCGTTCATGCGGACGGTCGGCGGGCTGATTGAAGCGGCGCTGGTTGGCGTCTTCAAGCTGAGCTCGCCTGTCGCCGAAAGGGGCGGCATCGACGAGGTCGCCCGCAACCATATCCGCATCGTTGAGGAAATCGGCCGGCGCGACGAAGTCGGCGCCCGGCTCGCGATGGAGAATGTGATCAAGATCGGTCGCGAGCGGGTCCGCAGCGCCTTGCATAACCGCGCCTGAGTTCAGCTTCTCCGGGATTGTTCGAAATCCCGCTATTGATGATCTCCAATGTTCAGCAGATCGCATAGATTTCAATGCTTGCGCTTGCTCAGATCGCCCGCTGGCCTTATCTGGTGATTGGTCGTTCCCAGCGGAGCGGCTTTCGTCAACGGTGATCTGGAGACCATGTCCGAATTTTTTGTCATTTTCGTCCTGCTTTTGATTAATGCATTTTTTGCTCTCTCGGAAATGGCAATCGTCTCGGCAAGCAAGCCAATGCTTCGCCAGATGGCAAAACAGGGGAACACTCGCGCCGAGGTGGCGCTGCGGCTGGCGGAAGATCCCGGCAAATTCCTTTCCACGGTACAGGTCGGCATTACGCTGGTCGGCACGCTGGCCGGCGCCTATGGCGGTGCGACTATCGCTGCCAAGATCGCACCGACCCTCGATGAAATCGCCTGGATTCATCCCTACGGAAATACGGTCGCCGTCGCGCTCGTCGTCACCCTGATTACGTTCCTCTCGGTCGTGATCGGCGAGCTTATCCCGAAGCAACTGGCACTGAAGAATTCCGAAGCGCTGGCGATGTTCGTCGCGCGCCCGATGCATCTTCTGTCGCGGATCGCGGCTCCGATCGTCTATCTGTTCGAAACGGCCGCATCGGTCGCCATGCGCCTCCTCGGCATGCGTCCGGATGATCCGGACCATGTAACGGAGGAGGAAGTCCACGCGATCATGGCCGAGGGTGTCGAAAGCGGCGCGATCGAGAAGTCGGAGCACGAGATGCTCCGCCGCATCATCCGGCTTGGCGACCGCAACGTGAAGTCGATTATGACCCACCGGACCGAGGTGAGCTTCATCGACGTTAACGACAGTCTGGAGACGGTGGGCCGCAAGATCGGCCAATTCAACCATTCCCGTTATCCGGTGGTCGATGGACCGAGCGGCGACGTGCTTGGCGCAGTCCTGGCGAAGGAGGTCCTGAACGCCCCGACCTCCAGTCCGTTCGATGTGCGCAGGTACATAAAGGAAATCCACACCTTGCCGGAGACGGCTTCCTGCCTGAAGGCACTGGAAGCCTTCAAGTCGTCGAGCATCAATTTGGCGATGATCGTCGACGAATATGGCAGCACCGAAGGCATCATCACCATCGCCGATATCCTCGAAGCGATCGTCGGCGTGTTGCCGTCGAACTACGACGACATCGAACACGCGCTGATCCGTGTGCGTGAGGATGGCAGCTACCTCGTCGACGGCCGCACGCCGATCGACGAAATTCACCTGACGATCGGCATCGAAGGCATCGATGCCGACGGTAACTTCGAGACGATCGCCGGCTTCCTGGTGCAGCAGCTGCGCAAGACTCCGGAGGAGGGCGATATCGCCATCGCTCACGGCTACCGGTTCGAGGTAATCGACATGGATGCACGCCGGATCGACAAGATCCTGGTCAGCCGAAGCGACGAAGCGGCCAACTGATACAGTCCATGAAACGTGTCGAGGGGGCCGGGGACGCAGTTGCTCTCGGTGCGAGGCGGTAGCGTCGCTATGGACTGCTTCACACGGTGCAAATGCAAAAGGCCGGGCTAAACCCGACCTTTTTCCAGATCACCGCGGGTCCGCTAGTACATCCGTAGTCGGAGGTCCTCGGCGGTGATCAAGTAGCTTCCTTGTACAGAGTTATGATGTCGGCGCCATGACACCGGCCACGGCTGCAGAGCGGAATTGAGTCCGACCAATATCGGCGACGCTTGGTCCGCCGGTCCGCGGATGCCAGCAGAATTGACAAAGCGGTTCAGCGAAGCCTGAGGATGTCGCAGGATGCGCCCTGGGGTGCTTCTGCAGCGTGCGGCCGGCGCACGATCAGGCAGTCGGACTGGGCAAAGACTTTCATCATCGACGAATCCTGCCGCGAGAACGGATGGGCAATGAGGTCACCATCCTCACCCTTAGTGAGCCGCGCGCGCACATAGTCCTGCCTGATGTCGTTGGCGGGCAAGGCGCTTGCAAGTTTCGCCGTCGTCATGCGTTCGCGGAACGGCAGTCGTGCGAGTTTGCGTGTTAGCGGCTCCAGGAACAGCAGCGCGCAAACGAGGCTCGAGACCGGGTTGCCGGGGAGGCCGAGCACGGTCGTAACTCCGAGCTTGCCTACCATCAGCGGCTTTCCCGGCCGCATGGCGATGCGCCAGAAGTCGAGCGTCATGCCGCAGGAAAGTAGAGTTGCCTGAATCAGGTCATGGTCGCCGACCGACGCGCCGCCGAGCGTGACAAGCATGTCGACATCGGCAGCTTGAGCCCGCGCGACCTCGGCGGCGATCGCCTGCTGGTCGTCGGCGACAATGCCAAGATCGATGACCTCCGCGCCATTGTCGCGCGCGATTGCCGCGACGCCGAAGCTGTTCGAAGCGATGATCTGGTCCGGCCCCGGCTTGCTCCCGGGAGGCAGAAGCTCGTCGCCGGTCGCCAGGATCGCGATCTTCGGCCGCTTGAAAACGGGGAGATTCGCGTGGTTCATGCCGGCGGCCAGTGTCAGCCGCCCGGCATCGAGTAGGTCACCAGCCGATAGCGCCTTTTCGTCCTGTGCGAAGTCCTGTCCGGCCAAGCGGATATGGCGGCCTTTGCCGGGCACGAACTTGGTGCGGATCCGGTCTTCCGGCCGGCGCTCGGTATCTTCTTGGATGATGACAGTATCGGCACCAGCGGGCAGGGGTGCTCCGGTGAAGATGCGGACGGCCTCTCCAGGCCCCACCTCTCCCTTGAAGCCATGGCCGGCAGCCGATTGGCCGATCACAATAAGTTCCGCGCCGACGGTCTCGATATCCTGATGGCGAACCGCATAGCCGTCCATCGCCGAATTGTCGAAGGCGGGATGGGTGACGAGTGCCGAGATATCCTCGGCAAGGACGCGGCCGACGGCGTCGTGAAGATAGACACCCTCTGCCAGTGGTCTCGGGGTTGCGCTGTCGAGAATTCGGTCGAGCGCATCTTCGACGGACAGCAGCGACATGACCTCAGTTCCCTTCGCGCCGAAAGTCGCCGGACCGACCGCCGGACTTGCTGACCACCCGGATCCCACCGATCTCCATTTCGCGGTCTGCGGCCTTCGCCATATCGTAGATGGTAAGGCACGCGACGCTCACAGCCGTCAACGCTTCCATCTCGACGCCCGTGCGGCCCGTGAGTTTGGCGAGTGCCTCGACCCGGAGGCCGGGAAGCGTGGGGTCGGGCGTGATGTTGACGGCAACCTTCGTCAGCATCAGCGGGTGGCAGAGCGGGATGAGATTGGCGGTCTGCTTGGCGGCCATGATGCCGGCGAGCCGCGCGGTGCCGATGACGTCGCCCTTCTTCGCATCGCCTTCGAGAATGAGCGTCAGCGTTTCCGCCTTCATGCGCACATGGCCCTCGGCGACCGCAATGCGCACCGTCTCGGCCTTGTCGCCGACATCCACCATGTTCGCTTCGCCGCTGCCACCAAGATGCGTGAGCGTCGGCTTACCCATCACTCGGCCGCCAACGTGTTTGCAGCGCCGGTCAGCAGGGTACGCGTGGCCGCTTCCACATCGCTCTTGCGCATCAGGCTTTCGCCGACGAGGAAGGTGGTGATGCCGCTCTTTTCCAGGCGCTGGCAATCCTCATGGGTGAAGATGCCGCTTTCGCCGACCAGCAGCCGGTCGGAAGGGACCATGCCTGCTAGCTGCTCCGAGACAGCGAGGTCGACCTCGAAGGTGCGCAAATTGCGGTTGTTGATGCCGACGAGGGGGGGGGCGAGCTTGAGCGCCCGTTCCATTTCCTCGGCGTCGTGCACTTCGATCAGCACATCCATGCCAAGCTCGAAGGCCGCATCTTCGAGGCGGTGGGCGTCGTCGTCGCTGAGCGAAGCCATGATCAGCAGGATGCAGTCCGCGCCCCAGGCCCGAGCCTCGAACACCTGGTAGCTTTCGAACATGAAGTCCTTGCGCAGTGCCGGCAGGCCGCAGGCCGCGCGTGCGGCTTCCAGGAAGGCGGGTGCACCTTGAAAGCTCGGCGCATCCGTGAGTACCGAGAGACAGGCGGCGCCCCCAGCTTCGTAGGCCCTGGCAAGCGCCGGCGGGTCGAAGTCCGGACGAATGAGCCCCTTGGATGGGCTCGCCTTCTTGATCTCCGCGATCAGCCCGAGTGTGCCGGCCGACTGGCGCGCGGTGAGCGCTGAGTGAAAGCCACGCGGCGCAGACTGTTCGGCGATACGCGCCTTGAGTTCGGAAAGCGGCGTCTGTGCTTTCGCGGCCGCGATCTCGTCGCGCTTGTAGGCTTCGATCTTGCGCAGGATATCCGTCATCGTTGCCGATCCTTCCTCAGGCTGCGTTCGAAACGCTGATCAGGCGCTGCAGCGCCATCTTGGCGCCGCCGCTCGAAAGCGACTGGCGGGCGAGCGCCATGCCCTCGCCGAGGTCTTGCGCCCGTCCGGCTATCATCAGCGATGCGGCTGCGTTGGCAAGGGAAATGTCCCGGTACGGGTTCTCGGCGCCATCGAGCACGGCCTGGAGCGCAATGGCATTGTGCGCGCCGTCGCCACCCTTCAGTACATCGAGCGTCACCGTCGGAAGCCCGAAATCGGCCGGCGTCAGCGTGAAAGTCGAGATCTTGCCGTTTTCGAGGGCAGCGACCTGCGTCGTCCCGGTCGTGGTGATCTCGTCGAGGCCTTCGCCGTGAACGACCCAGACATTTTTGGAACCGAGATCGCGCAGCACCTCCGCGAGCGGCTGCACCCACTGCGGCGCATAGACACCGACCAGCTGTCGCTTGACGCCCGCCGGATTGGAGAGCGGGCCGAGCAGGTTGAAGATCGTGCGCGTGCCAAGCTCCACCCGCGTTGGGCCGACGTGGCGCATTGCCGAATGATGCTGCTGTGCGAACATGAAGCCGACGCCCGCCTCGCGAATGCACTGCGAGATAGCTTCGGGGCCGATGTCGAGCTTGACGCCGAGGCACGAGAGCGCATCGGCGGTGCCCGACTTCGAGCTCAGCGCGCGGTTGCCGTGCTTGGCGACAGGTACACCGGCACCGGCGACGATGAGCGAAGCGAGCGTCGAGATGTTATAGGTGCCGGCGCCGTCGCCGCCGGTTCCGACGATATCCACGGCATCAGCTGGTGCATCGACCGGCAGCATGCGGGCACGCATGGCGCCGACCGCGCCGACGATCTCATCGACCGTTTCGCCGCGCACGCGCAGCGCCATCAGGAAGCCACCGATCTGCGATGGCGTCGCGGCCCCCGACATGATGATTTCGAAGGCGGCACGCGCGTCTTCGCGGTTCAGTGCCTCACGGGCGGCCACCTTGGCGACGAATGGCTTCAGATCACTCATCGTTTGTTTCCTCGAAGCCTATCGTTGCGCAATTGCGGTTTCGCCGAGCGTCTGGTTGATCGTCACGCCATAGGCGGCCTGCAGCGTGGCGACCATTTGATCGACAATATCTGCACCGCTGACGCCGGCCAGAGCCTCGATCTGACGGCTATCGTCCTGCAGGGCGTCCGACGGGCCGCCATCCTCGACCGCCGTCACCTGCAAGAGCACCTGTCCTTCGCCACCGATGCCGGCAGCGTTGGTGACAAAACCGTTCGGGCCCGAGAAGGCGGCGACGACAGCCGCCGGGCTAAGGGCGGCGTCCGAAGTGGAGCGCATCAGGCCGGACTTCGTTTCGACGGCGAGGCCGAGTTCATTGGCAATGTCGGCAAGCTTTGCACCCTGCGCGAGACGCTGCTTCAGCTCACCGGCCCTCTTGGCAAGTGCTGCGCGCTGCTGTTCGGCCATCCAGTCGGCGCCGACTTCGTCGCGAGCCTCGTCCAGCGTGCGATCACGCGCGGGGGTAACTTCATCGAGGTCGAACCAGACATAGCCGTCGCGGCCGACATTCACGGGCAGGGTTTCTGCGCCGACATCCGCCTTGAAGACTTCCTGCAGAAGGGCTGCCTGCTCCGGCAGACCGGCAACGTCGTCGCCGTTCTTGTCCTTGCCGGTTGCATCGATCGCATCGATGGTCACCAGCTTCAGCTTGAGCTGGTCTGCCACTTCCTTGATCGGAGCCCCGGAAGCGCGCTCGTCCTCGATCTTGTCGTGGAGGCGCATGACTTCTTCGCTCGCCGCGGAAAGCGCGATGTCCTTGCGCAGCTCTTCCTTGACTTCGTCGAAGCTGCGCACCGCTTCCGGCCGGATATTCGTCACGCGGAGAATGACCGGGCCGAAGGCGCCGTCGACAACCGGAGATACGCCGCCGTCTGCGGCAACGGCGAAGGCCGCCTCGGCGACCTTGGCATCGGGCACGCGATCCTTGCTGAATTCGCCGAGAAGAACGTCCGCCGACGTCTTGCCTTCGGCCTTCACCAGATCGTCGAAGCTCGTGCCGGAGGAGAGCTTGGCCGCTGCGGCGTCAGCCGCTGCACGCGACGGGAAGGTAAGCTGCTCGATGGTCCGCGTCGCAACGGTGCGGAAGCTCTCCTTGCGCCGGTCATACTCGGTGCGCATCTCATCTTCCGTCACGGCTGCGGTGTCGGCGACGTCGCCCGGCTCGAGCTTTACATAGCTGACCTTGCGGTATTCCGGGGCGCGGTAGTTTGCCTTGCGGCCATCGTACCAGGGCGTCAGCACGTCGTCGCCCGGTGCCTTCACAGCGTCGATATTGGCGTTCGAGAGCAGCAGATAGTCGACCGTCCGCTTTTCGTGGCGGTAGGCGCCGATCGCGTCGGTCAGGACCTTGGGAGCGGCATAACCGTCCGAGAGTGCATCGACGATCTGCGAACGGATCGCGGTCTGGCTCTGGCTGTTGATGTAGTCCTGTTCGCGCAGGCCGGCGTTGCGCAGAACGCTGGAGAACGTCAGACGGTCGAACTGGCCGTTGACGCTGTGGAAGGCCGGATCGTCGGCGATCAGCTTGGCCAGCCGGTCCTGCGACAGGCCGAGGTTCATGTCGTCTGCGAGCTGGTCGAGAGCAGCACCGGCGACGACCTGCGAATAAACCCGCTGTTCGATGCCGAAGGCGCGTGCCTGTTGCGGCGTCAGCCGCGTGCCGAGCTGGCGGGAGGCCTGAGCCAGCATGGTTTCATAGGTAAGCCGGAACTCCGGCGCCTTGACCTTGACGTCGCCGACGACCACCACCGCATCCGATTGGTTCGTCATCGTCAGAGATGAGCCGCCCCACACCATGAACGATAGCACGAGAATGACTAGCAGGCCTTTGACAACCCAGGTCTGGGCGGCAGTTCTCAGGAATTCGAGCATGGGGGCAGAAACCTCGTTGCAATGCGGCGGCCATTGGCCAAACGAATTCGTTCCTTAAAACAAACGAAACAGGAAATGAAGGGTTGTTTGCCGCAAATTGCGCGCGCTCACGGGATCGTTGGTCGATCCCGACCGCCCGGTTTTCAGCGCTTGCCACCGGCACATTGCGACGCGCGCGTGAGATCGCCGGTCCGCCTGCCAACCCGTCGGGCGCGAGCAGTACAATCCATGTCGGATTCATTAGCCGGCAATCGAAATTTATCTGTCAGATTGTGTCGAATACGCCTTGGAACTGTGGTTCTGTTGCAAGGCAAGGGGCGATTCTGAAGACCCCGCAGGAAGGCATGCCATGCAGTCGACAATCGTGATGGTCAATCTTTTTGGAGCAGTCGCGCTGCTGCTCTTCGGTCTGTCGCTCGTCAAGGATGGCGTGACACGCGCCTTCGGTGCGCGCTTGCGCGCCGGTCTCGCCCAAGGAACCAACGGGGCCGTGCGCTCTTTCGCGACCGGACTTGTCGCAACGCTGGCCCTGCAGAGTTCGACGGCCACCGCCTTGATGACCGCTTCCTTCGTGGAGAAGGGGCTCGTGCGCTCGCGCATGGCGCAGATCGTTCTTCTCGGCGCCAATGTCGGAACCGCCATGACCGCCTGGATCGTCGCGACCGGCATCGAGTGGCTGTCGCCGCTCGTGATCCTCGTCGGCGTGGTTCTGCACCGTGCCAGCCGCTCGAATGCCCGCCAGGGTCTCGGGGCGGCCCTTGTCGGCATCGGCCTCATGCTGCTGTCGTTGCATCTGCTGGGCTCGGCGACCGAGCCGATGCGTGATTCTCCGGCGCTCGCCGCCTTTCTCGGCATGCTCGACAGCGCCTGGCCCGTCGCGCTCATCATATCTGCTGGGCTTGCCTTCGCTTCGTCTTCGAGCCTGGCGGTCGTCATGCTGGTCCTGTCGCTTTCGTCCGCGGGCATTCTCACGGTGGGGCTGACGGTGGCGCTCGTGCTTGGCGCGAATCTGGGAGGAGCGATCCCGCCGGTCATGGCGACCCTGGCTTCTGCCCCGTCCGCGCGCCGCGTCACTCTCGGCAATCTCGTCATTCGTGCGGTCGGCTGTTTGATCGCGCTGCCGCTGACCAGCATGAGCGTCGAATTTCTGCAGAGCCTGCCGCTGCCGCGCCAAAACCTGCCCGTGGATATCCACCTTGCCTTCAATCTCGCCGTCGCGATCCTCGCCTGGCCTTTTGCCGGCCTGTTGTCGCAATTGATGGTTCGCTTCATTCCCGATACGGAGACGGAAGAGAGCGGGCCGCGCTATCTCGATGAAAATGCCCTGCACACGCCGGTCATGGCGCTTTCCGGAGCGACCCGGGAGGTGCTGCGTGTGGGCGACCTGGTCGAGATGATGCTGATGCGCGCAGCCAATGCCTTCGAGAACAACGATCTTTCCGGTATTCGCGACATCGCCAAGTTCGAAAAACAGGTCGACCAGCTGCAACAGGAAGTGAAGATCTTTCTGTCGCGCTTGGGGCGCGATGGTTTGAGCCAGGAGGACGGTCGGCGCTCGATCGTCATCATCGACTACGCCATCAACCTCGAACATATGGGCGACATCATCGAGAAGGGGCTCTGCGAGGAGATCGCCAAGAAGGTCAACAACGGTCTGAAGTTCTCGGAGGAAGGTTATCAGGAGCTGAAAAGCCTGTTCAATCTTACGATCGACAATCTTCGCGTTGCCCAATCCATCTTCGTCAGTCGCAATGCCGATCTCGCCCGCCAGCTCATCGAGGTGAAGGTGAGCGTTCGCCACATGGAGAAGCGTTCGGCCGAGCGGCACATCGAGCGGTTGCGCGACGGGCTGGTTCAAAGCCTGCAGACCAGTTCGCTGCATCTCGACATGCTGCGCGATCTCAAGCGCGTCAACGCGCATATCGCGTCCGTCGCCTATCCGATCCTGGAGGAGAGCGGGCTTTTGACCGAAAGCCGACTGCGGCCAGAGGCCTAATCGTCAGATCTCAAGAGCCACTGGCGGCGGGCGCCGCGGCCTTTAATTCGTTGCGGATGAAGGCGTCATAACATTTCGTCAGCATCACTCGGGTGTGGCCGGGCTCGAGGCTCGGCTGATAGAGCGAAAGCAGCATGCGGTTTACGTTGGTGACCGGACAAGTCGGCACGAGCGCGATGTCGAGTGACCGGATGGCGGCGCGGACATTTTCATCCGGCGGAGGGATTGCGCGGAACGGATCGGCACCGATGGCGACATGTTCCGGCGCGCGGCGATCCATCAGCCAGGGAAAAGGATTGGTGAAATCGATGTTGAGGATCGTCTCGAAACGCACGCCGTTTGCCGCTTCATAGGTATGCATCGCCTCGATGGCTTCATCCACATTCTTCAGCCAGCCGGCCTGGAAATCGAAATCGCTGTAAAGCAGGAAAGACGGCAACTCGCCGGCATCCGCCAAGGCATCGAATGTGGGGCGATGCGCCGCATAGATATCGCGCAGGCGCTCGGCGCGCAGTGCGAGAATCGGCCGGAAATTGACTGCCCCCATCGTTTTGAGGTTTCGGCTCTCGAGCGGCACATTGTTGACGGCGCCGATCCAGGCGCGAGCGCTCTTTTGAACAATGGCGGTGGCCGGCGGCAGGGCCGCCGCCAGGGCAAGAATGGCCACTGTGATCGCACGTGGCTTGGGCGCGGCACCGCTGACCGCGTCGACGACGATCTTGAGCAGCAAAGGCAGCAGAAAGATAAAGGCCTGGCTGCCGGTGTTCTGGCTTTCGAAAAGAATGCCGGCGAAAACGAAGGCCGCCAGCCAAAGGAACGATTGGTCGAAAACGTCCGCGAGTACCGATGCAGAGGGGTTCCCGCCAAGCTGTCGCAAGGACCGCGCAAAGGATAGGAGGTGCGCCACGAAAAGCACCAGCGCGAGCAGTCCGGCCGGAATCAGCAGGCCGGCATTGAGCGACGCTGCCTGCAGCAGACGCGGCAACAGGCTGCCGTCATTGACGGCCAGCAGCGCAAGGATGTCGTCGATATAGGCAGACACCGCGCCCATCGAAATCTCGACCACGCCTAGCACGGCGAAGAACAGCAACGCTGCGGCTACCGCTGATTTGAAGGGGATACGGCCTGCAGCAAATGCCATCAGGCAAAGAACCGTGCCGGCGATAACGCCCGTGATCTTCACGAAAAAGAGAGCGGCCATCGCCCCTGCAACGACGACCACGAGAATACGACGGTCGCGAACATGAACCAATGCCGCTGCCAGCACGTAGAGGAGCTGGCAGACCTGGCGGTTGTAGATGCCGAAGCCATCGGAGCCGGGGTAGGGGTAGAAATCGCCGGTGTTGAACGGCAGCACCGAGAAGACCAGGAACGGCAGCAGGATCGCATAGGCCAGGAGCGCCGAGCGCTTTTGCACGTCGAAGACGACGAGCGCGATCGCCGGCCCGGTGACGAGCAGCAAACACCAACTCGCCAGCAACAACGGCTGGCCGTTGGGAAAGATGCCCTGCAGACCCGTGAACAGGTAGTAGCCAAGCGCGCCAACGGGGGTGAAGAAGTCGACGGACGGCACTTGCCCGTCTTGTATGCGGTTGGCGGCATCGAGGTAAAGGTAGTGATCCCAGAACATCGGGCCGATCGGTTGCGGGATCGTGATGGAGAGCAGGAGCGCGAGCACGCCGAGGGTGACGACAAGCAAGAACAATGGTGAGCGGACGAAGGTAAGGGCCACGCTCACCTGTCGTGCCTGTACATACAGTTCGGTGCGGCTATGCATTGCGGTTTCGTTCCCCCCGGGGAGCGATGCACCCGCACTGCTTGCTGACACAGGCTCCGCGCCTTCTTATGCCATCATCCGGTTTTAAGCCGGTTAATGCGACGTGATTGTGAGAATTATGCTTCTCGCAATATCTTGGCGATACCAGAGCGCCGAATCGTGCGTGATTTTGTACTTGAGGCGATTTCGATTTAAGAAATTGTGCAGGAGGCGTCGGCCTCGGAAAGACCAAGGAGACTATTGTATGGAACGGACGTGCCTGGCCATCATTCTGGCTGCGGGTGAAAGCACGCGGATGAAATCGTCCATGTCGAAGGTGCTGCATCCGGTCGCCGGCCGGCCGATGATCGCTCATGTCGTCCAGGCGCTGGCAAGCGCTTCGATTTCCGATATTGCCCTGGTGGTCGGTCGCGATGCGGAATCGGTTTCGGCGGCGGCCGATGTCGGCGGCGTGTCGGTCTCGTCCTATCTGCAGAAGGAACGGCTGGGCACGGGTCATGCAGTGCTGGCCGCGCGTGACGCTATAGCGAAAGGCTATGACGATATTCTCGTCGTCTTCGGTGATACGCCGCTGATCACGCCGGAGCCGCTGAAGGCCGCCCGTGATGGCCTTGCCGCCGGCAACGACGTGGTGGTGATCGGCTTTGAGGCGGCGGATCCGAGCGGCTATGGCCGCCTGATCGTCAAGGACGGTGCCTTGCTCGCCATTCGCGAACACAAGGATGCGACCGAAGAAGAGCGCCGCATCACCTATTGCAACGGCGGACTGATGGCGATCGACGGCCGCAAGGCGCTCGATCTGCTCGGACGCATCGGCAATGCCAACGTCAAGGGCGAATATTACCTGACGGATCTCGTCGAGATCGTGCGCGAGATCGGCGGACGGGCGATCGCCGTCGAGGCGCCTGAGGAGGAGCTGACCGGCTGCAATACGCGTGCCGAACTCGCCTTCATCGAGCGGCTCTGGCAGCAGCGGCGGCGCCACGAACTGATGTTGTCGGGCGTATCGATGATCGCACCGGAAACGGTGTTCCTCGCCTGGGATACCGTGCTTGAGCAGGATGTGTTGATCGAGCCGAATGTCGTCTTCGGTCCCGGCGCGCGCGTCGAGAGCGGCGCGATCATCCACGCTTTCTCGCATGTCGAGGGCGCGACGGTCCGGGCAGGGGCGACTGTTGGTCCCTTTGCTCGGCTGCGCCCGGGCGCCGATCTCGGCGAAAAGTCCAAGGTCGGCAATTTCTGCGAGGTCAAGAAGGCGGAGATCGGCGCCGGCGCCAAGGTCAACCACCTGACCTATATCGGCGACGCCTTCGTCGGCGCGCGTTCGAACATCGGGGCCGGTACGATCACCTGCAACTACGATGGCGTGAACAAGCATGAGACCCGGATTGGCGAAAATGCCTTCATCGGGTCGAATTCGTCGCTGGTCGCACCGGTGACGATCGGCGATGGGGCTTTGGTTGCCTCGGGCAGCGTGATTACCGAGGACGTTCCGGCAGATGCCGTTGCCTTCGGCCGCGCGCGCCAGGAGATCAAGCCGGGTCGGGCGCGGCTGCTGCGCGAGCGCTACCAGGCTGTGAAGGCAGCCAAGAAAGCTGCGAAAACGGCCGAGTAGATCTACGGCGCCGCGCGCCTAATCGGATGCGCAAAGGTCGCTGTGGCGCTTTGATTACTGCATGTTTTCTTGCCTGAATCGGCTGCGATTCAAGGAAGCCTGCAGAGCGTTAAATACTGAAACCGAAAGTGAAATCGGGGCGGATTGCCTCGCCCGACAAATGCTTTACCAAGGCAGCGCAACGGGCGGGACATCCGCCCTCATCGGCTGAGGCGCCACGACGGGCGCGGGGACAAATCGGAGACGACTATGTGCGGTATTGTTGGCATCGTTGGCAACCAGCCGGTATCGGAGCGCCTGGTCGATGCGCTGAAGCGCCTCGAATACCGCGGCTATGATTCCGCCGGCGTTGCGACCATCAATGGTGGAGCGTTGGAGCGCCGGCGTGCCGAGGGCAAACTCGTCAATCTCGAGATCCGGCTTCGCGAAGAGCCGCTCGCCGGCACGATCGGCATTGCGCACACGCGTTGGGCAACCCACGGCGCGCCGACAGAGCGCAACGCCCATCCGCACTTCACCGACGGTGTCGCCGTCGTCCACAACGGCATCATCGAGAACTTCGCGGATTTGAAGGACGAACTGATTGCCGACGGCGCCAAGTTCGAGACGGACACCGACACCGAGGTCGTGGCACATCTGCTCTCCAGGTTCCGCCGCGAGGGCCTTGGCCGGCGCGAGGCGATGCATGCGATGCTGAAGCGGGTCACCGGCGCCTATGCGCTCGCCGTGCTCTTTGAGGACGACCCGTCGACGATCATGGCGGCGCGCAACGGACCGCCGCTGGCGATCGGCCACGGCAAGGGCGAGATGTTCCTCGGCTCCGACGCGATCGCGCTTGCGCCCTTCACCAACGAGATCACCTATCTGATCGATGGCGACTGGGCGGTGATCGGCGCAAACGGCGTGCATATCTTCGATCTCGCCGGCAATGCCGTCGACCGTCCGCGGCAGATCTCGTCGGCCGCCGCCTATATGATCGACAAGGGCAACCACCGGCATTTCATGGAGAAGGAGATCTATGAGCAGCCGGAGGTGATCGCGCACGCGCTCAGTCACTACGTCGATTTTGCCGGCAACCGCATCAAGGCACTCGGCGGCACGATCGATTTTGCCAAGGTCCCGAGTCTCGCAATCTCCGCTTGCGGCACGGCCTATCTCGCCGGCCTCGTCGGCAAGTACTGGTTCGAACGCTATGCCCGCCTGCCGGTGGAAATCGACGTCGCTTCCGAGTTCCGCTATCGCGAAATCCCGTTGTCGGCGCAGTCGGCAGCACTGTTCATCTCGCAGTCGGGCGAAACCGCCGACACGCTTGCCTCGCTGCGCTACTGCAAGGAGCTGGGCTTAAAGATCGGCGCCGTCGTCAATACGCGCGAATCGACGATCGCCCGCGAGTCCGACGCCGTGTTCCCGATCCTCGCCGGTCCGGAGATCGGTGTGGCCTCCACCAAGGCCTTCACCTGCCAGCTCGCGGTGCTGGCGTCGCTCGCGATCGGCGCCGGACGCGCCCGCGGCACGCTCAGTGCAGACGAGGAGCAGGTGCTGGTTCGCTACCTCTCGGAAATGCCGCGTATCATGGGCCAGGTGTTGAATGCCATCCAGCCGCAGATCGAGCTTCTGTCGCGCGAGTTGTCGAAGTGCCGCGACGTGCTCTATCTCGGGCGCGGCACCAGCTTCCCGCTGGCGATGGAAGGCGCGCTGAAGCTCAAGGAAATCTCCTATATCCACGCCGAAGGTTATGCCGCCGGCGAGCTGAAGCATGGACCGATCGCGCTGATCGACGAAAACATGCCGGTCATCGTCATTGCGCCGCACGACCGCTTCTATGAGAAGACGGTTTCCAACATGCAGGAAGTGGCCGCGCGCGGTGGCCGCATCATCCTGATCACCGACGAGAAGGGGGCTGCCGCCTCCAAGCTTGAGACGATGGCGACGATCGTGCTGCCTGACGTCGACGAGGTCGTCGCGCCGATGATCTTTTCTCTGCCGATCCAGCTGCTTGCCTACCACACCGCGGTGTTCATGGGCACCGACGTTGACCAGCCCCGCAACCTCGCCAAATCGGTGACCGTTGAGTGATCTACGTCCGGCATGAGCGCCCAGGAGATGATAAGGGGATCCGCGAGGTGACCGCGGCCGCCTTCGAAGGGCATCCGCACAGTGATCAGAGCGAGCCCCTCATCATCGAACGCCTGCGCGAAGCCGGGGCGCTGAGCGTGTCATTGGTTGCCGAGATGAACGACGAGATTGTCGGGCACGTCGCCTTCTCGCCCGTCACTCTGACGCCGGCAGAATCCGGCTGGTTCGGGCTTGGGCCAGTGTCGGTCAAGCCGGACGTTCAGGCACAGGGCATCGGCAGGCAGTTGATCCGCGAGGGCCTCGAATGGCTGCGTGCGGAGGGTGCCTCTGGCTGCGTCGTCGTCGGCGATCCTGCCTATTATCAAAAGTTCGGTTTCCACAACGAATCGGCTCTTGTATTCCCCGGTTGTGCGCCGCAATATTTTATGGCGCTGGCTCTTTCCAGCGCGATGGCGGCTGGCACGGTCGCCTATCATCCGGCCTTTGGGGCCGAGTGAGGTTAAGACGGAAGAAGCATGACGGAACACTCAAAACGCGGCTATATCGGCACCCGGCTGCGCAACTATTTCCTGACCGGCCTGATCATCTGCGCACCGGTGGCGATCACCGTTTGGCTCGTGCGCACGTTTATCGATTGGGCCGATGGGTGGGTGAAGCCGTATCTGCCGAATTTCTATAATCCGGACACCTATTCGCCCGTCGCCATTCCAGGGTTCGGGTTGCTCATCGCCATTTTCGTGATCACGTTTGTCGGCTTCATGACCGCAAACCTCGTCGGTCGGTCGATCGTCAATCTCGCCGAATCCCTGGTCAATCGCACGCCGCTCGTCCGTACGATCTATAAATCCACGAAACAGATTTTCCAGACGGTGCTGCAGGAGCAGTCTTCCTCCTTCAAGAAGGCCGGGCTGATCGAGTATCCGAGCCCCGGCCTTTGGTCGCTCGTGTTCATCGCGACCGACGTTAAGGGCGAGATCGCATCCAAGTTCGACGATCGTGGCATGGATATGGTGGCGGTCTTCCTGCCGCCGACTCCGATCCCCACCGCCGGCTTTCTGCTGTTTGTTGAGCGCGACAAGATCATCCCGCTCGAGATGAGCGCGGAAGATGCAGCCAAGCTGCTGATTTCCGGCGGCTTGGTGACGCCGGACTACAAGCCGCTCGCCAACGCGCCGCTGAAGATCAGCCAGCAGAAAACCGCCTGACATCGAGGCACACTTCGGGACGGAAACCGGCTCACGCTTTCTCGCCTCTAGCCGGCGCGCAGGAAGCGGATCGCCTCGTCGCGTCGGTAGAGATAGAGCAGCGTCCGGAGTGCTTCACCGCGTTCCGACGTCAGATCCGGGTCGCGCTCGATCACATAGGCGGCGTCCTTCCGCGCGATTTCCAACAGGTCGCCATGGGCTTCCAGGCTGGCGATGCGGAAGCCCGGCGTGCCCGACTGGCGTGTGCCGAGCAACTCGCCTTCGCCGCGCAGCTTCAAGTCTTCCTCGGCGATCAGGAAGCCGTCCTCGCTGTCGCGCAGGATCGAGAGCCGTGATCGGCCATTTTCGCTGAGCGGTCCCTTGTAGAGCAGGATGCAGGTCGAAGCCTCATCGCCCCGGCCAACGCGGCCGCGCAATTGATGAAGCTGGGCAAGGCCGAAGCGTTCCGCATGTTCGATCACCATGATCGTCGCATCGGGCACGTCGACGCCGACTTCCACGACGGTGGTGGCGACCAGCAAGCGGATCTCGCCATTCTTGAAGGCGAGCATGACGGCATCTTTCTCCGCCCCATTCATGCGACCGTGTACGAGGCCGACAGTGTTGCCGAAGCGTTTGGCGAGGCCTTCGTACCTCTCTTCCGCCGACATGACGTCGACTGCTTCCGACTCCTCGACAAGCGGGCAGATCCAATAGGCCTTCTTGCCTTCGCGAAGCGCTGCATCCAGCCGATCGACGATATCGCCGGTACGCTCCGTCGGGATCGTCACGGTCTGGATCGGCTTACGCCCGGCAGGCTTCTCAGTGAGCTTCGAGACATCCATGTCGCCAAAGGCCGCGAGCACCAACGTACGCGGGATCGGGGTCGCCGTCATGACGAGCATATGCGGCGAGATTCCCTTGGCGGTCAGCCGCAGGCGCTGGTGAACGCCGAAACGATGCTGCTCGTCCACCACCGCCAGCGTCAGCTCCTTGTAGTTCACCGTATCCTGGAAAAGTGCGTGCGTGCCGATCACCATCCGCGTCTCGCCGGATGCGATGCGATCAAGGATGGCATCGCGTTCCTTGCCCTTGGTGCGGCCGGTCAGGACGTCAATCGTGATGCCGGCCGGAGCGGCCATCCTGGCAAGGGTCGCATGGTGTTGCCGGGCGAGGATTTCCGTCGGTGCCATCAGCACGGCCTGGCCGCCGGATTCGACCGCTGCGAGCATCGCCATCAGCGCCACCATCGTCTTGCCGGAGCCGACGTCGCCCTGCAGCAGCCGCAGCATGCGTTCGGTGCCTGCCATGTCCTTGAGGATATCGGCAATAGCCGTGGACTGGCTCGCCGTCAACGAAAAGGGAAGGGCGTCGATGACCGGCCGGGAGAGAGCGCCGGTGGCGTTAACCGGAATACCAGCGACCTTGCGCAGACGTTGTCGGACGAGCGCCAATGACAGTTGCCCGGCCAGAAATTCGTCATAGGCCAGGCGGCGGCGCGCGGGTGCCTGGGGATCGATATCAGTTGCATCCCGGGGATCATGCAGCGCTCGGAAACTCTCGGCCGCACTGGCGAAGCCCTGCTTGGCGAGCAGCGCATCGTCCCCCCATTCCGGCATTTCCGGGACCCGGGCGACGGCCGCCTCGATCGACTTGCGCAATGTCCGGGGCGAAAGTCCGGCGGTCAGACCATAGACCGGCTCGACCAGCGGCAGGTTTTCCGCCTCGCTTGCACGGACCGCGTAGTCCGGATGGACCATCGAGGGCCGGCCGTTGAACCAGTCGACCTTGCCGCTGACGATCACCGTCTCATCCACCGGCAACGATTTCTCCAGCCAATTGCCCTTGACCCGGAAGTAGGTGAGCGCCAGTTCGCCGGTTTCGTCATGCAGGAAGACACGATAGGGCAGATTGGGTTTGCCGCGCGGCGGTGGCTGATGGCGATCGACCCGGCCGGTAATGGTGACGATTACCCCTTGCGGCGCATGGGCAATGCCGGGCTGCTGGCGACGGTCGATCAGCGAATGCGGCGCATGGAAGACAAGATCGACGACACGGCAATCCTCGATCGTTTCGCGGCCGAGCAGCTTGGCATAGAGCTCGCCGATCTTCGGGCCGATGCCGGGAAGCGTGTCGAGCGGTGAGAAGAGCGGGTCGAGCAGGGCGGGACGCATGGTGATAAAATTGCGATGATAAATCGGGCTTTGGCAAGGCTGACAATCACCAATTCAGAGTTTATAGAGCCCATTGACGACAAACCGTAGCCTAGAGCGTCCCGCTTTCAAGTGGTATCACTGAAGGCGACAAGGTGCTCTGGAATCAAAGTGCTGGAGCGTCCCTCGCGTGTTCGTTCGAATGCGCGGCGCTCTCCTGCATGTTTCCTTTCTCCCTAAATCCAATCCGGTTTAGGGACAAAAACATGCAGCAATCTAAAGTGCTACAGCGACTTTCGTGCGCCTTGGAAGACGCGCGGCGCGGTAGCGGGCGGCAGGAAGGAAATTCCATGACGGGCATCTCACGCACCAGCGCCGATCTCGATCCGCGGCGACGGCGGATCCTGTTCCGCGCCTGGCATCGCGGCATCCGCGAGATGGACCTGATCCTCGGGCAGTTTGCAGAGGCCGAGCTTTCGGTGCTTTCCGAAGTGGAGCTCGATGAACTCGAGACGATCATGCGCGAAGAGGACAATGATCTCGTCAGGTGGATCACCGGTGAACAACCTCTGCCCGCTCGCTATCAGACGCCGATGTTCGAGCGCATTGCCGCCTATCGTCCGGATTTCGACAAGCTTCCCGAAGGGATGAAATAGAGCGATGATGCTGGTTGGCCTTGATCCGAAGAAGATTGTCGAAGCACAACGAGAGATCACGATCGGCCCGGTTCCATCAGGCGCCGAGGCACTGGTTCTCGCCGAGCTCGCGCGGGCGGGCCAGCCGGTCGCCTATATTCTCTCGGATGGTCAACGGATCGCGGATCTTGAGCAGGTTCTCGGCTTCGTGGCACCCGATATCCCGGTATTGACGCTGCCGGGCTGGGACTGCCTTCCCTATGACCGCGTGTCGCCAAGCGCCGACACGTCAGCGCGGCGTCTCGCGGCGCTCAGTGCGCTCATCGCGCACAAGAAGAAACCGCATGCAGCGCTCGTGCTGGTGACGGTCAACGCTGCCCTGCAGAAGATCTCGCCGCAGAATGTGATCGAGAGTCTGGCGTTTTCGGCCCGCCCGGGCAACCAGGTGCGCATGGATGACATCGCGATGCGGCTCGAGCGCAATGGTTTCGAGCGGGTCGCGACGGTGCGCGAAGTCGGTGAATATGCCGTGCGTGGCGGCATCCTCGATGTCTTCGTGCCCGGCAGCGGCGAGCCGCTGCGCCTCGACTTCTTCGGCGATACGTTGGAGTCCATCCGCTCCTTCGATCCCGCAAGCCAGCGCACGACCGGCCAGGTCCGCTCCCTCGATCTCAACCCGATGAGCGAGGTATCGCTGACGCCGGAGACGATCAGCCATTTCCGCAAGCAGTATCTGTCGCTTTTCGGCGCGACGACCCGCGACGATGCGCTCTACCAGGCCGTATCCGAAGGGCGGCGCTACGCCGGCATGGAGCATTGGCTGCCGCTCTTTTATGACGGGCTGGAGACGGTCTTCGACTATCTCCATGGTTTCCGCATCGTCACGGATCATCTGGCGCGCGAAGCTGCGGCCGAACGCTCGAAGCTCATTCTCGACTATTACGATGCCCGTCTGGCATCGGCCTCTCCCGGCAAGTCGCAGACGACCCAGGGCACGCCCTATAAGCCGGTTCCGCCGGAACTGCTCTATCTGAATTCGCAGGGCTTCAATGCTGCGCTGACCTCGCGCGACGCCATTCGTCTGTCTCCGTTCAACGAGCATGAAGGCGAAGCCCGCCAGGTGATATCGGTCGACGCGCGTCAGGGCATGCGCTGGGCCAAGTCGGCGGGCGAGGGCGAGACCGATAGCGAACGCGTCAATGTCTTCGACCAGGCGATCAAGTACATTGCCGAGCGGCGCTCGAAGGGCGCCAAGGTGGTCATTTCGGGCTGGAGCGAGGGATCGCTGGACCGCCTGTTGCAGGTGCTTGCCGAGCACGGACTCGGCAACATCAAGCCGATCAAGGCGCTGGCCGAGGTCAAGAGCCTGAAGCCGGGCGAGGCGGGATCGACCGTCCTCAGCATCGAAGCCGGTTTCGAGACAGGTGATCTCGTGATCATAGGCGAACAGGATATCCTGGGCGACCGCATGGTACGTCGTTCGAGGCGCCGCAAGCGCGGGGCCGACTTCATCGCCGAAGTCGCGGGCCTCGACGAGGGCAGTTACGTCGTGCATGCCGAACACGGCATTGGCCGGTTTGTCGGCTTGCGCACCATCGAAGCCGTCGGCGCACCGCATGATTGCCTCGAGCTCGTCTATGCCGACAATGCCAAGCTGTTCCTGCCGGTCGAAAACATCGAGCTTCTGTCGCGCTATGGAGCAGAAGGGACCGATGCGATCCTCGACAAGCTTGGTGGCGTTGCCTGGCAGGCACGCAAGGCCAAGCTCAAGAAGCGCCTGCTGGACATGGCAGGCGGTCTCATCCGCATCGCCGCCGAACGCCACACGCGTCGGGCGCCGGTTCTCGCCGCTCAGGATGGCGTTTATGACGAATTCGCCGCGCGCTTCCCCTATGACGAGACCGAGGACCAGCTGAACTCGATCGAGGCGGTGCGCGACGATCTCGGCAGCGGCCGCCCCATGGACCGCCTCGTCTGCGGCGACGTCGGCTTCGGCAAGACAGAAGTTGCACTACGTGCCGCCTTCATCGCGGCGATGAACGGCGTACAGGTTGCCGTCGTCGTGCCGACGACGCTGCTGGCGCGCCAGCATTTCAAGACCTTCTCCGAGCGTTTCCGCGGTCTGCCGATCCGCATCCAGCAGGCATCCCGCCTCGTTGGATCGAAGGAATTGGCGTTGACCAAGAAGGAGGTGGCGGACGGAAAGACCGACGTCGTCGTCGGCACCCACGCGCTGCTTGGCACGTCGGTCAATTTCGCCAATCTCGGCCTTCTGATCATCGACGAAGAGCAACACTTTGGCGTCAAGCACAAGGAGCGGCTGAAGGAGCTGAAGTCGGATGTCCACGTGCTGACCCTTTCGGCAACGCCGATCCCGCGCACGCTGCAACTGGCGCTAACCGGCGTGCGCGAACTGTCGCTGATCACCACGCCGCCGGTCGACCGCATGGCAGTTCGCACCTTCATTTCTCCCTTCGATGCGCTGGTGATCCGCGAAACGCTGATGCGTGAGCACTATCGCGGCGGCCAGAGCTTCTACGTCTGCCCGCGCCTGAGTGACCTCTCGGAGATCCACGACTTCCTGAAATCCGACGTTCCGGAGCTGAAGGTGGCGGTTGCTCACGGCCAGATGCCGGCAACCGAGCTCGAAGACATCATGAACGCCTTCTACGACGGGCGTTACGACGTGCTGCTGTCGACGACGATCGTCGAATCCGGTCTCGACGTCCCGACGGCCAATACGCTGATCGTGCACCGCGCCGACATGTTCGGACTTGCCCAGCTCTACCAGCTGCGCGGCCGCGTCGGTCGCTCGAAGGTGCGCGCCTTCGCGCTGTTCACCCTGCCGGTCAACAAGACGCTGACGGGAACCGCCGAACGACGGCTGAAGGTGCTGCAGTCGCTCGACACGCTCGGTGCCGGCTTCCAGCTGGCGAGCCACGACCTCGATATCCGCGGCGCCGGCAACCTGCTCGGCGAGGAACAGTCGGGCCATATCAAGGAGGTCGGCTTCGAGCTCTACCAGCAGATGCTGGAAGAGGCGGTCGCCGAGCTCAAGGGTGAAGAAGAAATCCACGATACCGGTTGGTCGCCGCAGATCTCGGTCGGAACCCCGGTCATGATCCCGGAACACTACGTGCCGGATCTGCATCTGAGGCTCGGTCTCTATCGCCGCCTCGGGGAACTGACGGATCTCAAGGAGATCGACGGCTTCGGCGCCGAAATGATCGACCGCTTCGGTCCGCTGCCGATCGAGGTCCAGCACCTCCTCAAGATCGTCTACATCAAGTCGCTCTGCCGTACGGCGAATGTCGAGAAGCTCGATGCCGGGCCGAAGGGTGTCGTCGTACAGTTCCGCAACAAGGAATTCCCGAATCCGGCGGCACTCGTCGGTTACATCGCCAAGCAGGGTACGCTTGCGAAGATCCGGCCGGACCACAGCATCTTCTTCCAAAGGGAACTGGCAACGCCGGAGAAGCGTCTTTCGGGCGCTGCGATGGTGATGACGCAGCTCGCGGGGTTGGCGAAATAGCCTATGCCAGGCATCGAGCGCTGCCGCGTGATGCGGCAGCGTCAGCGGCGGATCAGTTCGGCTTGCCGCTTGCCTTCATCTCGGCGATTTCGCGCAGCGCATTCGTCAACACGTCGACGGATTGCGCTCCCATCACGGCATATTGCCCTTCGAGGATGAAGCAGGGGACACCGGTCACGCCCATCTCGCGGGCCATGCCGACCTCTTCCTTGACCGCGTCCTTGTCTGCGTCGGAGGTCAGCAGCGCAGCGATGACGGGACGGTCGAGACCGGCCTTCTCGGCGATATCCAGCAGCACGGCGTGATCGCCGACATTGCGGCCTTCCTCGAAGTTCGCCTTGAACAGCATGCCGACGACGGCCGTCTGCGCTGCCTCGCCGTTGGTCGCAGCCCAGCGGACGAGCCGATGCGCGTCGAGCGTGTTCGGGCTGATCTTCACGGCGTCAAAGTCGAAGGCGATGCCCTCGGCGTTTCCGAGTTCGCGCAGCATATCATGGGCGCGATCGACGGCCGCCTGGCCGCCGAGCTTTGCCGCCAGGTGCTGCTTGTGGTCGACGCCTTCCGGCGGCAGGTCGGGATTGAGCTGATAGGGACGCCAGTTGACGGTGACGAGCACGTCCGGGACGTTGGCGATCGCCTGATCCAGTCTTGCCTTGCCCAGATAGCACCAGGGGCAGACGACGTCCGAGACGATATCGATGCTGACGGTTTGCATGGTGCGGGTGCCTTTCCTTGTTTTGGTATGTCGGCGAGATAAGCCGGTTTTATCCGGCTTTCAATGCGTTACCAAAAGGGAACCAACCCTCTATTGGGCGTTTTGATCCCACCAGGCCGGAAGCTGATAGCCATAAAGCGGCAACACATCGGGGCGGCCGATGTGCTTGCGTCGGGCAACCCACTGTGCGTCCAGATGATAGAGCGGCACCAGATAGGAATTGTTGATCAGCAGTCGGTCGTGGGCGCGCACGGCAGCCGTAAAATCCTCGGTCGTGCGGGCCTGGAGAATATTGTTGATCATGCGGTCGACATCCTTGTCGGCAACGCCGGCAAAGTTGTCGCTGCCCTGCCGATCCCGCGACTGGGAGGACCAGCGCCCGGCCTGTTCGATGCCGGGTGACAACGTCGACGGGAAGGACTTGATGATCACGTCATAATCGAAGGACTGGCTGCGCTGCTGGTATTGCGAATCGTCGACGGTGCGCACCGACACCTGGATGCCCAGTGGCGCGAGGAAGCGCTGGTAGGCGAGGGCGATCTTTTCCTGGCCCGCGTTCTGGCTCATGATTTCGAAGGCGAGCGGCGCGCCCTTGGCGTCCACCATCTTGCCGTCCTTGATCTGGAAGCCCGCCTCTCGCATCAGCGAGACGGCGACGCGCAGCACGTTGCGATCACGCCCTGAGGCGTCGGTCACCGGCAGCCGGTAGGTGCCATCGAGGATTGCCGGATTGATGCGATCGCGCGCATCGCCGATGAGGCCGAGTTCACGGTCGTCTGCCGGTGCGCCGAGGAAACTCAGCGTCGAGTTCTGCCAATAGCTCTGGGTGCGCGTATAGGCACCATCGAAGAGGTTCTTGTTCACCCACTCGAAGTCGAACACCAGCGCCAGACCCTGGCGGAGCTTGAGATTGTCGAACATCGGCTTGCGGGTATTGAACACGATGCCGAGCATGCCCGAGGGCGTTTTCGGCTTGAAGGTCTCCTTGACGACGTCGCCGGAGCGGACCGCCGGGAAATCGTAGCCGCGTGCCCACTTGGTGGCGCTGCCTTCCGGATAAATGTCGATCTCGCCCTTCTTGAACGCCTCGAACAGCGAATTTTCTTGGAGGAAGTATTCGACCGAGATCTCGTCGTAATTATCCTGGCCGACCTTCGACGGCAGGTCCTTCGCCCAGTAATCCGGGTTTCTCTTGTAGACGATGCGTTCGCCAGGCTTCACTTCGGCGACGCGATAGGGGCCGGAACCGAGCGGCGGTTTCAAGCTCGTCTGGTCGAAGCTTGCAACGTCGATGGCGTGTTTCGGCAGGACCGGCGAGAGGCCGAGCAGCAGCGGAAGCTCGCGGTCGGCTTCTTCGGTGAAGGTGAAGCGTACGCTGCGGTCACCGACCTTCTCCATCTTCGCCACCTTGGCCAGGCGGTTGCTGAAGGGGACACGTCCCTTGTCGCGCATCAGTTCGAAGCTGAAGATCACGTCTTCAGCGGTGACCGGCTGCCCATCGGCCCAGCGGGCGTTGGGGTTGAGGTTGAACTGGATGAAGGTCCGGTCGTCATCCCATTCAGCCGATTCGGCGAGCAGGCCGTACATGGTGAAGGCTTCGTCGCGCGAGCGCTGCATCAGCGATTCGTAGACGAGGTTGCCGTATTCCGGGTCCCACATGCCGCGCGCTGTCGTGCGCATGCTTTTCAGAATGAAGGGATTGAGGCTGTCGAAGCCGCCGACGACGCCGTAGGCGATCTTCCCGCCCTTTTTCACGTTCGGATTGACGTAGGGGAAGTTCTTGAAATCGGCCGGCAGCGCCGGCTCGCCGTGCATGGCAATGGCATGCACGGGCGCGGCTACCGCACCATTGCCGAACGAAGTGACGGTCATGAGCAAAGCCAGACCGGAAAGAAATGCACGCAAAGTCACCTCCCGTGAAGGGGTATCAACAGGCCGATTCCCTGAACGTTACCAATGGAGACCGATGAATCCAACCGATCAGCCGCCCAAATTCCGCCCAGTAGTAAGTCAAAAAATGACAGGAAACACTGGATAATCGAAGCGAGCCAATGTAACAGGTGTTTCCGGAAACGGGGTCATGCATTTGCCTTATTTGGCCAACAGGACAACGGCGGCTGACGATACTCACCTGCGGAACGAACTGTTCCGTTACCGGATTTCAGGAGACGGAATCACAATGATCTTCAAGTCGAATTTTACCAAACGCTCGGGTATGGCAGCGCTGGCGCTCTCTGTAGCTGCTGCGGGCGTACCGAGTGTTGCATCCGCCCAGCAGGCGGGTGGCAAGCCGCCGCAGGGCTGGTTCAAGATCTGCACCAAGCAGGAAGACAATGACGTCTGCATCGTCCAGAACCTCCTGACCGCAAACAACGGCCAGCTCGTGACTGCTGTCGGCCTCATCACCGTAAGCGGCAAGGTCAACCGCAAGGTCCTGCAGGTTTCCGTACCGTCCGCACGCCTCATCCCGACGGGCGTCCAGATGCAGATCGACGGCGGCAAGCCGGTGAAGCTCGACTACGCAATCTGCATGCCGGACAAGTGCGTCGCCGAAGCGCCGCTGTCCGACCAGCTGATCGCCAGCCTGAAGAAGGGCAACGAGGTGGTCTTCACCTCGGTCAACTTCCAGCGCGCTCCGAACCCGATCAAGATGGCCCTCACGGGCTTCACCGGTATCTTCGACGGCGAGCCGATCGAGCAGTCGCAGCTCGAAGAGCGTCAGCGCCTTCTGCAGGAAGAAATGCAGAAGAAGGCGGAAGACGCCCGCAAGAAGCTCGAAGAAGCCCAGAAGGCTGCCAAGAAGAACTAAGCGATCTCTCGCTATCCCTAAAAGAAACGCCCGGACCTAGCGTCCGGGCGTTTTTATTTGTCCGGGGCGAAAAGCCCTAGTGACGGAAAGCCGCCTTGGGCCTGTAGTGGCCGACGCCGTCCTTGTCGAACAGGGCATCGACTTGGGCGTGGCGCATCGGCCGGTCGCTGTCGTCGAACTCCAGGTTCTGCTCGGAAACGTAGGCGACATACTCGCTGTCGTCGTTTTCGGCGAACAGATGGTAGAAGGGTTGATCCTTGCTCGGGCGGATCTCCTGCGGAATGGCGTTCCACCATTCTTCGGTGTTGGCGTATTCCGGATCGACGTCGAAAATGACGCCTCGGAACGGGAAAATCCGATGGCGAACCACCTGTCCGATCTCGAATTTGGCGTTTCTTTGTTTCATGACGCAACACATCCTTTCAGGAGATTATCTGGGTTGGCGAACCCAAAACATCAATAGGGATCTCCCTTCCGCCCGGCGCTGGACAATCGCGCTAGCTGAGATAGACGCGCACAAGTTGCCGTCAACATAATATCACACAATTCGGCAAAGCGTGCCGCCCACCGCAAAGGTGCGGCGTTTCCACGAGCGCGAGCATCAGTCGAAAAAGAAAGGCCGGCGACCTCGAGCGAGGCGCCGGCCTTCTGCATTGGGTGCTTAGCCGGAAGAGGTGTTGCTACCGGCCTGCATGGTCTTAGACCGAGTAGTACATGTCGTACTCGACCGGATGCGGCGTCATTTCGAAGCGCATCACTTCCTGCATCTTCAGTTCGATGAAGGAATCGATCTGGTCGTCGTCGAACACGCCGCCGGCCGTCAGGTACTTGCGGTCCTTGTCGAGGCTTTCGAGCGCTTCGCGCAGCGAGCCGCAAACCGTCGGGATCTTCTTCAGCTCCTTCGGCGGCAGGTCGTAGAGGTCCTTGTCCATGGCCTTGCCCGGATGCAGCTTGTTCTTGATGCCGTCGAGGCCGGCCATCAGCATGGCTGCGAAGGCGAGGTAGGGGTTCGCGGTCGGGTCCGGGAAGCGGACTTCAACGCGCTTGGCCTTCGGGTTCGTGCCGAACGGAATGCGGCAGGAAGCCGAGCGGTTGCGTGCCGAATAGGCGAGCAGAACCGGTGCTTCGTAGCCCGGGACGAGACGCTTGTAGGAGTTCGTCGACGGGTTGGTGAAGGCATTCAGCGACTTGGCGTGCTTGATGATGCCGCCGATGAAGTAGAGGCAGGTTTCCGACAGGCCGGCATATTCGTCGCCTGCGAAGGTCGGCTTGCCGTCCTTCCAGATCGACAGGTGTACGTGCATGCCCGAACCGTTGTCGCCGAAGATCGGTTTCGGCATGAAGGTTGCCGTCTTGCCGTAGGCGTTGGCGACTTGGTGCACGACGTACTTGTAGATCTGCATCTTGTCGGCGTTGCGCACCAGCGCGTCGAACTTGACGCCGAGCTCGTGCTGGGCGGCGGCCACTTCGTGGTGATGCTTTTCGACCGTTACGCCCATTTCGGACAGAACCGTCAGCATTTCCGAGCGCATGTCCTGGCAGCTGTCGATCGGCGGAACCGGGAAATAGCCACCCTTGACGCGCGGGCGGTGGCCGAGGTTGCCGGTCTCATAGTCGGTGTCGTCGTTCGACGGCAGTTCCGAGGAGTCGAGCTTGAAGCCGGTGTTGTACGGATCGGCCTTGTACTTGACGTCGTCGAAGACGAAGAATTCGGCTTCCGGGCCGACGAAGACGGTGTCGCCGATACCCGATGCCTTGAGGTAGGCTTCCGCCTTCTTGGCCGTGCCGCGCGGGTCGCGGTTATAGGATTCGCCCGAAACCGGATCGAGAATGTCGCAGATGATGACCATCGTCGACTGCGCGAAGAACGGGTCCATATGCGCTGTTTCCGGATCGGGCATCAGCACCATGTCGGACTCGTTGATGGCCTTCCAGCCGCCAATCGAGGAGCCGTCGAACATGACGCCATCGGCGAACATGTCTTCGTCGACGCAGACCACATCCATCGTTACGTGCTGCAGCTTGCCCTTGGGATCGGTAAAGCGCAGGTCGACGAACTTGACGTCGTTGTCCTTGATTTGCTTCAGAATATCGCTTGCAGTCGTCATTTGCCGTTATTCCCTGTGTGAGATGACGAGGTTTGAAAAGAACCGGGCCGGACGGCCCGTGATATCAGATGGCGTCGAGGCCGGTTTCGCCCGTGCGAATTCGGATGACTTCTTCCACATTGGAAACGAAAATCTTTCCGTCACCAATGCGGCCGGTTTGCGCGGCATTGCGGATCGCCTCGATGACGGCCTCCGCGTTTTCGTCCGCCAGCACGACTTCGACCTTAACCTTCGGCAGAAAGTCCACCACGTATTCGGCGCCGCGATACAGCTCCGTGTGACCCTTCTGCCGCCCGAAGCCCTTGGCTTCCGTGACGGTGATGCCCTGCAGGCCGACTTCCTGAAGGGCTTCCTTCACTTCGTCGAGCTTGAAGGGCTTAATGATCGCTTCGATCTTTTTCATGAGAAAATGTCTCTCCGCTTCTCCCTTTAAAGCAGGATCATGCCCGCTCGCCCTGAATATGCACGTTGCATGCCAGTTTTTCTGCGAAATTCTGTCAGAACGACAAAAAATCTACTGCCGCGACGCGGATTGCGGGGTTTCCATGCCATTTCCTGGCTGGGATCTGCCTAATTTTTATGATTATCGATCGAAAGTTGCCCGGCATCGGTCGATGCTTTCGGTCATCAACAGGGTGAAGCACGTTATTTGAGCAACAAATATGTGCAAATGCATAATTATGGGGCAAATGGCGCGCTGGGTGTGAGGCCTTGCGTCATGCCGCCGGGCGTGGATAATCTGCGACATGCGCTCCGAACTTCAGCACTTGTTGATCACGCCCTCGGAAATGACGGCGATCGATCAGGCGGCCGCCCAATCCGGCATCGAAAGCTTCACGCTGATGCGCAATGCCGGCCTGGCCGTGACCGCGGCGGCCTTGCGACACTTCCCGGATGCCCTCCGTTTCCTCGTGCTCTGCGGGCCGGGCAACAATGGCGGCGATGGTTATGTCGCGGCATGCGGTCTTGCGGAAAGTGGGGCGGATGTCGCGGTTTTTACACTCGGCAATCCCGCGGCACTTCAAGGCGACGCCGCACGAGCACGGTCGGAATGGAAGGGACCGGTGGCGTCGCTTGACGCAATCGAACTCCGGGCCGGCGATGTCGTCATCGACGCGCTGTTCGGGGCCGGGCTCTCGCGCGATCTCTCGGGGGACGTCGTTCAGCCCATTGAACGGATCAACGCGAGCGGGCTCCCGGTCATCGCGGTCGATCTGCCGAGCGGCATCGATGGGCGGACTGGTGAAGTCCGTGGCGCCGCCTTCGCAGCCCGCCACACGGTAACCTTCATGGCGCCGAAGCCGGGCCACTGGCTTTTGCCCGGTCGATCCCTGTGCGGAACGCTCGACGTGTTCGATATCGGAATCCCGCCGCGCATCGTGCTGGCCGAGGCCGGCCCGCTGCGTCTGAATTCGCCGACGGTCTGGTCCGGCTGGGGTGGAGATCTCGCGCCGTCAACGCACAAGTTCAGGCGTGGTCACCTCGTCGTCTTTTCAGGCGACCGGCAAGCAACGGGGGCCGCGCGCCTGGCGGCCACGGCAGGGCTCGCGGCCGGCGCCGGACTGGTCACGGTGGCAACGGGAAAGGCTGCGCTCGGCATCAATGCGTCGCAATTGACCGCTGTGATGGTCAACGAAGTGGAAGGTAAGCGAGACCTGACGAAATGGCTGCAGGATCGTCGCTTGGGCAGCTTCGTCCTCGGGCCCGGCTTCGGTGTCGGCAAGAAGGCGAGGGACTTTGCGCTTGCTTTGTGCGATCGGTCGCTGGTGCTCGACGCAGACGGGATCACGTCGTTTCAGGCGAACCGCGACGAACTCTTCGCCGCGCTTGCAAGAGGCGGGGGCCAGATGGTCATGACGCCGCACGAGGGCGAGTTCGCCCGCCTCTTTCCTCAAATTGCCGGCGACGGCGCACTCTCCAAGATCGAAAGGGCGCAGAAGGCGGCTCGCGAGAGCCATGCGGTCATCGTCTACAAGGGAGCAGACACGGTGATCGCTGCACCGGACGGTCGGGCCGTGGTCAATAACAATGCCCCAGCATGGCTGGCGACGGCCGGTTCGGGAGACGTTCTCGCCGGCATCATCGGCGCCCATCTTGCTCAAGGGATGCCGGCCTTCGAGGCAGCGGCGGCCGCCGTGTGGCGACATGGCGCGGCCGGCAGCCAAGCGGGGCGGGGGCTCACCGCCGAGACATTGATTGGCGTCATACCGCCAATGGCGTGAGGCCGGAAATGCAACGCCTCGAGCAGCCGGACTTCATGGAAGGGACCGCTCGAGGCGCTTTTGCCTGTTTGCCCGGCTCTTAACCGCGCGTGCCCTTGGCAATCGGCTCCTGGTAGGTGAAGCCCAAATCCCAGGGGAAATAGATCCAGGTGTCCTGGCTGACCTCGGTGACGAAGGTATCGACCAGCGGCCGGCCCTTCGGCTTGGCGTAGACGGCGGCGAAATGTGCTTTCGGCAGCATCGCGCGCACTTCGGCAGCGGTCTTGCCGGTATCGGTCAGGTCATCGACGATCAGCACGCCTTCGCCGCCGTCCTTGATGATCTCAGGTGCGATACCCTTCAGCACCTTCATCTGACCCTGCGTGTCATAGTCATGATAGGAGGCGACGCAGACGGTTTCGATCATCCGGATGTTGAGTTCGCGGGAAATGATGGCGGCCGGCACCAGGCCGCCGCGGGTGATACAGACCATGGCGCGCCATTCCTGGCCGTTGTCGGCGAGGCGCCACGCAAGCGCGCGTGCGTCACGGTGGAACTGGTCCCAGGAGACGGGAAAGGCTTTATCGGGCAGCGACATCAGTGGGCTCCGGCTTGTCTGTACTTGGTAAAGACGAAGCGTCCGGCAGATCGGGCAGGCGGGAACGCGTCATCCTGATTTGCCGACATGCAATAACGGCAATAGCGGTCAAAGTGCAAGGCTCTACTGCGCCGCGCGTCCTTTAAGATGCGCTAAGGGTGCTCTGCGGGGCAATCACGCTTTTGCGCGTGCTTCGGTGATTGCCTGGATCATCGCCTGTACATCGGCTTCGGCCGCAGCCAGCGCCTGCGGATCGCGGGCACGCACGACAATATCGGTCGAGAAGTTCTTGCCGTCGAACTTTGGGTAGGAGCCGATGCTCGTCTCCGGATGGTTCTTCTGCACCTCCGTCAGCGGACTGCCGATATCGCCTTCGCCGAATGGCGAGCGCACCGTGCGCGAGAGGAGAGGCGAACCGACCTGAAGGCCGGGCAGCAAGGCGTCGAGCATGGCCTGAAACACCTGCGGTACACCGGCCATGACATGCACGTTGCCGATCGTGAAGCCCGGCGCGGTGGAGACGGGGTTCGGGATGTGGCGTGCGCCAAGCGGCATGCGCGCCATTCTCTTGCGGGCGTCGGTGAACTCCATACTGCGGCGTTCGTACATGGCGCCGAGCAGGGCCATCGCCTCGGGCTCGTAGACGCACTCGACGCCGAAGGCGCGAGATATGGCATCGGCGGTGATGTCGTCATGGGTGGGGCCGATGCCGCCCGATGTAAAGACGTAATCGTAGCGGCTGCGTACGGCGTTGATCGCTTCGACGATGGCGGCTTCGTCATCGGCGACGATCCGCACTTCGCGCAGATCAATGCCCACCATGGTCATCATGTCGGCGAGATGGCCGATGTTCTTGTCTTTGGTGCGACCCGACAGAAGTTCGTCGCCGATAGCGACCATCGCGGCAGTGACGATTTTTGTGCTCATCGGTAATTCCTATTTATATAAGCCAATCATTTAACAGTGATTGTTTATTGTTCGACGTGCGAGAACAGTCTGTTTCCCGGACGGCTCCTGGCAAGCGGCCGCATTTTGATAAATCTTCCCGGCAGCAGTGATCAAGTGGGATCGCTTGAATCCAAAGGAGCATTTTATGGCCAAGGTTCTTGTTCTCTATTATTCGGCATACGGACACGTCGAAACGATGGCCTATGCGGTGGCCGAAGGCGCGAAATCGGCCGGCGCCGAAGTGGACGTGAAGCGCGTGCCCGAACTTGTGTCGGAAGAAGTCGCCAAGGCCTCGTACTACAAGCTGGACCAGGCAGCGCCAATCGCCACCGTCGAAGAACTTGCGCA
This sequence comes from Sinorhizobium sp. NFACC03, assembly GCF_900103435.1. Lineage (NCBI taxonomy): Bacteria > Pseudomonadati > Pseudomonadota > Alphaproteobacteria > Hyphomicrobiales > Rhizobiaceae > Sinorhizobium > Sinorhizobium sp. NFACC03. The sequence continues at coordinate 279,570 of NZ_FMXF01000002.1, forward strand.
GTATGACGCGATCATCTTCGGCGCAGGCACGCGCTACGGCACCGTTGCCTCGCAGATGCGCAACTTCATCGACCAGACGGGCAGCCTGTGGGCCAAGGGCAAGCTGGTCGGCAAGGTCGGCTCGGTCTTCACATCCTCTGCGACGCAGCATGGTGGCCAGGAGTCGACGATCCTCGGCTTTATCCCGACCCTGATGCACCACGGCATGGTCGTCGTCGGTCTTCCCTATGCCTTCCAGGGCCAGATGGGCCTCGACGAGATCAAGGGCGGCTCGCCCTACGGCGCCTCGACGATCACCGGCGGCGACGGTTCGCGCCAGCCCTCCGAGGTTGAACTCGAAGCTGCTCGTTTCCAGGGCGCACATGTCGCCAAGATCGCCGCGAAGCTCGCCGATTGATCGCTCAAGATATTGGATTTCTTGATCAAGGGCGGCTCCGAAAGGGGCCGCTCTTTTGATTCGCGACACGCCGTTTCGGAGTGATTCGCGAAGGTGGCAATTCGCACCGCACCTGTGGTAATATCCGCGGCGTTCGGCATGAACATGCCTTTGACGAGGAGGAAAGAACGGCCGTGCGGCAACGGCCCGCCGAAGACCGAAGCGTTTTCGGACGATTGGGAGGGAAGTATGGCGCGGATCACTTACACCATCGTTCCTCATGACGGAGGATGGGCCTATAAGGCCGCCGAAGCATATTCGGAGCCCTTTCCCAGCCGCGAAATGGCGCTAGCCGCCGCCAAGGCTGCCGCCGCCGAACAACAAGTCGGCGGCGACGACGAAGATATCAGTTTCCAGGATGACGAAGGCCACTGGCACTTCGAGCACACAGACGGCGGCGATAGGCCGGAAGCGACCGTAGAAGACGGCTAGTACGCTTCAAGGCAGCCGGCTCAATCCGAACACAAGCGTGAGTATTGCGTGCACACCATCTCTCCCACGGAGGATATTCGATGCACTATAACGTTCAGATCTTCACCTGGACCCCGCGGCAGGGAGTCCACCAGGTCGGATCGGCAATCGAGGTGGACGCCCCCAATTCGAAGGCGGCAGCGGTCTCCCTTCTCGGCCTCAGGCTGGAAAACCAGGGATGCGCAACGAAGCTCGCCGTCCGGGTATGGCACGACGATGCTTACCGGGCCGAATGCGATTGCTACTACTACAACAGCTGAGCGGTCGCGCTCTCTGAAGCAACCTCTCGCTTCTCAGCGAGCGGCTACACGTGCGCGGAATAATCATTGAAAGCCGGATGTCTGGTGCGGGCGGCGGGGATCGAACCCGCACAGCCAAGGCCGAGAGATTTTAAGTCTCTTGCGTCTACCAGTTTCGCCACGCCCGCTCTGCCCCCTAGATCAAACACTCAAGGGGAACAGTCAAGTGCATCAGACTGGTGAAAGGTGGATTGCCACTCAGGCGTTCTGTTGCTTAGGCTTCAGAAAGTAGAAGACGACAGCTGCGATGAGCGCGGCGATGCCGCAGAGGATGAACATTTCGGAATAGGGGCGGCCCGAATTGAACGCGTAGATGGCAGGAGCCACGAACGGACGAAAGCACGCTGAGAGCGGAGACCTTGCGCAGCAGCCACCCGATCAGCGTGCCGAGCAGTAGCATTGAAATTGTTGCACCGAATATTTGAGCCATTGTCTCTCCGCTGACGAAATCGCGATGGTATATCGCGCTGATTCGGGGTGCGGTGAATAGGGGGTACAACCGCGGATTTCGTTGGACGCGCTAGCGCGGATGCGGTCGCGATAGCCTCCGACGCCTCGCTAGCAGCCTTTTGGTGGTGTGGCCGCAGGAGGACAATTCGCCCGCGTGCCTAGAGCGGCAAGCGTTCCAGGATCGGCGGCAATCCGCCGAGATCGTCGATCTCGCGAAATCTCGGATGGTTCTCCGGCTTGTCGTGATGCTCGAATGCCCAAGTCAGTGCATGTGGGACGTAAACACCCCAGCTTCCCGCATCAAGGGCTGGAACGATGTCGGATTTCAGAGAGTTGCCGACCATCAGGCTTTTCAGCGGCCCGTCGCCATGGCGCTTGAAGAGACGTTCGTAGGTGCTTGCATTCTTGTCGCTGACGATCTCGACGGCGTCGAAATAATCGCCAAGGCCGGAGGCAGCGAGCTTGCGTTCCTGGTCGAAGAGATCGCCTTTCGTGATCATGACAAGGCGGAAGGTGCCGTGTAGGGCACTGAGTGTTTCTTGGACATGGGGCAGGGGTTCGACCGGATGGACAAGCATGTCGCGGCCGGTCGCCAGGATTTCGGCGATGACGGATGAGGGGACTTTCCCATCCGTCACGTCCACCGCGGTCTCGACCATCGACAGAACGAAGCCTTTGATGCCGAAACCGTAGAGACCGAGATTGCGTTTTTCCGCGGCAAGCAGCCGTTCGGACAGATGCTCGGTGTCGGTGTGGGGGGTCAGAAGTTCGGCGAAGCGCGCCTCGGTCAGGCGAAAGAACTGTTCGTTCTGCCAAAGCGTATCGTCGGCATCGAAACCAACAGTCGTTATTGCATGGGGCATGATCTTACGGTCCGGCAATCTTGAAGGGCTGGTCGACGCTGGCGGTCTTGCCGCTGTTGACGTCATTGAAATGGAAACGCAGCACGTAGTCGCCGGCCGGCGCGCCGGAAACATCGATGGTCAGCGTCGAGTAGATTTCCTGGTTCCTGAGGTAACCGGTGAAGGTGAAGTCGCCGAAGGCCTTCTGGCCGGCGAGCGCGTCACCCTTCGGATTGAGGATATCGAAGTCGACGGTGAAATGGCTCTCGAGCTTGCCCTTCTCTGCCGCATCCTTCCAGGAAAGTCCGATCGGCTCGATGTAGGAGATCAGCGACTCTCCCTCCTTGAAGACAGAGCCGTCTCGCGGCTGGTACATCGCATAACCAGTCGGCTGCTTGGAGACGAAGATCGCCTTGCCGATCGCGAAGGGCAGCGTTTGCGAAAAGTCGCTCATCGCCTTGAGAAGCAGGTCTCGCGCCTTTGCCGCATCGCCCGAAGCGGCAAGTTTCTCCGCCTGCGCCGCCGCATCGGTGAGCGGACCGGCGAGGGCGATGGAGTTTCCGGATAGTGTCGTGGCGGCGCTCAGCGTCGCCAGAAGAAGCATATGTTTCACCATGACGTTCCCCCATCGCCGGATGACACCGACTTTCGGTATCTGCCGCATCAAGTCAAGACGATAGGGCTGGCCGGCCAATGGTCAATGCTTCCAGAACACCGGCGTTAGGATCACGAGCACGGTCAGCACTTCCAGACGGCCGAGAAGCATCATCAGCGACAGCAGATAGAGCTCGGAATCGCCGAGCGTCGAGAAGTTGCCGGCCGGCCCGATGATGGGGCCAAGTCCGGGGCCGACATTCGAAAGGCAGGTGATGACTGCCGAGGTCGCAGTGACCAGGTCGTAGCCGAGCGCACCCATGGCGAGGCTACCGAAGACCCAGAGCAGGATATAGGTGATGAAGAACAGGAAGATGGCCCGCTGCGTGTCGGCATCGACGGTGCTGTTGCCGTAGCGCACGGCGTAGATCGCATTGGGATAGACGAGCTTGTTGAGCCCCGAGCGGATCGCGTTGAAGAGCACGATGAACCGATAGGCCTTGATGCCGCCTGCCGTCGATCCGGAACAACCGCCCATGAAGGTCGCGATGAAGGCGGCCATGACGACGAAGGGCCCCCAGAGGCTGTAGTCTTGGCTGGCATAGCCGCTGGTCGAGAGGATCGAGGTGATGTTGAAGAAGGAATGCGCCAGCGCCAGGTGAAATTCGACGCCATTCGCCAGGCGGTGATAGACCGCCACTGCGACCGAAAAGGCAGAGAGATAGCCGAGAAAGACGATGATCTGCGGATCGCGCAGCGCGTCAAGCCGGCCGCGCGCCACCAGCACGATCAGGATCGAGAACGGCAGGCTGCAAAGCGCCATGAAGAAGGTCGCCGTCCAGAGCAGTGGAATACTGCCGAAATAGGCGAAGGATGCATCATGGGTGGAAAAGCCGCCGGTCGCCACCGTCGACATCGCGTGGTTGATGGCGTCGAAGCGGTTCATACCGGTCAGGAAGTAGCCGATGGTGCAGAGGAGCGTGATGACGACATAGACGATCAGGAACGCGCGGCTGAAGCTGGCGAGGCGTGCAAACGGCTTGTCGCTGGTATCGGAGGATTCCATCTTGAAGAAGGACATGCCGCCGACCCTGAGATAGGGGATGATGAAGAGGCCGAGCACGACGATGCCGATGCCGCCGAGCCAGCAGAGCAGCGAGCGCCAGACGAGCAGGCCGGGCGGCGCGTCGTCGAGCCCGACGATGACGGTGCCGCCGGTCGTGGTGATTGCCGATACGGACTCAAACAGCGCCTGGGCAAAATCAAGATTGAGCGACGACAGCCAGAGCGGGATCGCGCCAACCACCGAAAACACGGCCCACAGCAGGTTGACGAGGACGAAGCCGAACTTCTTGGAGAAGGGCGGCGGCCCCATGCGGGTCGCCATGAAGGTCGCAAGCGAAAACCCGCCGACCATGAAGGCCGAAGCGACGAAGATCTGCCAATCGGGATGGCCGTAGTAGAGATCGACCATCGCCGGCACCAGCATCGCGCATGCGAGATAGATGCCGAGGATTGCCGCGATGTGCATAGCATGCCGGATCAGAGTTGCGTTCAAGCGTTCAATTTCCCGGAAAGCGTTGCGGACGTCCCAGCCGTTGGGGATGCGGTTGCATTGTTCACGGCGGTCCGATTCGAGTCAAAGCGATGGCTTCGGGCGTTGCAATATGCAATAGCCACAGATGAACGCACTAAGGACGCTCTAGCATTTTGATTCTAGAGCATTTGTCCGCCTCAAGTGATTCCACTTGAGAGCGGGATGCTCTAGCCAACTCAACGGAAGACCGCACGCGATGAAGCAGGATGTTGAAGCCGCAACCGAAGCCTTGCGGGAGATCTTCCCGCCGACGCCGCTGCAGCTCAACGAGCACTTGAGCGCGCGCTACGGCGCCAACATCTACCTCAAGCGCGAAGACCTGTCGCCCGTCCGTTCCTACAAGATCCGCGGCGCCTTCAACTTCTTCCGCAAGGCGCTGGGCGCCGACGCATCCGGCAAGACCTTCGTCTGCGCCTCGGCCGGTAACCACGCCCAGGGCTTTGCCTTTGTCTGCCGTCACTTCGGCGTGCCGGGCGTCGTTTTCATGCCGGTGACGACGCCGCAGCAGAAGATCGACAAGACCCGCATGTTTGGCGGTGAGTTCATCACCATCCGCCTGGTCGGCGATATCTTCGACCAGTGCTACAAGGCGGCGCGCGATCATGTCGAAGCGATCGGCGGCGTCATGGTGCCGCCCTTCGATCATGCCGATATCATCGAAGGCCAGGCAAGCGTTGCCGCCGAAATTTCCTGGCAGCTGCCTGACGGTGTCACGCCCGATCTCGTTGTCCTGCCCGTTGGCGGCGGCGGCCTTGCTGCCGGCGTGACGGGATATTTCAAGGACGTGGTTGCAGCGGATCATTTCATCTTTTGCGAACCCGCCGGTGCACCCAGCCTGCGCGAGAGCCTCGAAACCGGCAGCGTCGTGACCCTCGACCAGGTCGACAACTTCGTCGACGGTGCCGCAGTCGGACGGATCGGCGATCTCAATTTTGCAGCGCTCCGTCGCTTTTCCGCCGATCAGGTGATGCTTTTGGCCGAGAATGCGATCTGCCTGACGATCGTCGAGATGCTGAATGTCGAAGGTGTGGTGCTGGAACCGGCAGGCGCCCTTTCGGTTGCGGCCCTGGAAGTACTCGGCCCCGAGAAACTGGCGGGCAAGACGGTGGTTGCCGTCGTTTCCGGGGGTAATTTCGATTTCGATCGCCTGCCCGATGTCAAGGAGCGCGCGATGCGCCATGCCGGGCTCAAGAAGTACTTCATTCTGCGCATGGCGCAACGGCCCGGCGCGCTTCGCGACTTCCTCAATCTGCTCGGCGACGAGGACGACATCTCGCGCTTCGAATACCTGAAGAAATCGGCGCGCAACTTCGGCTCCATTCTGATCGGCATCGAGACCAAACACGCCGAGAACTTCCCGGTGTTGAAGGCTCGCTTCGACGCCGCGGGGCTTCGCTACCAGGACATCACCGAGAACGAAATCCTCTCCAATCTCATCATTTAATCGGCATCAGGGAGCTGCGGTTGATTATCGGCACTTAGGCTTTGACAGTGTCGGCCGCGGCGTCTAAGTCTTGGGCATGGCATCGTTTTTCTCGAAATTGTTCGGCCGTTCGGGCTCCTCTGAAAACCAGACGCAGGCTGCGCCTGGAAAGACTGAGGCCTATGCCGAATGCACCATCCGCGCGACGCCGATGCGCGAAGGCTCGCAGTTTCGTCTGGCTGGCAGCATCGAGAAGGCCTCGGCGGATGGCGGCACCAAGACCCGCAGCTTCATCCGCGCCGATCTCTTCACCTCGGAGCAGGACGCGATCGATGCCGCTCTGCGCAAGGGACGCCAGATCATCGACCAGACCGGCCCGTCGCTGTTTTCCGACGACGCCCAGTCGCGTCAGGTTTGATCAGTCGCCGCCGTGCGGCGTATCAAGTTTTCTCAGGTAGTTAGCGCACATTCTTAATGTCTCGCGCTAATTTTCATCGGCCTGTGTATGGATCGCCGGACCAGCTAGATCTTCATCGTCCGCTCAAAATGATGGGCCGCCTCGAGACGGGCGGCCCGACCCTGGTTCGCCTGAAGCTCAGAGCTTGATCCGGAAGCGGGCAAAGCCTTCGGCGGCGTCACCGGCATCCTCGATGGTCACACCCTTCACTTGCGCCAGGAACTGCCGGGCCTTCGGGCCACTGTCGAAGGTGACGGTCGTATTGGCGAGCGGCACGAAGGTCCAGTTGGCGTCGGCAGATGGATTGATCGTGCCCTGATCGATGATGTAGCGCACCACGACGTCGCGGTTGGTGTCGGGGGCGACGAATACCACTTTGTCGGCGGCGATGTCGGGGAAATTGCCGCCGCCCCCCGCCCGGTAGTTGTTGGTCGCGACCACGAATTTCTGCTCTGCATCAATCGGTTGCCCGTTGAACTGCAGGTTCTTGATACGGTTCGACGACGCATTGATCGTGTTGCCGTCCTTGTCGAACTTCGGCGGCACGGAAAGGTCGATCTGATAGGTGACGCCGTCGATGACGTCGAAATTATAGGACGGGAAACCGCCGTTGATCAGCGGCGCGTCCGAGGCGCCAGGTTTGACTTCGTTGAAGATGCCGGCAGACATTTCCAGCCAGTTGCGCACCTGGTCGCCGGTTATGACGACGGCCTGCACCGTATTCGGATAGAGATAGAGGTCGGCGACGTTCTTGATCGCGATGTCGCCGGCGGGGACGTCGGTGTAGTAGTCCGCGCCGCCACGGCCGCCGGCCTTGAAGGGGGCCGCTGCCGACAGCACCGGCAGGTCGCGGTACTCGGTCTCCTTCAACATGTCCTTGATGTACCAGGTCTGCGCCTGGCTGACGATCTGCACGGACGGGTCGTCGGCGACCAGGGCGAAGTAGGAATAGAGCGGCGCACTGGTCTTGCCGACAGGCGTGCGCACATAGGCGAGTGTTGCCTCGTGGTCCTTCTTCGCGGCGGCCAGCACCTCCGGCTTGTCGGCGACCTCGGCGATCACCTTCTTCTCTTCGCGACGGTAGATCGGCCGCGCCTCGCTGGTTGAACTGACGACACGCCAGGCGCCACCCTCCCGTTCGATCAGCAGGTCGATCAGGCCGAGATGCGAGCCCCAGAAGCCACCCATGACGCCGGGCTTGCCGGAGATCAGGCCCTTCGTGTTATCGACCCCCGCGATGCCGTCGAACTTCGGCCCGGGGAAATCCAGGTGGCTATGGCCGGTCACGATCGCATCGATGCCTGCGACCGCCGCAAGCGGCACCGAAGCGTTCTCCAGGTTCTCGGCATAGCCCTGCTGGCCGATGCCCGAATGCGAGAGAGCGACGACGATATCAGCACCTTCCTCGCGCATCTGCGGCACCCAGGCTTCGGCGGCCTTGACGATGTCTCGGGCATTGGCCTTGCCTTCGAGGTTCTTGGCGTCCCAGGTCATGATCTGCGGCGGAACGAAGCCGATGAGCCCGATGCGGACCTGATGTTCCGCGCCGGAGCCGTCTTTCACTTTGCGGTCGAGAATGACGTAGGGCTTGAGAAACAGCTCATCCTGACGCCCGTTGGCGGCAAGCGTACCCTTCGTCAGGTTGGCGCAGACGAGCGGGAAGTTCGCGCCGTTCAGGACCTTGAACATGAAGTCCAGGCCATAGTTGAATTCGTGGTTGCCAAGCGTGCCGCAATCATAGCCGAGCACGTTCATGGCGGCGATGACAGGGTGGATATCGCCGTCCTTCATGCCGCGCTGATAGGCAATGTAGTCGCCCAGCGGGTTGCCCTGGAGGAAGTCGCCATTGTCGACCAGGATGGAGTTTGTCGCTTCGGCGCGGATGGCGTCGATGATCGAGGCGGTGCGCGCAAGGCCGACCGTATCGTTGGGCTTGTCGCCGTAATAGTCGTAGGGAAAGACGTGAACGTGCAGGTCCGTCGTTTCCATGATTCTGAGATGCGCCTGGTTGCCCGCGGCGCGGGCAGAGAAGGGGTGCAGCATGACAAGCGCCGAAGAAGCCGCGGCCCCCGCGAGAAGCGAACGGCGCGTAAGGTGGAGCGGGGATGTCATCGATGGCATGCGGTCCTCCATTTATCAAGGATCCCGGTTTTTCCGAGACGAGTGCAATCCGGAGTTTTGTTCGCAGATGCGCGAACCACGGTGGGTTGGCGGCGACTATGCCGGAAAGGCGACATTTCCGAAAGCGGCAGATTTTCGCATTCCGGCGGCTGACAGCCGCGGGTTCCGCTAAAGTTTTCTTCAAACTTCCTGTTTAACCGTGCTTCGGGAAACGGAACTTTTTCAAGCACATGCCAAACGCCAACCTTCTTCTCTTCGTCGGCGAGGCGCTGGTCTACGTTACGGCGATGATCGGGCTGCTGCATCTTCGCGCCCGTTTGGGGCTTGGCGTCTTCGTCGCCGCACTCGGCGTCATGCACTTCATCGAGACCTATCTCGCCGCAGTCTTCTATGTGCAATTGCCGTTCGGCGTGATCTCGCCAGGCTCTGCTGTGCTTTTCTCCGGCAAGTTGATGATGATCCTGCTGCTCTATGTGAAGGAAGACGCGGCAACTGTTCGCCAGCCGATCTACGGGCTGCTCGCCGGCAACTTCCTGACGGTGGCACTGAGCCTTCTGTTGCGCCAGCACGACACCGTAGCGATCGTGGCGGAGCGGTCCGCCGACCTCGCCTTCATCGATGAGATGGGCTGGCTGATGGTCTGGGGCACGACCATCCTCTATTTCGATTCGCTGATGATCATTCTGCTTTACGAGCGGCTGGGCCGGTGGTTGCGTCGCTTCGTGACGCTCCGATTTCTCATCTGCGGCGTTGTCGTGCTGACATTCGATCAGGCTGCTTTCTATGCGGCACTTCGCTGGTGGAACGGTGCACCCTTCGAGGTCTTCTGGGGTGGTTGGATGGCGAAGATGCTGGCAGCACCCTTCTATGCGATCGCGATCGGACTTTATCTCAATGCCTCGCGCCATCCGTTCCTGGCGATGTCGGACCGGCCGCTTGGCGATATCTTCAATGCATTGACGTTCCGCGAACGCTACGAGGACCTGCTGTCACGGTCCGGTCAGGATACGCTGACGGGTTCGCTCGATCGCAGCCGGTTCGAGATCGAAGCGCCGGCAATGCTGCGCGCGGCGAGTGCCGACAATGCGGCCGTCACCTTGATGATCATCGACGTCGACCATTTCAAGGGCGTCAACGACCGCTTCGGCCACCAGGAGGGCGACCGCGTCCTGCAGCGGCTGGTCGAGACGGTGAAGTCGAAGTTGCGTCCGGTCGACCGACTGTTTCGATATGGTGGCGAGGAGTTCGTGATCCTTTGCCCGGCAATGGCTCATGGTGATGCTTTGCGGCGCGCGGACGAGATTCGCGTTGCCGTGTCGGATCGCGTCTCGACCCCGGACGGACGGTCGGTGACCGCAAGCATCGGTCTATCGTCGACGCCGGACGACGGGGCGGCGATCGAGAGCCTGTTGTCGGAGGCAGATCTTCGGCTCTACGCCGCCAAGGGACGGGGCCGCGACTGCGTCGTCGGCCGTTAGGCTGCATTCATTCCTTCAAATGCCGACATTCGGCCGGTCGATCACTTCCCGCAGCGAGAAGCTGGAATTGATCTTGACCACATGGGGCAGCGCCGAGAGCCAGTCGCGGTGGATGCGCTCGTAGTCCTGAAGGTCCTTGGCGGCGACCCTCAGGATGTAGTCGTACTCGCCTGACATCAGATAGCAGACCAGTACGTTCGGACAGAGCTTCACAGCCGCTTCGAACTCGGCGAGCGTCTTGGCGAACTGGCCCGACAGCGAAATATGGACGATCACCATGATCTGGTAGTCGAGCGCCTTATGGGCGATGCGGGCATGATAGCCGGCGATCGTTCCTGATTTTTCCAGGATATCGACTCGTCGCGAACAGGCGGACGGAGAGAGCCCGACCTTCGCCGCGAGGTCGGCATTCGAGATGCGGCCGTTCTGCTGGAGAATACGCAGAATCGCATGATCGATGGCATCGAGTTCGCTCATTCGTGTTTTCCCTCAATCATGCGTCACTTCACGCAATATTCTTCGAAATCAATGCGCCCCGGGTTTCGTCTTTGCAAGGACATTCGATTCACGGCGTGTTTTGGTGAATGCCTCGTCAAAAGTGGCGAAAAGCCCATAACAGGAGAGGAACGCGAGGATGCGTGTCGGTTGCCCGAAGGAAATCAAAAACCATGAATATAGAGTCGGCCTGACGCCCGGCTCGGTGCGTGAATATGTTGCCCATGGCCACGAGGTGATCGTGGAAACCAAGGCCGGGGCAGGGATCGGCGCGGATGACGATTCTTACCGTGCCGCTGGCGCGAAGATTGTCGCGACGGCAAAGGAAGTGTTCGAAAAATCGGACATGATCGTCAAGGTCAAGGAGCCACAGCCCTCCGAATGGGTGCAGCTCCGCGAAGGCCAGATTCTCTACACCTATCTGCATCTTGCGCCCGATCCGGAACAGACCAAGGGTCTGCTCAATTCGGGCGTCACGGCGATCGCCTATGAAACCGTCACGGACGATCGCGGCGGTCTGCCGCTGCTTGCGCCGATGTCCGAGGTTGCCGGACGCCTGGCCATCCAGGCGGGCGCGACGTCGCTGCAGAAGGCCAATGGCGGCCGCGGTATCCTGCTCGGCGGTGTGCCGGGTGTGCTGCCGGCTAAGGTGACCGTCATCGGCGGTGGCGTCGTCGGCCTGCATGCGGCGCGCATGGCTGCCGGGCTTGGCGCCGACGTCTCCATTATCGATCGCTCGATCCCGCGCCTGCGCCAACTCGACGATCTCTTCGCCGGCCGCGTGCACACACGCTACTCGACCATCGACGCACTGGAAGAGGAAGTCTTCTCCGCCGATTTGGTAATTGGGGCAGTGCTCATCCCGGGGGCTGCAGCGCCGAAGCTCGTGACCCGCGAAATGCTGACCGGCATGAAGAAGGGGGCCGTCATCGTTGACGTCGCGATCGACCAGGGCGGCTGCTTCGAGACGTCCCACGCGACGACGCATTCCGACCCGACCTACGAGGTCGATGGCATCGTGCACTATTGCGTGGCGAACATGCCGGGCGCCGTGCCGGTGACCTCTGCGCATGCGCTCAACAACGCCACGCTGCACTACGGCCTGCAGCTCGCGGATAAGGGCCTGAAGGCGATCGCCGAGGACCGGCATCTGCGTGCCGGTCTGAACGTTCATCGCGGACGCGTCACCAACGCGCCGGTGGCCGAAGCGCTCGGTTATGATGCCTTTGCACCCGAGGCGGTGCTGAGCGTCGCCTGACGGAAAGATGCTTTCGGCCCGGCAGCAATGCCGGGCCGAATTTGGTGGTCAGGTCAGCTCGATCCGGCACTGGTAACAATTGTTCTTGGCCGAACGCACATGCACGGAGGAAACGTCCGGTCGGGCCAGCAGTTCTTCCGCTCGCGCCTGCAACTGCTCCGTCGGAACGACACCGCCGGTCCCGTAGACGATCCGTTCGCTCTCGCCATAACCGCGCAGCAGATAGCTGACACTCGAAGCCAAGATCGGCGGAAGCGTATCGCCATCATGCGCCGGACATTCCTCGGCATGCATGAACACAGGGCCGGTCTCCGCATAGGGCTGCAACGTCGAAAACGGCCGCAGAGCGAAGATCAGATAGGGCTCGCCGGCTCCGACATTGCGCAGGCAGTGCCGGCAGGGCACGCCGTCACCATCGGAAATCTCTCGCTCCGGCCGGTTGCCATAGGCATCCGGCCCGCCCTCGCGGATCCGCCGCGCTTCGTCGTCGGACATCGGAATGTAGCGCAACGTCATGGCGCATCTCCTTGATCGGTTCGATTGTTCGATCAGGAGATTGCACCGGTCGCGATCGTTTCGACACCCGGAACTTGCCGGGCGAGATGCGTCAGAGATTTTTCGCCAGGGTCAGCAGTTCGTCGTCGGTCAGAGGTTCCACCGTGGTCTCACGGGTGGCGACCGGCGAGAAGCCGAATTGCTGGTAAAGCTGCAGTGCGCGGGGGTGATCCAGATTGTTGGTCGTTACCGTCAGCTTGCTCGGGTTCAGCGCCCAGGCGGCAAACAGCGTCTGGAGCAGGAACCACTTGCCGAGGCCAAGGCCGAGCGCATGTTCCATCAGCCCGAAATGGACAAGCTCGACGACGTCATCCTCGCCCTGGTGCAGCTCGAAGAAACCGGCCGGCGCGCCGTTCACATAGAGCACCGTGACACTCGTGCGCTTGTCGCCGAGCACGGCAGCGAGTTCCTCGTCGTTCATCCGCAGCCGCTCGGTCCAGTGCCAGCGGCGGCCGACACGCAGGTACAGGAATCGATAGTAGCTGAGCGGAATGTCGGAGACGCGCAGGATGGCGGTCTGGATATTGACGGGCATCGGCAGGCTTTGCTTCGGCGGCGCCGTCATCTCGAGTTCGGTTACATGCGCTGTGAGGGAGGCGAGCTTTGGCGAGCGCATGATATCACTCTCGACCGGTTACGATCGTCGTGTCTGCGCGGCCACCCCACTCCGACCAGGAACCGTCATAGAGCGTGTTGTCCGTGTGGCCGAGCGATTGCAGCGCCAGCGTGATGATGGCGGCGGTGACACCGGAGCCGCAGGTCGTAACGACAGGTTTGGAAAGATCGACGCCGGCGTCGGCGAAGGTTTGGCGAAGCGTCGCGAGATCCTTGAACGTTCCGTTTTCCGTGAAAGTGCCGGAGGGAAGGCTGTACGCCCCGGGCATATGGCCAGAGCGCATGCCGGCACGCGGCTCCGGCTCCTCGCCATAGAAGCGTCCGGCACCGCGGGCATCGGCGATCTGGATCGAGCCATCGGCAACGATTTCCGTCATCCGTGCGAAGGAGGTCACGGCCGCCGGATTGAAATTGACGTTGAACGTGACCGGCTTCGGTGAGGGGACCGCGGTGCTGACGGGGCGCCCCTCCGTGTTCCAGCCGTCCATGCCGCCGTCGAGCACGTAGACGTTCCTGGCGCCCATGATGCGCAGCATCCACCACACGCGTGGAGCGGTCATGATGCCGGGACCGTCGTAGACGACGATCGTGTCCTTTTCGCTGACGCCCAGCGCACCAACCGCCGAGGCAAAGGCTTCCGGCGAGGGCAGGGTGTGAGGCAGGCCACTCGTGTGGTCGGCAATAACGTCCTGATCGAAGAAGACGGCACCGGGAATGTGCCCGGCATCGTATTCCGCCTTCGGGTTGCGGTTCTGGGCCGGCAGGTACCAGGCGGCATCGAGGATCCGTATCGAGGGATCGCCGAGGCGCTCCTGCAGCCAATCAGCCGATACGACAAAGGCGCTTTTGTTGTTGGTCACGGTCGCAACTCCCTACTCAAACTGATGCGCGATCTTCGGGCATGCCGAAGCGGATACGGAACCGACGGTTCTCCTTACCCTTTTTCTCGATCTTGGCGATGTGGATGGCGCCCACTTCCTGCGTTTCCGACACATGGGTACCGCCGCAGGGTTGGCTGTCGATCGCCGAGTTTTCGCCGATACAGACAAGGCTGACGCGCCCAAGGCCAACAGGCGGACGCACATTCTTCGATTTGACGACGCCGGGATTGGCGGCGAGTTCCTCGTCGGTGATCCACTGGACGTAGACAGGATGGTTTTCTTCGACGAGCTTCATCAGCGCCGTGGTGACGTCGTCCCTGTCGATCGTCTCGCTCATGTCGAAATCGACACGGCTCTCGTCTTCGCCGACCGAGGCTCCGGTGATCGGGAAGGGGCAGACGACCGAGAGCAGATGGCAGGCGGTGTGCATGCGCATCAGGCGATAGCGGCGGGGCCAGTCGATATGCAGAACGAGTTTCTCGCCAACAGCCGGTACCGACTGCCCTTCGGCCGGCACATGGACGATGATATCCTTGGTTTCGCCGTGACGGGCGACCGCGATGTCGATCCGGCTGCCGTCGGCCCGCTCCAGAAAGCCGGTGTCGCCGGGCTGGCCACCGGAGGTTGCATAGAAGCAGGTTTGATCCAGTTCGATCCCGCCATCTTCCAGAATTCCGGTGACGCTTGCTTCGCAGGTCGAGAGGTAGAAATCGTCTCGGAAAAGGGCGGTCACGGTCCTGGTCATCGCATTCCTATCCAACTGATTCGTATGGCACCGCAATGTGAGAAGACGTCTTCAACCAGGTCGGCACCGGCAGCCCCTTGGAGGTGAGGAAATCCGGATTGAAGAGCTTCGACTGATAGCGGTTACCATAGTCGCAGAGGATCGTCACGATCGTATGTCCTGGACCGAGCTCCCTGGCGAGACGAACGGCACCGGCGATGTTGATGCCCGTCGAACCGCCGACGCAGATGCCTTCGCGCTCGATCAGGTCGAAGACATAGGGAACCGCTTCCGAATCGGGAATCTGGTAGGAGAAATCCGGCGTGAAGCCCTCGAGATTGGCGGTGATGCGGCCTTGGCCGATGCCCTCGGTGATCGAGCTGCCCTCGGACTTCAGTTCGCCGTTGGCATAGAAGTTGTAGAGTGCCGCCCCTTGTGGATCCGCAAGGCCGATCTTGATCGCCGGGTTCTTCGCCTTCAGCCCCTGTGCAACGCCGGCGAGCGTGCCGCCGGAGCCGACGGCGCAGATGAAGCCATCGACCTTGCCGTCCGTGTCGCGCCAAATCTCCGGCGCCGTGGTTTCCACATGCGCGTCACGGTTGGCGACGTTGTCGAACTGGTTGGCCCAGATGGCGCCGTTCGGCTCGGTCTTCGCCAGTTGCTCGGCGAGCCGGCCGGAGATCTTCACGTAGTTGTTGGGGTTCTTGTAGGGAACGGCCGGCACTTCGACGAGCTCGGCGCCAAGCAGCCGCAAGGCGTCCTTCTTTTCCTGGCTCTGGGTTTCCGGAATGACGATGACGGTGCGATAGCCAAGTGCCTGGCCGACCAGCGCCAGCCCGATGCCGGTGTTGCCGGCCGTGCCTTCGACGATGACCCCGCCCGGGCGCAACTGTCCGCTCCGTTCCGCTTGCCGGATGATCCAGAGTGCGGCGCGGTCTTTCACCGATTGCCCCGGATTGAGGAACTCGGCCTTGCCGAGGATGTCGCAGCCCGTGGCCTCCGACACGGCCTTCAGCCGAATCAAGGGTGTGTTGCCGATCGCTTCGAGGACGGACGGTAGGATGGCCATTTTCAGAACCTCGTGTTTGAGGACAGGCGCCGGGGCAGGGCGACACGTACCAGGGAAATACGAACGGCGGCTGACGAAAATCAACAACGATCCCGGACGCCGAAATGTTGGCGTGTTTTCGGCTCAGCCTGCACTTCAGGCAAGAAATAGCGTTTCGCCGCCGCTCTGTCCCGAACAAAAATCGTCTCCAAGGCATGTGGGGCTCAGCGGCAAGGAGCGTTGCCGCGATGAAGGGCCGGGCAAGTCTTTTTCGCCCACAAGGAGATGCGTGCGTGTTTCCCGGCGCGTGCCGAGGAGTGAGTGATGAGTATTCAGTCTGCGAAATCCGAACATAAACTGGCTTGGGTTACCGGCGCGAGCGCGGGTATCGGGCGGGCGCTGGCGCTCAAGTTGGTGCGCGAAGGCTATTCGGTGGTCGTCACCGCCAGAAGTCACGAGAAGCTGGTGGACCTGCAGCATGAGGCGGCGGGTGACGGAAGGATCACGGTTCTCGACGGCGACGTCACCGACCCAAAGGACATGGAGCGCGTGTTGGCTGCGATCGAGTACGATCATGGCCACCTGTCATTGGTGATCCTCAATGCCGGAGTGGCCGTCCCGGTGCGAGGCGATGATCTCCATCGCGAAGCCTTCGAGAAGAGTTTCGCAGTCAATCTCAATGGGGTGGTCAACTGCCTGCTGCCGGCCGTTGCGCATATGAAGGCGCAGGGCTTCGGCCACATCGCCATCGTGTCTTCCGTTGCCGGCTATGGCGGGTTGCCCACCAGCGCCGCCTACGGCGCCTCCAAGGCTGCGTTGATCAATATGGCCGAAAGCCTCAAGTTTGATCTCGATCGGATCGGCATCCGCCTGCAGATCATCTGCCCCGGCTTTGTCGATACGCCCGGCACCGCACGAATCCGCTTTCCGCGCCCGGCTCTCGTCACCTCCGAACAGGCGGCGGATCGCATCATCGCGGGTTTGAAGTCCCGACGCTTCGAAATCACCTTCCCGCGGCACTTCACCTATGCGGTGAAGCTCATGCGTCTGCTCCCCTATAGTCTCTATTTCGCTCTTATCAGGCGGCTGACGGGTGTCGTGACCGAGGCAAGAGAAGCGAAGAAGCACGCCGGCTCCGGCGAGCATCGGCGTCAGGCCGTGTGAAGCACCAGCACGGCGCCGAAGATGAGGCCAAGCCCGACCCAGCCGATCGGCTTCAGTTTCTGTCCGAAGAGCAGCCGTCCGCAGATGGCCGTTCCGAAGATGCCGGTCGCGCCAAGCACGGCATAGGCGATAGCGAGTTCCATGCCCTTGATGGCCTCGGCAAGCAGCGCGAAGGCGGCAAGCACCAGCAGGATGGAGAGGGCGCCCCAGCCGCGTCGGGCAAACCCTTCCGATTTCGTCGAGGCGAGGTTGGCGGCGACATCGAGGATGCCTGCCATCACGGCCAAGGCGAAGTAGATGCTAGGCGCGCTCATTGGCTGCTCCTTCCACCGCGGCTTCGGCTTCGTCATGGCGTTCGCCGGCATTGACGAGCAATATGCCGACGATCGCCATCGAAAGCCCCAGCATTTCGCGTCCGGTCAACATATGGCCGAAGACGAAGACGGAAACCAGCGTGATGATCGCGACGCCTGAACCTTCCCATATCGCATAGGCGACACCGACGGAGATCGTCTTCACGGCCTTGGCCAGGAAGACGTAGGAAAGCGCGATCGAGACATACATGACGATGTGGCCGAGATAAGAGCCGCTCGAAGAGGCGGCCTTCATCACCGTCAGGCCCACCACTTCGGTCGCGATGGCGAGCGCGAGGAAAAACCATGCAAGGCGCATGCGGAACCTTCAAAAGAGAATTGGAACGACCGCCTCTTAAGCGCAACGCGTGACGCGGTAAAGACGCGCGATGCGCATCCCTATTCGAAGACGATTTGCCGGACATCGATGTTGCGGGCGCGAAAGCCGGCTTCGCAGTAGTAGAAATAGAACTCCCACAGCCGCTTGAAGCGCAGGTCGAAGCCGAGCGGCTCGATCCTGTTCCAGACCGACCAGAAGCGCTCGCGCCATTCGCCGAGTGTCCGGGCGTAATCGATGCCGAAGCCGAAATCGTTGATCATGCGCAGGCCGACATGGCGGCCAAGGTCGATGAGATGTTCGCGCGTCGGCAGCATTCCGCCCGGGAAAACGTATTTCTGGATGAAGTCCGGATTGGCGCGGTATTCCTCATAGGCTTCGGGCTTGATGGTGATGATCTGCAGGCCGGCCTTGCCGCCGGGCTTCAGGCATCGCTTGAGCTGTGAGAAATAGGTCGCCCAGAACTTTTCGCCGACCGCCTCGAACATTTCGATCGAGACGATGCGGTCATAGGTGCCTTTTTCCTCGCGGTAGTCCTGGAATTTCAGTTCGACGCGGTCGGCAAGGCCAGCCCGGTGGATGCGTTCGCGGGCGAAGGCCAACTGCTCGCGGCTGATCGTCAACCCGGTCACCTTGCAGCCGATCTCGCTCGCCGCGAATTCCGCAAAGCCTCCCCAGCCGCAGCCGATCTCCAGCACGTGGTCGCCGGCGCGCAGGTTGATGGCTTCCGCCAGTGCGCGATATTTGGCCGCCTGCGCGGAGCGAAGGTCGTTGGCACCGGTGGCGTAGAGTGCGGACGAATAGGTCATGCTCGGATCCAGCCATTCGCTGTAGAAGGCGTTGCCGAGGTCGTAGTGAGCGGAGATGTTGCGGCGTGCGCCGGACTTCGTATTGGCATTCCGCCAATGCAGGAACTTTTCGACAAGGTGAAGCAGGCCGCGCGCCCGGTTCGGGAAGTGCTTGCCGATCTCGGCATTGACGAGGAAGAGCTCGAGAAAAGCGCCGACATCGGGACTGTCCCAGTCGCCGTCGATATAGCTTTCGGCAGCCCCGATCGTGCCGCCTGTCACGGCGCGTTGCGGCAGGTTCCAGTTGTTCAAGGTGAGAATCGCGCTTGGGCCCGCTCTCTTGCCCCTCATCACCAGTTTGCGGCCATCCGGCACCGTGAGCATCAATGTCCCGGCCTGAAGACGCACGAGCGCGCTGAGCACCATGCGTGCCTTCAATGGGAAATCCCGCAGGACCATCGAGAGATTCTCGGCGGAAAGCTCCTGTGCGCCGTTGAACGCGGCGAGACTTGCTTCCAGCTCACGCATACACCACCCCCTCAGCTGTTGCATCCGTAAGGTGAGCCTAGCGGCAATCGCCCGAGACGCCAACCATGGATTTCTACCGGGTGCGCGTATCCGTTACGGTTCTCTTGGCGGGCTTGTGATCTCGCGGAACGCTGCAAGCGCCCGATCCCGCGCAAGGGCGTGGTCGACGATCGGTTTTGGATAGGTTGTGCCGAGTTCGATGCCGGCGCCCGAAAGCACGGCAGCCGGAGCCGCAAAGGGGCGATGGATGTAGCGTGGCTCAAGCCGATCGAGTTCCGGTATGAATCGCTTCACATAGGCTCCATCCGGGTCGAATTTTTCGCCTTGGAGAACAGGATTGAAAATCCGGAAGAACGGCGCAGCATCCGCGCCCGATCCCGCGACCCATTGCCAGCTTGCGGCGTTGTTGGCCGGATCCGCATCCACGAGGGTGTCGCGAAACCATTGTTTGCCTTTCCGCCAGTCGATCAGCAGGTCCTTGATGAGGAACGAGGCGGCGATCATCCGCACGCGATTGTGCATGTAGCCATGCCGCCAGAGCTGGCGCATGCCGGCGTCGACGATCGGGAAACCGGTCAAACCCTTGGTCCAGCGGGAAAAATCTCCTTCGTGGTCCAGCCAGCGGAAACGATCGAACCGGCGATCGAGATTGCGATGCGGGAGTTCGGGATAGTGAAACAACAGGTGGTAGGAGAATTCGCGCCACGCGATTTCCTTGCGAAAGGTGGCAATGCCTTCACCGCCATCGCTTTCGATTCTCTGCGTCGCGTGCCAGATCTGCGCCGGCGAGATTTCTCCAAAGGCGAGGTGAGGCGAGAGCAGGGATGTGCCGTCAGCCGCTGGACGGTCCCGGCGCACTTTGTAGTCTGCAAGCTTTTCGTCGATAAATTCGTCGAGGCGAGTGCTCGCGCCTTTTTCCCCTGGCGTCCATATTTCACTGAACGTCGCTGCCCAGTTCGGTTTCGTTGGCAGAAGCGACCACGCGTCAAGCTGTTCTGAAGGGGGCCAGCTTTCCGGCGTCGCGATCTTTTTCGGCTCGTCGATCGGCGGAGCCGGCTCAACCTTCGATTCGAGCGCGCGCCAGAAAGGCGTGAACAGGCGATAGGGCCTACCGGTCGTCGTCAGCAAGCGCATGGGCTCGTGCAGCAATTGCCCGGCAAAGCTCTCGGCCGCGATGCCCTGAGCCGCGAGTGCTTTCTTCAGGGCCGTATCGGTGGCGATGCCGCACGGGTCGTAGCGACGATTCCAATGGACGCTCTTCGCTCCCGATAGGCGCGCTATCTCGCTGAGGACGTCCAGTGGGTCGCCGGAGCGGAGAATGAGTCGCGAGCCGATCCGGCCCAGTCGAGCCCCCAAAGCTTCCAGCGAATGGTGCAGCCACCATTGCTGCGCCGGGCCCAGCGGACCGTTGCCGCTTTCGTCCGGCTCCCGGATATAGAGTGGAATGACGGCAGCCTCAATGGCCGCAGCCGCAAGGGCCCTGTTGTCGCCAAGGCGCAGGTCCTTGCGGAACCAGACGATGATGGGCGCCGCCTTTGTCATAGGTGCCGTCTAGGACTGGGATTGATCACCGGGGGAACTTAGGTGCAAAATGAAAAAGAGCCATTCGCATTTCTGCAAATGGCTCTTTTCGAAACTGGCTCCCCGGGCCGGATTCGAACCGGCGACCTGTCGATTAACAGTCGAATGCTCTACCGCTGAGCTACCAGGGATCATCCGCGCCGCTGTTTCGCTGTGCGCTTCAGAAGTGAGGCTGCTAATACGCATGCTTTTCCGATTTGCCAAGCGGTTTTTTCAAAAAAAATGACAAGTTCGGTTGCCAGGCTGTGGAGAAGTCCCCAATTGTGGGAAAAGATGCCGGATAGGGAATGATGAATAAAAACAGGAAGCAGACGCATTTCGGGATTGATCCGCAGACGCGTCAGATCGTGCTCGGGAAATGGCGCATCACGCTGCCGGAATCGCCACTGCTGCGTATCCTGTTGGGCTCGCTCCTGGTATTCTTTGGTTTTCTCGGCTTTCTGCCGGTGCTCGGCTTTTGGATGATACCGCTGGGCCTCATCGTGCTTTCGCACGATATCCCGTCCGTCCGCCGTCGCCGGCGTCGCCTGGCTGTCTGGTGGGCACGCTGGCGCGGACGAGCCAATTCTTCGAACGGCTCGTGAACCGGAGCTACTGCGCACGTTTTCGGTCAACGCATCCGTCCCGGATGCCGCGGCTTCGATTCCCTGCCAATTGATTCTCAGCGAAGCGGCTGAACCCCTTGTTGAGGGAGGCCGCCGAAAACTTTTCGGCAACCCATCAATCGCATAATGCGGTCGCGAATCAGGATGGGGACGCATGGCCAAAGCCACTACGAAACGTCGCAGCCGGAATTCCGGTCGGAGCAGGGGCAAACAAGGCGGTATGGCGCCGTGGTATCTGGCCGCCGCACTCACTGTCGGCGGCGTGGTCGCTTACGATCATCGCGCCGAACTGAAACATTGGCCGGTGGTATCGGACGTGGCCGCGTTCACGTCGCGCCACGAATCGAAGCCGAAGCCCGTTCGTGTCGCGCAGAAAGCGGACGAGCGTCCCGCGCAACAGGCGGAGAAGCAGAAGCCGAATCCGGTGACAAGAGTTGCCCTTGCCGCTCCGGTGCCGTCCGTCGACGTCGGCGCCAAGGCGCCGACACCCGTGGTGCGGCCGAATGAGGAAGTGAAGACGGCATCCGTTCGCACGGATCAGTTTTATTTCTGCGGGATTCGCAACGACAACTGCGTGATCGACGGCGCCACCTTCCTGTACCACGGCGAAACGATCCGCGTCGCAGATGTCGATGCGCCGCGTATTCGCCAGGCAAGCTGCGACAAGGAACGTTCGCGCGGCTTCTACGCCAAGCAGCGCCTGCGCGAATTGTTGAATGCGGGTGACTTCAGGCTGGAAACGGCGGGCGGTCGTCAGG
Source organism: Sinorhizobium sp. NFACC03 (assembly GCF_900103435.1). Lineage (NCBI taxonomy): Bacteria > Pseudomonadati > Pseudomonadota > Alphaproteobacteria > Hyphomicrobiales > Rhizobiaceae > Sinorhizobium > Sinorhizobium sp. NFACC03. Next base: position 301,428 of record NZ_FMXF01000002.1, read on the forward strand.
ATGCCAAGGCCGGCGAAAAGCTGCGGCTGGTTACGCGGGGCGACCAGTCCATCGGGCGCGTGCTCGTATCCGAGGGGCTGGTACGGCCGTGGACAGGACACGCGACGCCCTGGTGCTGACGTCAAAAATTGCAGGAACCCAATGCCTTCAACGGAAGGCATTGCCGCAGCACTCTTTAATAGCGTGGAGATTTTTTGGAGGCCTCGCCCGGAATTGAACCGGGGTACAAGGATTTGCAGTCCTCTGCGTCACCACTCCGCCACGAGGCCTCACAGCTCGGATAACCGAGCGTTGGCGCGGATTTAGAATGATTGCAGAAAATCCGCAAGAGGCATTTTCCGAAAAACACAATGCGAATTTGTGGTTTGTGTGCTTTCCACAGGTAGAAGGTTTGGCAATGTCGACCGCTCGGGGGAGCGGGTAGCGATACTTCAAGCAGGGGTGGAAACGACTGCTTTCCTCTGCTTGCTTCGGGTTGCGACGCCCAGGAAGCGTTCGCTCAGGCGTGCCACACGCCCGCGCAAGCCACGTCCATTAGCTATCCGTTGGATCTTATCGCTTCGGTGAAATCGGTAGAGGGGGAACGATGACTCCGCTGACATCAGCCGCATCGGTAGCGTCCGTCATCATCAAAACGGAGGCAATGGCATATATGAAGACGAAACTTGTCCTGACGGCCTTGGCCCTCATCGCTGCGACCACATTTGAGGCGCAGGCAGAGGATCTGGTTTTCAAGCTGAAGAACAACACGGGCGCAGTGCTGACGAACTTCTATACGTCGCCTGTGGGCGTCAACGAGTGGGAAGACGATGTTTTCGGCCGGCAGGTGCTGAACCCAGGGGAAGACATGGAGATCACTATCGCCGACGGCCGGGAGGTCTGCAAGTACGACATGCGCTTCGAGTTCGAAGAAGGCTCCGGCCTCGATACGACCGAAGACATGCAGGACCTCTGCGAGCTCGGCGAGTACACCATCCACGAGTAAGAGGCGTGCCTTCAGGTCGCCTTCAATAAACAGAGCCTCGCAGCCGCAAGCGGTGGCGAGGCTCGGTCGGATGCCTGGTTTCCCTCGGAATCAGTGGTAGCGGCGGATCAGCCCGACGAGCTTGCCCTGGATCTTCACCCGATCGGGCCCAAAAATCCTTGTTTCGTAGGCAGGGTTCGCGGCTTCGAGCGCGATCGATGCGCCCTTGCGCCGGAAGCGCTTCAGCGTCGCTTCCTCATCATCCACGAGCGCCACGATGATATCGCCGGGATTGGCCGTATTGCCATTGCGGATGATCACGGTGTCGCCGTCGAAGATGCCGGCTTCGATCATCGAATCGCCCTTGACTTCGAGAGCGTAGTGTTCGCCGTTGCCGATCATGTCGAGCGGAACGGTAATGTCGTGCGTGTTGTTCTGGATGGCCGAGATCGGCACACCGGCAGCGATGCGGCCCATGACCGGCACGGAAACCGATGTGTTGTCGGCCACGGGCGCGGGCTTCGGCGGTGCGGCAGGAGCGGCCACTGGCGGCTTGCCGAGGCTGCCCTCGATCACGCTGGGCGAGAAGCCGCGGCGGGGCTGCTGCTGGCTGGATGCGTAAGCCTCCGGAAGCTTGATGACCTCGAGCGCGCGAGCCCGGTTCGGCAGACGGCGAATGAACCCGCGTTCTTCGAGTGCCGTGATCAGGCGGTGAATGCCGGACTTCGACGCCAGGTCGAGCGCATCCTTCATTTCATCGAAAGATGGTGGGACGCCCGACTCCTTCATGCGTTCGTGAATGAAGAGAAGCAATTCCTGTTGCTTGCGGGTCAGCATGGCACGTCGCTCCCAGAGGCGTGAAACAAATCAAGAACAGACACTATCTGTTCCATATGTGTTCCGCAAGTGCCTAAAATTCCGTGAACTCAGACAATTGGCGCGTCTGTGCGTGTCGATTGGTCACTTTTACGGGAGCAGAGCGGCTTGGGCGATGATCGTGCCCAAACGGAGGGCGGCGGCGTAGCGCATTACGCGACGGCACGGCGATTCGAACGAATCGCGAGCGTTTTTGTGCAAAGAGGCTAGGCCGGCTGCGTGGCGGCGCACGCGTCTTCGAATTCCTTCACCGTCTCGGCGCTGTTGTCTTCTGGAAGTACGGCATCCGCCGCATCGGTCGCGACCGGCCTGTCGCCATCATAGACGAACGACTGGATGTAGAACGCGATCGCACCCTTCCACACCTTGCGTCCATCGATCTGATGGCATGGCACGGCGCTCTCGAAATCGGTCTGAAGTTCGTCCACCGTGGCGGCGCTGAGCTTGACGTCAGGCATATTAGGCGATGCGACTATCGAAGCGAGAAGCAGGGCGGCAAGCACGGTGATCGTCCACTTTGATGCAAGGGTGGGACTACGGGGCGGTTAACGATGTGAACCGCGCTTTCGTTCCGAAGTCCAGCAAGCTTGGCGATCACTGTCATGTGTTCAACAGCTCTTTGGGTGCAGGCTGTGGCCGTTTTGCGCCAGGGGCACGCAGCGGCGAAGCCGCCTCAGCCTGGCGCGCCGTCCTTGCCGCAATCGCATGGGTTGCGCCAAGTCGCGGCCTCGCTACGGGCGTGCACAAATCCGTGTTGTGAAGATGTCGCACGTCTCGACAGGTAGTAAAAAAACGATAACTTTGCGGGAAAAATGGGGTGATTGCATGCGTAGATTGTCGTTGGCGGTTCTCTGTCTGTTGGTGGCGGCGGGAGCGGCCTCTGCTGAAGAAGGGCGTTCGAATATCTGGAAGGAGGTCAATGCTTGGACGGTGGGCTCCGATCCGTCCTTGGGCGGCTCGTGCTATGCGGCGACGAGCTACGACGGCGGAATGATCCTTCGAATCGGCTTCTATCCGAGAGGATCGGCGAACCTGGCGTTTCTTTCGATTGGCAATGCCGACTGGAAATCGATCGAGCCGCAGCGGGCCTTGCAGCTCGACCGTGGCCGCCAGTGGCCGGCTGTCGCGTTCGGCGTGGACCTCACAGGCTCGAAGGCTCTGGTCGTCAACTTCTCCAACACCGACTTCTTCACCGAATTCGTGCGCAAGAACACGCTGGCGCTGGCGTTCGAAGGGCGCGTGGTGGCGAGCCTCAGCCTGCGCGATTCGATGAAGGCCGTCAGCGAGATGTTCAAATGCCAGGAGGCGGTGATTGCGTTGATGCCAAACGGCGGGCAGGGGGCGGCCGCCGATCCGTTTGCGGGCGCTGGCGGGAATGCGCCAAACAATGACCCCTTTGCTGGTGGCGGCCAGACCAAATCGTCGAAAGATCCCTTTGCCATGTGATCTTTGGCGTGAGCGTCGGTCCGCGGGGAGAGGTGAATATTCCTAAAATTTTGCATGGGTGCGGGTCACCCACCCTCGACAGTCACGCGGCGACCTATCAAAATGCGGGCAAACGGGGGTTTTGCATGCGTAGATTGCTGTTCGGGTTGGTGAGCTGTCTGATGGCCACGGGACCGGCCGTGGCTGAGGAGTCCGAGATCATCAAATGGAAGGAAGTCGGCGGCTGGACCGTTGCTTCCGACACGTCGATGGAAGGCTCGTGTTTCATCACGTCGATATTCGAAGGCGGAATCAGGCTGCGCCTGGGGTTCTATCCCAAGGGCTCCGAATCACCACTCTACATGAGTTTCGCCAGCGACGATTGGAAGTCGCTCGAGGTCGGCAAGGACTATGACCTGACGTTCCGCTTCGACAAGAGCGATCCCTGGAGTGCGGCGGCGACCGCCGCCGGCGACGAGAGCGGCAAGTTCCTGTTCGTGAACGCCACCGATGCGGAATTCCTGACGGGGTTCGTGCGCAAAAGGACGTTGGCGATCGCCTTTGACGATCGCGTTGTCGCAAACCTCAGTCTGCGCGGCACCGGCCCGGCGGCGGAAGAACTCCTGAAATGCCAGCGAGCCGTGGATGAGATCATCGCCGACGAGGGCCGCAAATCCAAGGAGAAGAAGTCCGATCCGTTCAACGCGCCAAACGAGAAACGCTCAGCGCGTGATCCGTTCAGCCTCTAACCTGGCTTGAGTGAAAGGCGGAGGGCCCAGTCGTCGTCTGCCCGAGGCGAACCACACGGCGCTGACGCCTGCCGACAAGCGCTCGTTAAAATGAAGCACCGCCAGGGATGGCGGTCCATCGTCGGACTATATTTCTTGGGAAAATGGCGGACAGGGTGGGATTCGAACCCACGGTACGGTTTCCCGTACGCTGGTTTTCAAGACCAGAGCCTTAAACCACTCGGCCACCTGTCCTTGCCTGAGCTCGCAGTCAACTGCTTACCGGGCACGGCGTTATTGCGCGAAGCCCCGTCGCTTTGCAAGATTTAACATGCGTCGCTGAAAGATTTTCTCGATGGCCGGACTTGAGCGTGCGGGCACGCTTTGCCGGTAACCATCTGTAAACCATAACGCATGAAATCCGGCGCTGATCTGTGGATGAGTTCGCATTTTCGCCTTGTTGCTGTCATGTTTAATCGACTGTTCCGTTTCGGGACGCCGAGATTTCCGCTGGGGGCACGAGCGGAAGGTTTCGAGTACGGCTTATTCGATCGATGTTGTGGGACAGATGACATCCAGTAAAAATGCGGCATATCTGGTCAAGGGACTGCGCCTTGCGGCAATTCCTGCGCTGTGCGTAACGCTCGCGGCCTGCGGATCCACGTCGAGCATCAAAAAGAAGCCGCGGAGCAAGGAATACTTCGCCGAATCCGTTTACGGCGTGAAGGCGAGCCCGCGCGTTGCCACCGGTAACAACATCCCCAAGGGCGGCGGACGCTATCAGGTCGGCAAGGCCTATCAGGTCAAGGGCAAGTGGTATCAGCCGAGGGAAGACTTCGGCTACAACAAGACCGGTACGGCTTCCTGGTACGGCTCGGCCTTTCATGGTCGCCTGACCGCCAACGGCGAGGTCTATGACAAGGCCCATCTGTCGGCCGCCCATCCGACGTTCCCGCTGCCGAGCTACGCGCGCGTCACCAACATGGAAAACGGTACGTCCGTCATTGTGCGCGTCAACGATCGCGGCCCCTATGAATTCGGCCGGATCATCGACGTTTCCTCGAAGACGGCCGACATGCTCGATATCAAGCGCAAGGGCAGCGCGCAGGTGCGCGTGCAATATGTCGGCCGCGCGCCGCTTGAAGGCAACGACATGCCCTATCTGATGGCGTCCTACGTTCAGAAGGGCGAACGTGGCCCGAGCGTGATGCCGGAAGGCCAGATCGCGACCGGCGTAATGGTCGCCTCGAACGAGCCGTTCCGCAAACAGAGCCTTGGCACGATCACCGTCCCCGCAAAGGCCTCGCTCGATGTTGGCGAACCGGTGACGGCGCTCGCAGCTCCCGTGCCGCAGTTCGCCCAGCCGCAATCGTTGAACGAGTTCGTGATGCTGCCGGAAATCGGCCCGATCCCGCGTGAGCGGCCCGAGTTCATCCCGATGCCCGACGGCAACATGGCCTATGCTGCAGCTTACGTCGAAGTCCGCGTCAGCGATGCCGAGTCGCCGTTTGAAGCAATTATGGTCGACCGGAAGCAGCTTACCCCCCAAGTGATTGTCGATTACGCCGAGCGCCAGAAAGCAAGCGGCTCTGTCCGTTAACCGCAGGCGGCGTTGTGCCAAAATGACCACGCTGCTATGCCCAAGGGGAAACCGGAGTTTCCCATGCGCATGAAGATGTTTTCGGCGGTGTTTTTCGGCGTTGCGCTGTTTACAGGCGCCGTATTCGCGCAGACACCGGCGCCCGCTTTCGATACCAAGGCAAAGCAGATCCTGCTTGTCGATGCCGAAACCGGCACCGTGCTTTTCTCACGCGCCGAAAATCAACCGATACCGCCTGCATCGCTCGCCAAATTGATGACGATGGAGGTCGTGGCCGAGGCTCTCGGCAAGGGCGAGCTTTCCGCCGAAACCACCTTCGAGGTGTCCGAGCACGCCTGGCGCACCGGCGGTGCGCCCGCCGGCACCTCGACGATGTTTGCCGCATTGAAATCCCGCATCCGCGTCGCCGACCTCCTGCAGGGTGTGGCGGTTCAGCTTGCCAACGATGCCTGCATTATCCTTGCTGAAGGCATGACCGGGAATGAGGGCGCTTTTGCCGAGCGGATGACGGCGCGCGCGCGCGAGCTTGGCATGCCGGTTGCGACGTTCCGCAATGCCACTGGGCTCCCGGATCCCGGCAACCAGATCACGATGAGCGAACTGGTAACGCTCATTCGGCACCTCCACGAGGCACATCCCGATCTCTACAGGCTCTATTCGCAGCCGGAGTTCGAATGGAACAAGATCCTGCAACGCAATAAGAACCCGCTGATCGCGGCCAATATCGGTGTGGACGGCCTGGCGACCGGCTTTGCCGAAGGCTTCGGTTTCTCCCTGGCCGCTTCGCTGCAGCGCGGCGACCGCCGGGTCTATCTCGCCATGGGCGGTCTCGAAACCGACAAGGAGCGCATCGAGGAGAGCCGCAAGGTGCTCGATTGGGCAATGACCGCGTTCGAGAAGAAGCGGATTTTTGCCGACGGGGAGGCGATTGGCGAAGCGGCCGTCTATGGCGGCGATGCCGCCCACGTCGCCTTGGTTGCCGGCGGTCCGGTCGACGTGCTTTTGCCGGTCGACAATCCGGAACGGCTGACGGCGCGGATCGTCTATAAGTGGCCCTTGCGGGCGCCGGTGACTGCGGGGACGGAAGTCGGCGTCGTCAAATTGTGGAACGGCGAGAAGCTGCTGCGCGAAGTGCCGGTCAAGACCGCCAACGCCGTCGGGCAGGGCACGCTGACCAGCCGTGCTCTCGATGCGCTGCAGGAACTGCTGTTTTTCTGGATTTAGCCGCAGCTGGTTGCGGCGAGGGCGGTTCCTGCCAATTCATCGCCACCTGACGGTTTCACACGGCGGACCAATCGGTTAAACAGGGCCAGAGCGGAATGAGGAAAGTGTGCGCGGTTTTCCGCCCGCGTTCCGCTCTAGCTTATTAGAACAGGTCACGATGATTTCAGGTCGATTCGACCTGAAATCATCGTGATCTGGGTCGCATGCCGATATGGGAACGCATGGTGTCGCTGAAAAAAGGTCTGTTCGTAACATTCGAAGGTGGGGAAGGTGCCGGCAAGTCGACGCAGCTTCGTCTTCTTGCCGAATCCCTGCGCGGGCGCGGCTACGAGGTGCTGACGACACGCGAGCCTGGCGGTTCAGCCGGCGCCGAAGCGGTGCGCCACGTGCTTCTTTCGGGAGCCGCGGAGGCCTTCGGGGTCAGGATGGAGGCGATCCTCTTTGCAGCGGCCCGGAGCGATCATGTCGAAGAGGTCATCCGGCCGGCGCTCGACAAGGGTACGATCGTGCTGTGCGACCGTTTCATGGATTCTTCGCGCGTCTATCAGGGCATCACCGGCAACCTGGAGCAAAGCTTCGTCGAAAGTCTGGAGCGTGTGGCGATCAACGGTGTCGTGCCGGATCGGACTGTGATTTTCGATCTGCCGGCGAGCATCGGCCTCGATCGGGCGCAACGCCGCGCCGGGGACGACAATCCTGATCGTTTCGAGAAGGAGCAGCTGGAGACGCATGAGAAACGGCGGGACGCCTTTCTCGATATCGCCAGGCGCGATTCCGAGCGATGCCGGGTCGTCGATGCGACGCAGCCTGTCGAGGCCATCGCCACCGAGGTGCTTTCCCTCGTCGAGGCCCTCCTGCCGCATGGCGACGGCACCGAGACGTCGACCGAGGAAGTCGTGTCATGAGCGCGGAAAGAGGCGGCGTCCTGGATGGCGCCATCGCGCCCGCCGAGAACAATCGACTGTTCGGCCACGAACAGGCGGAAAGCTTCCTGGCGCAGAGCTATCGCTCCGGCAAGGGACACCACGCGATCCTGATCGAAGGGCCGGAGGGGATTGGTAAGGCGACGCTTGCCTTTCGCTTTGCGCATCACATCCTGAAACATCCGGAACCCGAGGAAGCGCCTGAAGCGATTTCCGATCCCGATCCGGCTTCCGCCATCGGGCGGCAGCTCGCCTCGGGCGCCTCGCACAATCTCTTGCACCTGAGCCGCCCGATCGATGAGAAGACGGGCAGGGCGAAGGGCGCGATCACCGTTGACGAGGTCCGACGCGCCGGCAAGTTCTTCAGCCAGACGTCAGGTACGGGCAACTGGCGCATCGTCATCATCGACCCGGCGGACGACCTCAACCGGAATGCGGCCAATGCCATCCTGAAGATCCTCGAGGAGCCGCCGCGCCGCTCGCTCTTCCTGGTGCTGACGCATGCGCCCGGAAAACTGTTGCCGACGATCCGCTCGCGCTGCCTGCCGCTGCGGCTGAAGCCGCTCGACGTCGCGCCGCTCAGTCAGGCTCTGGCGCATCTCGGTTTCGATCTCGAAGGCGAGAACGCCGAGCGCATCGTCGCGGCCGCCAATGGCAGCGTCGCCGAAGCGCTGAAGCTCATCAATTATGGCGGACTGGAAATTGCCGCGACATTCGAAGGAATCCTCGCAGGGCAGGGCCCGGCGGTCCGCAAGGACATGCACAAGCTGGCCGACGTGCTCTCGGGCAAGGACAGTGAAACGATCTTCGAATTCTTCCAGGCTCTCGCAAGTGACCGCATCATGCGCGACGCGCGGGAGGCCGCGATTGCGGGAGACATCGTGCGCGCCGAGCGCTTCGCGCGGCTTTCGGCTTCCGTGACCGAGCGGCTGACCGTCAGCGACGCCTACAATCTCGACCGCAAGCAGACCATCCTGTCGCTGCTCGACGATTTGAAAGCGGCGCTATAGCGCCGCCTGGAAGCGCCACTTGCGCTCGATTGCCGCCTGCAGGTCGAGCTTGTGGTGGTGGGCGAAAAGCAACACATGCCCGAGCAGGTCGGCGGTCTCGTCGGCCATCAGGGACCTGAGTTCGTCCGTTGATTTCCCGTTGCGTCGGCCGCGGCCGCTGAGCTTGTTCCAGACCTGCGTCAACTCCCCCAATTCCTCCTGCATCTTCAGGATGAACCAGTCGGGGTCGCGCTCGATTCCGTGCGCGCCGGCATAGCCGGCGGAGGCGGTTTCAAATTGGCTGCCAAGTCGCTCCAGCATGATTCACCCTCTTTCGTTTGTTTCTGTTTTGTTCTAGGTCGCGCATGCGGATTATGCAAGGCTGGCAGCGCCAGCGGCGACCTCTCCGACCGGGCTTTTCACGGATCGCATGTTTCTTCCTTGCGGCGTATGCGCTAAGAGCGTGCGTAGCTTAATCCGAGATAGATCGAATCCGCCTATGAGAGACACGTCCCCTTTCTACATCACCACCGCGATTTCCTACCCGAACGGCCGGCCGCATATCGGCCACGCCTATGAGTTGATCGCGACGGATGCCATGGCGCGCTACCAGCGCCTAGATGGACGTGACGTGTTCTTCCTGACCGGCACCGACGAGCACGGCCAGAAGATGCAGCAGACGGCACGCAAGGAAGGCGTGACTCCGCAGGAACTGGCCGACCGCAACTCCGCGGAATTCCAGAAGATGGCCGTGCTATTGAATGCGTCCAACGACGACTTCATCCGCACGACCGAGAAGCGCCATCACGATGCGTCGCAGGACATCTGGATTCGCATGGGCGAGGCGGGCGACCTCTACAAGGATTCCTACGCCGGCTGGTACTCTGTGCGGGACGAAGCCTACTACCAGGAGAACGAGACCGAACTGCGCGACGATGGCGTCCGCTACGGCCCGCAGGGAACGCCCGTCGAATGGGTCGAGGAGCAGAGCTACTTCTTCCGCCTCTCCGCCTATCAGGACAAGCTCCTGAAGCACTATGAGGAAAATCCTGATTTCATCGGTCCGGCCGAACGCCGCAACGAGGTGATTTCGTTCGTGAAATCGGGCCTCAAGGATCTCTCGGTTTCGCGCACCACCTTCGACTGGGGCATCAAGGTTCCGAACGACCCGGCGCACGTGATGTATGTCTGGGTCGACGCGCTGACGAACTACATCACCGCGACCGGCTATCTCGACGACCCCAAGGGTCCACGCGCCAAGTTCTGGCCAGCCAACATCCATGTGATCGGCAAGGACATCATCCGCTTCCACGCAGTCTATTGGCCGGCTTTCCTGATATCGGCCGGCCTGCCGCTGCCCAAGCGCGTCTTTGCCCATGGCTTCCTGCTCAACAAGGGCGAGAAGATGTCGAAGTCGCTTGGCAACGTCGTCGATCCGTTCAATCTGGTCGAGCATTTCGGTCTGGATCAGATCCGCTACTTCTTCCTGCGCGAAGTCTCCTTCGGTCAGGACGGCAGCTACAGCGAGGAGGGGATCGCGACCCGCATCAACTCCGATCTCGCCAACGGCATCGGCAACCTGGCGAGCCGCTCGCTGTCGATGATCGTCAAGAATTGCGACGGCCAGGTCCCGGTCTGCGGTACCCTGACCGACGAGGACAAGGCGATGCTGGCGGCCGCAGATGCGCTGCACGAGATCACGCGCGACGAGATGGGCAAGCAGATGATCCACCGGGCGCTGGCCGCGATCATCGCCGTCGTCTCCGAGACGGACCGCTACTTCGCCGGCCAGGAGCCCTGGGCCCTGAAGAAGACCGATCCGGCCCGCATGGGAACCGTGCTCTATGTAACGGCGGAAGTGGTGCGCCAGATCGCCATCCTCTTGCAGCCCTTCATGCCGGACTCGTCGGCAAAGCTGCTCGACCTGGTGGCGGCGCCCGCCGACAAGCGCGACTTCGCAGCCCTCGGCGAGGCGGGACGTCTCGTGTCGGGCACGCCGCTTGAAGCGCCGAAGCCGGTGTTCCCGCGCTACATTGCACCGGAAGCGCAATAAGGCACTTTGAGCATGCTGATCGATACCCATTGCCATCTGGATTTTCCCGATTTCGAAGCGGAGCGTGACGCCATCGTCGCGCGGGCGCATGAAGCGGGTGTCGAGCAGATGATCACGATCTCGACCCGCGTGAAGCGGTTCGAGACGATCCTTGCGATCGCTGAGGCCTATCCGAATGTCTTCTGTTCCGTCGGCACGCATCCGCACAATGCGGATGAGGAACTGGACATCACGACTGAAGATCTTGTCCGGCTGTCGGTGCATCCGAAGGTGGTCGCGATTGGCGAGGCGGGTCTCGACTATTTCTATGACAACGCTCCGCGTGACGCCCAGGTCGAAGGCCTGCGCCGGCACATTGCCGCAGCGCGCGAAACCGGTTTGCCGCTCGTCATTCATAGCCGCTCGGCCGACGAAGACATGGCGGCGATCCTGACCGAGGAAACAGGGAAGGGGGCCTTCCCTTTCCTTCTGCACTGCTTCTCGTCCGGCCCTGACCTCGCGCGTATCGGCGTCGAGCTCGGCGGCTACGTCTCCTTCTCGGGCATCCTGACCTTTCCGAAATCCGAAGAGTTGCGCGAGATCGCCAAGACCGTGCCGCACGACCGGATGATCGTCGAGACCGACGCGCCTTATCTCGCGCCGAAGCCGTTCCGCGGCAAGCGCAACGAGCCGGCCTATGTCGCCCATACGGCTGCCGTGCTCGCCGAAACGATCGGTGTGAGCAACGAGGAGATCGCTAGGATCACCACGGAAAACGCCTTCCGCATCTTCTCCAAGATGCCGAGGGTCTGACGTGGCGTTCCGGCGCGCCTTCACCATTCTCGGCTGCGGCTCGTCGCCGGGCGTGCCGCGCATCACCGGTGACTGGGGCGCCTGCAATCCGGACAATCCGAAGAACCGGCGCATGCGCGCCGCTTTGCTGGTCGAGCAGACCGCGCCCGATGGTGGCAAGACGACCGTCGTCATCGACACTGGTCCGGATTTTCGCGCGCAGATGGTTGCAGCAGGGGTGCACCACATCGATGCGGTGCTCTACACCCATTCCCATGCCGATCATCTGCATGGCATCGACGATCTGCGCGGTTATGTCATTGAAAACCGGAGGCGGGTGCCGATCTGGGCCGATGCCTATACGATGGGGCGAATCCGCGAGGGATTCGGCTATTGCCTGGAATCACCGCCCGGCAGCGGTTACCCACCGATCGTCGAGCCGCGGATCATTCCCGACGATCTATCGCCTGTGGTGATCAACGGTGCCGGCGGGCCGATCCCGTTCCGGCCGCTGATGCAGTTTCACGGCAACATCCATTCGCTCGGGTTCCGAGTCGGCGACTTTGCCTATTGCAGCGATGTCAGCGACTTTCCCGCCGAAACCGTCGCCAAGCTCGACGGTCTCGATCTGCTGGTTCTCGACACCCTGCAGTATAAGTTCCACCCGAGCCATCTGTCGCTGGTGCAGTCGCTCGGCTGGATCGCCAGACTGCAGCCGAAGCGGGCGGTACTGACGCACATGCATGTGCCGCTGGATTACGACACGGTTCAGGGCGAAACGCCCGATCATATCGAGCCGGCCTACGACATGATGCGGCTCGAATTCGACGTCGGCGATCCGACGTCTGGTGACGCGTAAATCAGATTAGCATTCTTATCTAATATACGGATTCACTTGGAGAAATAGGGCGCCAGATTGGTGCGGATACGCTCCAGAACCGATGCGCCTGAAAGGTCCGGGACAAAGCGCTGACCGGTGATCGTCTCGAAAGCCTCGATATAGACCGCAGATGTCTGCTCGATGAGATCGACTGGAATTTCTGGGATCGGATCCTTGTAAGGGTCGCAGCGCGCGGTGACCCAGGCGCGCACGAAATCCTTGTCGAAGCTTTTCGGGCGCTCGCCGCGTTCGAAGCTCTGCTGGTAGCTGTCGGCGATCCAATAGCGGCTGCTATCGGGCGTATGGATCTCGTCGGCAAGAAAGATCGTGCCGTTTTCGTCGGTACCGAACTCGTATTTGGTGTCAACGAGGATCAGGCCACGTTCGGCGGCGCGCTGCTGGCCACGGGCAAACAGAGCCAGCGCATATTGCCAGACCGTATCCAGCTGCTCTTTCGTCAGCAGTCCTTGCTCGAGGATCGCTTCGGCCGAGAGCGGCTCGTCGTGACCGCCGTCGAAAGCCTTGCTGGTGGGCGTGATGATCGGCTGCGGCAGCTTCTCGTTGTCGCGCATGCCGTCCAGCAAGGTGATGCCGTACATCTCACGTTCGCCATTGCGGTACTTGGTCAGGATCGAGGTGCTGGTGGTGCCGGCAAGATAACCGCGCACGACGACCTCAACCGGCAGAATGTCGAGCCGCTTGCCGATGACGACATTGGGGTCCGGATAGCTGACCACATGGTTCGGGCAAATGTCGGCGGTTTCCTCGAACCAGTAGCGCGCGGTCTGCGTCAGCACGTGACCTTTGTTCGGGATCGAGGTCAGGATGACGTCGAAGGCGCTCAGCCGATCCGTGGCGATGATGATACGGTTGCCATCGGGCAGATCGTAGTTTTCGCGAACCTTGCCTTTGTAGCGGTTTGGCAGTTCTGGAATGAAAGCATCTGAAAGAACGCGCAATTCGCTCATCACATCTGGCCTTGAAAGTGGTGCTTCGGTGCTGGAACGCTAAGCAGGCCGGAAAGGCCGGGTCAAGCGCGGCAAGGCAAGGATCAGCCGCAATCCATGTTTTCCGGCATATTCGATAGTTCCATAATCTATCTTATGCGATCTTTGTGTGTAGCCGCAAAGTTAAAGTGTCCTGATCCTGCAAAGTTGGAATGTCACTCTCCCCGGGTTTTGATGACCTGGGAGATTGCGGATGGGATTGATTGCGATGAGCGAGCGCGACCTGCAGCGGATTGAGGTCTTGTCGAAAGTGATTGCCGGGCGGATGACGCTGGTGTCGGCGGCACATGTGCTTGGCTTGAGTACCCGCCAGGTGCGTCGTCTGTTGGAGCGGATCGGCGCTGGCGGTGCGGCGTCGATCCGGCACCAGGCGATCGGCCGGCCATCGAACAACCGGATCTGCGACGGCGTACGCGATTACGCCATGGCGATCGTGCACGAGCGTTATGCCGACTTTGGTCCGACGCTGGCGGCC
>NZ_FMXF01000039.1:0-53660 GCF_900103435.1 Sinorhizobium sp. NFACC03
CCGTGGATGTTCGACGTGACCAAGTGCGCCGTGCAGGAAGCTATCATCGACCTTGGCGCAGGCTTCCGGTCGTTCTTCGAGCAGCGGGGCCGCTATCCCCGGTTCAAGAAGAAGGGTGTCCGGGACAGCTTCTGCGCCGCCAACGAGGCCGGAACCTTCCGGGTGGATAGCCAGCGGATCAAGCTGCCGGTCGTGGGCTGGGTACGGATGCGCGAGGCCGTGCGCTTCACCGGCAAGCTCAAGCGTGTCACCGTCAGTCGGGAGGCTGACCGCTGGTTCGCCAGCATCATGGTCGAGACCAACGACATCAAGCCGGTCGAGCAACCGCATGACGCCGTTGGCGTCGATCTGGGCGTGACGACGCTGGCGACGTTGAGCCAGGGCGATCCGATCCCCGGTCCGAAGGCCCACACGGCATTGCTGGGGCGGTTGCGCCGGACAAGCCGGGCACTGTCCCGCAAGCGGAAAGGCTCTGCCAACCGGCGCAAGGCAAAGGCGAAGCTGGCGCGGCTGCACAGCCGCATCGCCGCCATCCGCCGTGACGCCACCCACAAGGCGACGACCCTGTTGGCGAAGACCTATCGCCTCATCGGCATCGAGGACCTGAACGTACGCGGAATGGCGCGCAATCGCCACCTCGCCCGGTCGATCATGGACGGCGGATTCTTCGAGTTCCGCCGCCAACTCGACTACAAGGCCCGGTTCTATGGCGCGACCGTCGTGGTCGCGGATCGCTGGTTTCCATCGAGCAAGACCTGTTCTTGCTGCGGTTCGGTCAAGGCCGAACTGGCGCTGTCGCAGCGGACCTATCATTGCGACACCTGTGGGCATGAGGTCGATCGCGACCGCAACGCTGCCCGTAATCTCGAACATCTGGCCGCAAGCTCTGCGGTGTCAGCCTGTGGAGAGGAACGCTCTGGCGTGGTGCGCAAGCCCCGCGTGAAACGGGCCTCGGCGAAGCAGGAACCGAACAGCAACCTCGCCGCATCGCTTTAATCAGCTACGGTTAGGTATGTGTAGGTTTCGGAGAGCGGCTCAAAGGCGCGTGACGCAGTGCCTCGCTTGACTTGGGGCTTGTTTCTCTCCAACAAACCACAACATGTTCGCACGGCGTCAACCGCCCGTCCCCGAGATCCGGAAAGCAAACTTGACCTCACCTCATTACGAAAGCCTGCTCTCGTCCATCTCCGCCTCGAGCGCCAGGGTCGGCGTCATCGGTCTTGGCTATGTCGGCCTGCCGCTTGCCATTGCCGCTGCTCGCGCGGGCTTTGCCGTTACCGGCTTCGATATCGACCCCACCAAGATCGTCGCGCTCGACGCGGGCAAGTCCTACATCGCCGCCGTATCGGACGCCGCGCTCGCGAAAGAGAGCGGTGCCGGCCGCTTCCGCTCGACGACGGACTTTCAAGAGCTGGCGGACTGCGACGTCATCATCATCTGCGTGCCGACGCCGCTTACCAAACACCGCGATCCGGATCTTTCTTTCGTCGAAAAGACGTCACGCGCGATCGCGGCGACCCTCAGGCCTGCACAACTTGTCGTCCTGGAATCGACCACCTATCCCGGGACGACCGACGGCGTCGTGCGCACCATCCTCGAGGAAACCGGGCTCAAGTCCGGCCGCGACTTCTTCGTCGGCTTTTCGCCGGAACGTGAGGATCCCGGCAATCCGACCTACGAAACGGTCAGCATTCCGAAGGTCGTTGCCGGCGATGGACCGCAGGCTTCGGCCTTGATGGAACGGTTCTATGCAGCCGTGGTGAAAACCGTCGTGCCGGTCTCCTCCAACGCCACAGCGGAGGCCGTGAAGCTCACCGAAAACATCTTCCGCTCCGTCAACATCGCCCTCGTCAACGAATTGAAGATCGTCTACGAGGCCATGGGCATCGACGTGTGGGAAGTGATCGAAGCGGCGAAGACCAAGCCGTTCGGCTACATGCCGTTCTACCCCGGACCGGGCCTCGGCGGCCACTGCATCCCGATCGACCCCTTCTACCTCACCTGGAAGTCGCGGGAATACGAGCTGCCGACGCGCTTCATCGAGCTTGCCGGCGAGATCAACTCGGCCATGCCGCGCCATGTGGTCAGCCGCCTGGCCGAGGCACTCGACCGCAAGGCTGGCAAGGCGCTCAGCCGTTCCAACGTCCTCGTCGTCGGCCTCGCCTACAAGAAGAATGTTCCGGATATTCGCGAGAGCCCGTCGCTGCGCCTGATCGAGTTGATCGAAGAGCGCGGCGGACGCACTTCCTATCACGACCCCTACGTCGCCGAGATCCCACCGACACGCGAATATGGTGCTTTGAAGGGCCGGCGTTCGGTCTCTCTCGACGCGCAAACAGTCGCGGCGTTCGATGCCGTGCTGATTGCCACCGATCACGACCAGGTGGATTACGCGGCCCTCGCCGCTTCCGCCTCGCTCGTCGTCGATACGCGCAATGTGTTCTACCGCAACGGGCTGACCGGCGAGCACATCGTCAAGGCCTAGCCCACCCGAACCCGCCAAGGGCTGCAAACCGGCGGCACTCGCGGCGTCTTGCTAGGCGGTGCTTACGCGCGCCAGCGCGGCCTTGAGCTTACTTGCCGCCACCGCGTAGCCGCCCGACGCGCCGTCGACGAAATGCATGTGGTCCCGTGTCATCGGCGTCGGCACGATGCAGGTCATCAGCGCCGAATCCTGTTGATGCAAGCCATAGTACCCGACACCCGCCGCCTCTGCCTGCCTTAACCTCGTCTCGATCCGTGCGAGCCGTTCGGCACTGATGTCGATCGTCATTTTCAGCCCGTCGTCGAACTTGCGGAAATCCGTGTTGTCGGCGAGGTCGCGGCGGTAGCGGTTCGTGTCGAACGACCCAAGATTCCAGCCCATCCTGAGGCAGACAAACAGAACCAGCGTCTGCACGGTGATGAAGCAACGGGGAAGAAAGCGCCGTCCTTTCGGTGCCACGGCCCGCGCCTCGGCTTCGATGCCCTTGAACGAGAAACGTGGCCTCGGCCCAAGTTCGGGAACAGGATGGCCGTTGCGTTCTTCCTCCTCCGCCAATGCGACAATGTCGGCGATCAACGCCCGAAACTCCGGTCCATTGCCCTTCGGCCCCGGCACGGCGATGATCGAGGCAATAGCGCCGTGCCGGGACTCGATCGGGTTCCAGCGACAGGAAAGCCCGGTGAGGTCAGGCCGGCTGCCAGCCGCCGCGGCACCGACGGGATAGCGTCCCGCCTTCATCGCCGCTTCGGCCCAACTGGCGCCGCCGCCCGCAAACATCGCGTAGGAAACCTCTTCGCTCGCCTTGAAGCGGGCGACGCGCATATCGAGGCCGTTGGCGCGGATATCGCTGACCGGCACCAGGGCGGCGCGCAATTCGAGCCCGAGTTCCTCAGCGACCCAGGTCTTCACGGCGGCGAGTGCGTCGCGTGCGCGGTCCGCCATCGGCGCCGACAGCACGGCGAGCGCGCCGTCCCCCCCGAAAACAAAGGGCATTGACTTTTCTTCGAGCGCGTTCATCAACGCCGAAATGACGCTGGCGCCCGCCATGTTCACGGTTTTGTAGCGGCCTTCAGCGATCGCACCGGTGGAGTTGACGATGTCGGCAACGGCGAGAAGCCAGCCGTCCGGCAGCGGGCGATAATTCGCCTCGTCCGCGACCCCTTCGAACGCATCGAAAAGAGGTACACTATCGTAGAACCGCCCGTCCGTTGCCTCAGCCATGGGTAACCTGTTCCCTACGTTACTGCGTTCGATAAATAATCCACGTAACAGCGCAAGGAAAAGTTTCATATGCTGCTGCTAAGGCCTCGCCATCGATCCGGCGCCCCCCGCTGAAATGCGGTTCCGTCGGACGATTTCCAACCGGGCGCTCTTGGCGACGCTAAGGTTACTTTCCAAATAATAGCCCATGGCATTGCAGGGGTGTGGCCATTGTGCTTGTTTAACAGTCACACAAGGATCAAAATGGTCCGAGCGTGCGTAGTGAAGCCGAAACTGAATGCGTGACGACAACTTTCGAGTGCGGTTCTGGGGCGTAAGAGGAAGTTTGCCGGTATCCGGCCAACAATACGTCGCCTATGGGGGAAATACATCCTGCATCGAGATTCGATGCGGCAAGGATGTATTGCTCTTCGATGCGGGGTCGGGGCTGCGCGAGGCCGGTTACTCGCTGATCGCCGAGGGCGTCGACCAATTCGACCTTTTCTTCACCCACAGCCACTATGACCACATCATCGGCCTTCCCTATTTCAAGCCGATCTACAAGTGTCAGAACTCGGTACGCTTCTGGTCCGGCCATCTGCACGGCACGATGACCACGAAGGAAATGATCCGCGACTTTATGCGCCCGCCGTGGTTCCCGGTGGACCCGGATATCTGTCAGGCAAGCCTCGACGGCCTGGATTTCAAACCCGGTGACGTGCTGACGCCACGGGCGGGGATCACGGTCCGCACGACAAGCCTCAGGCATCCGGGCGGCTGTGTCGGGTACCGCGTCGAATGGAACGGGCGTGCCGTCGCGCTCGTCTACGACACCGAGCACGAGCCCGGCATTCTCGATCCCGCGGTTCTCGATCTGATCGCCGGCTGTGATCTGATGGTCTACGACTGCACCTATCTCGAAAGCGAGATGGATCATTTTCAGGGCTTCGGGCACTCGACCGGCATGCATGGCGCGCGGCTGGCGATGGCCGCCGGTGTCAAGCATCTGGCCATGTTCCATCACGATCCGTCCCGCACCGACGAGGCGCTGGCAGCAATGGAACGCGACGTTCAGGCGACGTTCGCCGGCGCCTTTGCCGCCCGCGACGGACAGATCATCGAGCTGTAATCTCGCGGCCGGCAAGCCAACAGCAGGCCGGATGTCTGCTGGTCGCCGCAAAGAGCTTTTCGAGGAATGTCCAGACGCCCTCGTCGTGAACGAGGTGATGCGTCAGCACGCCGATCGTGCGGCCCTTCTGCTCCGCTCTCTCCTCGACGTCGCCGGTCACCTGCCGAAGCCTCGCAATGATGTCTGAGACGATCAGTGCATGGTCGCGGCAACCGCGCGTCCCGCGCCAATCCATGACATCGACATGCGTGTTGACGAGCTTGAACGTCGATGGTTTCTCCGGCCCGAAGACCGAGAGCACCTTGAAACCGATGTCGGGCAAGCCGTCGAGAAGCGTGTTGTCGATCCGGTTCCACGGGGGAACGAGCATCGGCACGAAGCCGCTCGGGAAGAGCGTCCGCAAGCGGTCATAGCCGAGCTCGAGTTCGTGGAGCACTGTGGCGCGCGGCCGGTGCGCGCCAAGCTCCTGCTTCTTTTCCGCAGGCGGCGCATGATTGCGATGCGCCCACCCGTGCACGGCAATGCTGACATCTGCGAGCCCGGCAAGGCGGCGTGCGAGCGCCTCGCCGGTCTGGGCTGGCGGAACGGCCAGAACGACCGGAAGAGCGTGTCGGTCGACCAGCGACAGCAACCGATCGAGCGCCCGCGTCGGCTCGGCTGCGTCGTCGTCACGCAGCCAGAAATCCACCGGCCGTCCCGACGCTTCAAGGCGATCGAGCTCCGCAGCAAGGCGCTGCCAATGGATTTCCTCGGTCATTTCTACGTCTCCAGAAATTCATCGAAAATCGAGCGAAGCCGTCGGGCGGCTGCCGGAAACGAGCGCTCCTCATGAACGAACCGTCGGGCGGCTGCGCCCAATCGCTTGCGGCCGGCCGGATCCTCGATCAGGTCGCGCATCGCCGCCGCATAGGCGCCGATATCCCCGCCCCGCGTCAGCAGCCCGGTCTCACCGTCTCTCACAACTTCCGGCACGCCGGCCGTTCGTTGCGCAACGACCGGCAGGCCTGCGGCCTGCGCTTCGAGATAGGCAAGCCCGTAAGCCTCGCCGCAGCCGGGCCACACGTAGAGATCAGTGCTGGCAAGAATATCCGGCAGGTCGGCTGCATCCTTTTCGCCAAGCCACATCAATCGCTCGGGAGGCAAAGTCGCAAAGGCCCCCATGACCTCGTCGCGGCAAGGTCCGTCGCCGACGATCGTCAAGGTCCAGGCGGCGTCGGCAACACGCGTCAGCGCCTGCGCCAGCATGCGGTAGCTATTCATCTTGTCGCCGCTGCGCATCATCGCGACCACGACCAGCCGGCAGGGGGCATCGGCTGATGGCTTGCTCTCAATGAACGGCGCAGCGTCGATGAACGGCGCAAGCATCGCGTGGCGGCATGAGGGAGCGGCTTCAAGAAGGCCGTCGCGGTCGCGGCGCGTCAGGCAGATGTTGACGGCAGCTTGCGAAATCCCCGCAAAAACATGGCGCTGGGCAACCGCGCCGACACCCTCATTCCGCCGCATCGAGTATGACGCTTCCGCCGTCGCATAGGGAATGGAAAATTCGTCCGAAAGCCTGGGCCCGAGAAGGTCGGGCGCCTTGTAATAGGGATGGTAGCAGAACCAGAGATCGGGAACGCCCTCGCTCTGCCAGAGTGCCCGAAGGCGCGCGGTCTCGGCTTCCGCCGCAAGCTCAAGTTCCCGGAAACCCTGATCCGACGGCTTAACCATGAAACTGCGCAGGTCCGATGCAATCGTAACCTCGTGCCCACCGATCCGCAGTGCCGCGATCAGCATGCGGGCCATCAGCCGGTCGCCTGACGGCACCGGGTGATCGGGGGATTTCAGCGGTGCATAAAAGGCGATCTTCATCCGCAGCGAGCTATCGTGCCTTCGCGCGAGACTGTCAACCAACGGGTTTCCGTGCGCACAACCGGTTCGTCAATCGATCGGCAAATCATAGTAGTCGCGTCGGATAAGCCTGAGCGTGCGATCCGGTTCAATGACATAGGTCTCCTGAACGAAACTGTTACCGCTCGTGAAGCGGTGCGGGACGATGCTGCCCACCGGCGCCTTCGTCAGCTTCGTGCGGGGCTGTCCACCATAGGTGATGCTGCCCGGGATCGGCTCGATATCCGGCGTGGTACAGCCGGCGAGCGTCAGAGCGAAAAGGCAAAGCAGGGCTGCCGACCGCCTCACAGGCGAGTTTCTTTTCATCGCGACCATTTCGAGACCTCCACATCTCGCGAGAACACGTGCGCCGCACGCCTATGGCGCGGTGGCCGCCGACCTGTTTTCGACTTTCGCCGCGGCCGCGTCAGCGTCATGGGCGTCCAGCAGGCTATAGGCCACATAGTACTTATAGATGTTGCTGACATATTGAACCGTCTCGCGCCCGACGATCGCGGCGGCGGCATTTTCGACATTGCCGAACCAGAGGTTCGGATCGAGCCCCATATCCTTGGCCTTTGCCCGGAACTTGCGCAGGTTCCCGGGCCCGGCATTGTAGGCCGCGAAGGCAAACAGCAACTGATCTCGCGGGGTCACGGCCGAGTCGTTGATGTAGGTATCGACGAGGAAGAGCAGATACTTCGACCCAGCTTCGACATTCAGATTCTCGTCCTTGTCGATGCCGTGGATGTTGACCGCCTTGTCCGCTGCGGTCGACGGCAGGAGCTGCATGATGCCGACAGCACCGCGATGGCTGCGCCTGGACTGATCGAGCTGTGATTCCTGGTATCCTTGCGCCATCAGCATCAGGCGATCGAAGGAATAGGTCTTTGCGTGCTTGCGGAAGATCTCGACCAGCACTTTGAAGCGTTCGACATCCGCCGGATCATAGGCACGCTTCAGCATCTTGTCGCCCTTGTAGTAGGTGTTCTTCAAAATGTTGCCGAAGGTGGTGCCGACCTTGTGGGTCTTGACGAAGTCGTCGAGCACGGCCTTGAGCTTCGGGCTGTCCTTGCGGATCGCCCAGGCGATTTCGCCGTGATCGGACACAGCAATATCCTCCCGCACCTTGAGGTCGGTGAAGACCTTCGACCAGATGTTCGCCTTGTACATGTCGACGACCGTCCACGGCAACAGGCCGGCATTGATCATCTCCAGGACGTCTTCGTCCTCCAGGTTCTCATCCATCTCCTTCAAGGCAATAGGCGGCCGGCCTGACTTTTCGAAACCGGCACTCAGGGCCGCCAGGTGCTCGTGGTAGCTGCTCGAGCGTCGCACATGGATTTCCTGTCCGCTCAGGTCATCAAGACTGGCGATTGCAGGCGCGGATGGGCCAGTGACGAGAACCTCCTTGGCTTCGTTGTAGAGCGGCGCCGTGAAATCCACCTCGGCAAGTCGTGTTTCCGAAATCGTCAGGTTTGCCATGACGATATCGCCAAGACCTTCTTCCAGCGCGGACAGAAGTCTCGCCCGCGGCATCGGTACGAAACCGACGCGGATCTTGTCGATCTGCTTCTTTCTGTCCTCGTTGAGCTCGTTTTCGAGCGCCGTCCCGAATTCGACGGCCGTACCCAACTGCTGGCCACGGTCGATGAAGTAGATCGTCTTGCTGAACGGCACGATGATGCGGATCACGCGTCGCTTTTCCATCCCCTCGAAGTCGTCCGTGTGCGGAACGAATTGCTCGTTCGATTGCGCCCAGCCGTTATCCCCCCCGAAAAATACGAGGAGCATTGCCACCAAAAGCAGGCGTTTCATGACCGGCCTCCCATGCCCCCGAGAAACCTAGATGATAAAGGCTATTCTTGTGGCGCACCGCCTTCGGCAAGGGCGGCCGCAGCTTTCTTCTTTTCGATGGCGTCGCGGGTTACCGCGGCCGCGGCGGCCGATTGCTGCGGCTCGTCGCCCGCCACCTGCACCGTCGGAGAGGCGAAGTTGATGCCGTTTTCCTTGAAGGCTTCCTTGATCATGACCTGAGCCCGACGCCTCACCTGGGTCTGGCTTCCCGGCTTCGTCTTCATGGCGAAACTCAAGGTCATACCGTAGTCGCCAAAATTCTCGACCCCCTTCATCTTCACCGTTTCCAAGATCAGAGGTCCGATATCCGGATCCTCGAGAAGCTTGGCTCCGATGCCCTTCACCACCTTCTTCACCTTGGCGACGTCGGCATCGAAGGAAACGTTGATCAGGAACTTGTCGATCACCCAGTCACGGCTCATGTTCTGGACTGCGCCGAGCGACCCGAAAGGCACGGTAAAGACCGGGCCACGGTGATGCCGGAGCTTGACGGAGCGAATGCTGAAGGATTCGACCGTGCCCTTGTAGCTGCCGCTCTGGATGTATTCGCCGATGCGGAAAGCGTCATCCATCATATAGAAGATACCGCTGATGACATCCTTGACGAGCGTTTGCGATCCGAAGCCGATCGCGACGCCAAAAACGCCGGCGCCGGCAATCAGCGGACCGATTTCCACTCCCAGGCCCGAGAGCACCATCAGCACCGCCACGATGGCGATGAACGCCGCGAGAAAATTGCGCAGGATCGGCAGCAATGTCATCAGACGGGTGTTGCGGGCGCGCTCGGCCGGGTCCTCGGTCGCATGATTGGCCTGCTTGACACGCAGATTGATGAAACCTTTCACCAGCTGCCAGATCAGATCGGCCGCCAGCAGGATGACGATGCCGGCCAATGCCCCTCGAACAACCCGATTGAAGGCGTCGTCGTGCATCATGGCAGTGGCGCTGACCTTGAAGACGAGTGCCAGCCAGCCGGCGGCCAGAGCGATGACCAGCAGCCTCGCGCCGCGCTCGATGAAGATGTTGCGCATGACACGCGTATCGTCTTCGGCGGAGGCATCCAGCAAGGTCTTGGTGAAGGCGCTGGTGAAGCGCAGCAGCGGCGGTATGCCGATCACGTAGAGGCCGATCCAGAACAGGACGTCCATGCCGGCGACCCAAAGCATCCACAGCACGATCAGGAAGGCGATCAACAGCACGTTACCGACGATGCGGCGCGAGCCGATGACCGCGCCGACTGGCCGGCGCACCACCGTCACGATCCCGAGCACCAGGACCACCAGGCCGAGAGCCGCGGCGATAAGATCGTGCACATCGGGGGGAATGGAAAGAGCGTGCATCGCATCGCCGACACCCCACACCAGGGCAGCAGCGCCGATCAGCCACAAGCAGTGCCGGTGCCAGAAGCGGGCCTCATCCGCCGTCAGCGACATATAGCCGGCCCGCCCATCTGCACTCCCCTCGCTTGCCGGTCCACCGGTCAGCACAGCCGAGGCGATGATCATCAGCAGGCGGGCGCCGATCCAGGCCCCGAGCAACGGCGCAATCGTGGTCTCCAGCCGCCTCGGCCAATCGGCAATGGCGAGCACCGACATACTGGCGGCCGCAAAAACGATGAGCGGCAGAACCCGTGTCAGGATTGTTCGGGCCGGCCCCGTCAGGACCGCACCCTTCAGGCTGCGCCCCAGCACCCAACGCAGCAGATACTCGGCACCGTAGCCGATCAGCAGGATGAAGAAGAACCCTTTGAGGATCGGAACGGCACCGTGGTTTTCCATGTCGCCGGCGAGGCGATCCCGCGCGGCTTGCATTTCGGGCATAACGCGCGGCACCGCATTGGTGATGCCTGTCAGATGGCGCCTGATCTGGGCCGTCGACCGGGCGACAATCCCCGTCGCAGGCGCCTCGGTCGCCGCCGCGGCAGGCGCCTGTTTTGTCGAAAGCCACTGCTTCACATCCGGATCGTCGAGGAGCTGGATCAGTTGCTGGACCTTGGCGGGCGGCGCGGCGGGCGCCGCCTCCTGCGCACCCCCCTTGGAAACAGGACCGAAGATAATTGAAAGAAACGCGAGAAGACCGAAGACCGGCCCCAGAAAACGACGCGACGACCCGACACAGCCCATTGTGACCACCCCCAGGGATCATGCCGGCCCCGACCGGCATGATTCTCAACTTTTACAAATGCTAACATACCTGTAGGCGGTTCTACCAACGCCCTTTCGCCGCGCCGCGGATCAACGACGACGGAAGCCGCCGCCGCCATGGAAACCGCCGCCTTGGAAGCCACCGCCACCGTGGAAGCCGCCACCACCGTGGAAACCGCCTCCCTCGAAGCCGCCGCCACCAAAGCCGCCCGGGCGATCAAAACCACCGCCTCCACTGCTCGGGAAGTTCAGCGGCCGCTGATCGAAGGACTGACGCTCGAAGGAACGCTGGTTGCCGAGCTGTCGGCCGATATTGTCGATGGCCAGATGATCGGGCGCGCGGTCCAGCGTTCGCGCTCCCTGGCCGGATTCGATCCGCTGGTTCAGGTTTTGGACAGCGTCCGGATGCTTGGCGGAAAACTGTTCGCCCGCCTTGGCCCTGTCCTGGATGGAAGGCTTGTCGACCGGCTGCCAGCCGTCAGGCGTGTGCGTCTGCCATTGCCCGTCGTCGCGGCGATAGACGTTTCCGTCGCGCCCGGCGTAGACGTCGTCACCCTTGCCACCGGCGACGAAACCATGGTTGCCGTCTGTCGTGCGCCAATGGGCCCCCGCTCCGGCCGCAGTCGAACCGCCGGAAATGCGCGCAAAGTCGGAACCGTGCTTGACGGATGCCGTTCCCCAGCTCCCGTAGACATTGTGTCCGCCACGTGCGATCGCCGCATTGCCGGTGCGCGGATTGTAGGCGGCGACAAAGCCCCGGTCGCCGTTCGGCCCGTAGCCAACAGCGCCTCGCATATAGGTACCGGTGCGCGGATTGTAGGCCGCACCGGCGGCGATGCCGCGATAGGGCCCATAGGCATAGCCGTAGCGGCCGAACGTTCCGACAGCCGGGTTGTAGAAGGCACCGACGCCATAGCTCACGGGACGCGGATAATAGGGCCAGTAGCCGCCGCCAGCCCAGCCATAGTCCCAATAATCGTCATAGTACCAGCCGGTGCCGTAGACGAAGGTATCCCAGGCGAGATAGGCACCGAGATAGCCCATCGTGTAGCCGAACCAGACCGCGTCGGGCTCGGTCTCGTAGATCCTTACATAGGTGGCGTTGTAGACGGGCGAGGATGGCGGGATCTTGTAGATCTCGTCGGGCACCGCATTGGCGACGCTGAAGGGTCCGGTCGGCGTATCGCCGACGAACCAGATGCCGCCGTTCACGGCAAAATACTTGTCACCGACCTTGATGACGGTCTCGTTGGTGTTGACGGCGTAGGTCAGCGAGGTGCCGTCGATCTTCTCGAATTTCGGATCGCCGCTATAGGTCACGTCCACCTTCACCGACCCGTCGAGCGCCACACGCGCCTTTTCGGGGATGCTTGCCTTGAGCCGCGCTTCGGCGTTTTCGGACGTGCCTGGAACGGACGAGCGCACCGTGTAATAGGCGGCGTCCTGCGGGATATTCTGGAAATCTTCGGGAAGCTTGGGCGTGGCGAAAGCCCACGGACCGTCGAGGGAAGAGCTCGCAAACCAGCGACCGGAGACGAGGATATACCAGTTGGAATCCACATCGCGGTAGAAGACGTCGCTCTCGCTGTTGGTCGCTACCTTGAGCCCGGTGCCCGGCACCTGCTCCAGCTTCGGCTCGCCGTCGAAGACGAGCAACTCGGAGGGCTTGTCCGAATAGATGACGTCAAGCACCACGGCCTTGTCCGCTTGCGGCGGGATAGCCGCCTTGGCATCCTTCCAGTTGTCGTCGTCCGGAAGCTTGCCGAGAATGTCCGGCAGCGACGCTGCAGCCTGCCACCCCGAGGCCAGATCCTTGGATTGCAGCCACGCTTTGTCGTTGCGCAGATAATAGGTGCTGTCCGCATCGACCTTGAACAGGTCCCAATTGGTGTTGACCGCGAAGGATAGGCCTTCGACACCCTTGACCGGCGCGAACACGGCCTTGCCGTCGGTCTGCAGCAGCACCGCCGGCGCCTTGCTGACGAAGATCGGCGGCGCGTCTGCCTTCAGTCCCTCGACATTGCCGAGCCGCTCGTAGTCCCCCAGGCTCGCCGTCAATTTGTCTTCCGAAACCGTGATGGTTCCGACCGGCATCAACTTCCCGACCTCGAGGGCGAGATCCGCCAGTTCCTTTCGGTCGAGGACGGAAAAATTGATCTCCGTCATCTTGATATCCGAAACGACGACCTGGCCGGATGCGCTGTCGGCGTCGGTCTTGCCGGTCACCCCGATGACACCATAGATCGGCTTGGCATCGTCGGACTGCTTGTATTCGGCGGCGATCAACGCATCGAGATCGGTGAAGTCCGTCCAAGCGTTGATCTGAGGCTGGTAGAGCGTAATGGTCGCGCCGCTGTCGGTCTTGAAGGCGCGCGGCCAGCCGAGCCCCTTGGGATCGGCATCATTCAGATACTTGCCGCTGACGAAGCCGTTCTGGCCATTGAAGCTCACCGCGCACCATGTGCCGCCATCGTCGCATTCCTTGACGTCGACTTCCGCGCCTTCCGCAATCGTGCCGAGGCTGTCGAAGCCGGTGCCCGGCCCTTCCCGGAAATTGACGGACGCGTTTGTCCTAGCCGGACCGGCCTCGGCCGGAACGGAGGCAATCGCGAAAAGGGTCAAGGCCAGGGTCAATCTGCGCATCACGGTTCTCCGGCGTCTAGCAGCAATCCGAACCGGCGGACATCGGACCGGTATGATCGCAGCATCTTCGGCATCGGGGGCAGCACAAGTACGTAACAGTAACGGCGACCGTAACAGGCCGTTGAAAAGGGATGATGAGGCCCGGCCATGAGCCTCCCTTCGGGCCGCCAAACGCAGATTGACGCAGGATCGATTCGCGCGGGCCGCCTTGCATTTTGGCGCGATCGAGACAACGTGACGCACGCGACCCGTCACAATTCGCGCGCTTGCGCCCCGATCACGGCAGCATCGCCCGGCCCATCCCCTGGAAAACCGGGACGGCGCCGCAAATCTCCGCGTTTTAGCCCGTGGTGATTGCATCAGGGGATTTATTCAAGCAAACTCATATGTATGATTTGACCATTCATACGTGCGGAGGAAATGCAAGTGAACACAAAAGCCCCCAGCCAGATTGATGTCTTTGTCGGTTCCCGCGTCAGGATGCGTCGGTTGATGGCCGGGTTGAGCCAGGAAAAGCTGGCCGACGGTCTCGGGATCACATTCCAGCAGGTTCAAAAGTACGAAAAAGGCACCAATCGCATCGGCGCCAGCCGCCTCCAGGCGATCGCCAATATCCTCGGCGTGCATCCAAGCTTCTTCTTCCAGGAAGGCGACGACGCCGCTGCCCGCAACGGCGACACGACGCGCGAGCCGAGCGAAATCTCCTCTTTCGTATCGTCGAAGGAAGGCATCGCTCTCAACCGCGCCTTCCTGAAGATCACCGATCCGGTGCTGCGCAAGAAGATCATCTCGCTCGTCGCCGCCGTCGCCCAGACGCCCGAGACGGAGAGCACCCGTACAGGGATGAGCCACGCCCAGGATCTGCACGGATAAGCGCCTGCACCCGACAGGAATGACCGGATGACATTCAGACTGCAGACCCTCGGGCGCTTGCGTCTCGTCGATAATGACGGGCGCGAAGTGACGTTCCCGGAGAAGGGTCTGCTTATCCTTTGCTATTTGATCGTCGGCGGATATCGCGAACAATCGAGAAACGACATCGCCAAGCTGTTGTGGGACGAAGTCGTTCCCAGTCAGGCCTTCGTCAATCTGCGCAAGACGATCTCCCGGATTGGTGCACGGCAGGACGAACTCGGCTGTCATTTCCTGCGCTTCTCTCCATCGTCGGTCGGACTCGACGTCGATCGACTGCAGAGCGACCTGGACGAAATCTGTCGTGATCCGGGCGATGCGCTCAACCGCTTCCAACTGGCAGCAACGACATTCCAGGAGGACTTCCTCAAGGACCTGAAATCCCAGGGGCAAGCGCTGCACGGCTGGATCGAACGGCAGCGCGGCGAACACATGACGCTTTTGCGCGAAAGGCTGATCGCAGCCGCGCCGGAAGCGGCGAAGAGTCATCGCAAGCTGGTCAAGGCCGCTGCAGCGCGGCTCCTCGAGCGCAATCCGCTCGACGAGGAGGTGCGCAAGATCCTGACCCAGGTGTTTCAGCTGGAAGGCAATCACCTGGAAGCGAGAGCACTTGCGCACAGCAATGCGCCGGCCGTTCCGGCGATCGCGGAATGGCGGCCAGCCTCGACGATCTTTGCGCCGGCCTCCGAGGCGGCCGCGGACTTGCGTCCGCCGCGCGTCGTGCTGCTACCCCCGAGCAACGGAGCGATCGACAGTCCCGCCACCCAGTTTGCTGGCGCCTTGATCGAGGACGTCACCATCGGGCTTTGCGCGCTTCGTTCGGTTTCGGTCATCGCCCCCTACACGGCCGCGCAGATCAGCCTCCAGGCCGACAAGGCAAACACCTACCAGAAGCACGCCATCAGCTACATCCTCGACACTCGCCTGACGGACGAGGGCAGCCGGCTGACTCTATTCACGCAGTTGATCTTCTTTGCCAATGACGAAGTGATCTGGGCTGACCGCTTCAATCTCGACGGCGACGGGCTGATGACCTCCAGGCGGGAGATCGCACGCCAGATCGCCTATGCCATCGCCAGCCAGGTGGAACGCAACGAGGCGCATCGCAAGACCTACGAAACCAATGTCGGCTCCTATCGCAGCTTCCTGCTTGGGCAGCGCTATCTCAAGCAGCTGAACCTTCCGGAAGTGCGGCGCGCTCGCAAGAGTTTCCGTGAATCGCTGTACGAGAATTCCGACTTTGCGCCGGCGATGAGCGGGCTGGCGCGCAGCTACTTCTTCGAGTGGCTGTTGACGGCGCGTGGTGACAGCGAGTTGCTGGCGCTTGCGGAAAGGCATGCGCGCGACGCGGTGGGGGCCGATGACACGCTGGCAACGGGCTATCGCGAGCTCGGTGTCGTCAAGCTCTATCTGAGACAATTCGATGAGAGCATGGAGTACCATGACAAGGCGGAGGCGCTCAGCCCACAGCATGCCAACGTGATCGCGAGCTATGCCGACACGCTGGTGCAGGCCTCGCGTCCGGAAGGTGGTCTACGCAAGATCCAGGCGGCACTCGACCTCAACCCGATCGCGCCGGACGAATATTTCTGGACTGCAGCCGGCGCCAGCTATTCGCTTGGCCAGTACGAGCAGGCGATCGCCTATATCGAGCGTATGGGCGATCCGACGCCTGCAGACCGGTTGTCGGCGGCGAGTTGGGGCATGCTTGGCAACAAGAAAAAGGCCCGCCAATTCGTCCGCAAGACATTCGACGTACATCCGGATTTTGATCTCGACAAATGGATGGCCATCGTTCCCTTCAGGGAAGAGTGGCAGCGAGTCCACTATTGCGAGGGCCTGCGCAAGGCAGGTTTCTGACGCCTTCATTCAACGAAAGCCAGGAGGGGTAAATGGCGAAAGTGGTGGTAATTGGCGTAGCGGGCGACGACAGGCTCTGGATGGCGGATCTGGACGCGGGAACGGTGACGCAAATTCCGACGCCGACGCAGGGGCCGCTGGCAGCGGCCAACGATCTGCGCGTCAACGGTGGCGCAACAGTGCACAAGGGCGTGAACCTCGCTGTGGTGGCGGCCTCGTCCGGTTCGGTTTCCGGCGGGTTCATGGACGGCTAGCGCCGACACGTGGCGCAAGTCACCGGAATTGACCGGCCGTCGGATGATTGTTTCGGTTATCCGACGGCCAATATGCTTTCATACAGCGATCGCGCCTGTTCGTCCGAAGAGACCCTTCGGCGCATCGAGCCGCTTTTGCCGACATTCGGCGTCAGCAGGCTTGCACGCCTGACCGGGCTCGATAAGATCGGGATCCCGGTCTGGAGCGCCATGTCCCCGAACGCGCGGTCGATCGTCATCAATCAAGGAAAAGGCATCACCGACAACGACGCCAAGGTTTCGGCCGCCATGGAGGCGATCGAACGCGCCGTTGCCTGCGCACCTGCCGTGCCGACCAGAATGGCGACCCGACGGACATTATGTGAGAGCGGCGATCGGGCGTTGACGCTTCCGGGATTGGTGGCCACCGGCCAGCCGGACCTCGGCGACGACGAAACGATCGCCTGGCTTCGCGGATTCGATCTGGCAGACGGAACCACCACATGGGCGCCGCTTCATGCGACCACCCTCGACAGAACTATCGAGGGCTGCCGATACTGGCAATCCTCCGATGGCCTCTCCTCCGGCAACACCGAGACCGAAGCCATCCTGCATGGTCTGCTCGAGCGGATCGAGCGCGACGCCGAAACGCTCTGGCGTCTGCTGCCGCTGAGCGGAAAGCTCAACAGTTGCATTGATCCAGCATCGTTCGAGGACCCGATCCTCGACCAGATGGCGCGGCAGATCGCGGCTTGTGGCCTGCAACTGCGCCTCTTCGACATGACCAGCGACATCGCCGTCCCCTGTTATGCGGCGACACTTGCCGATGCTGGCATTCTGACCGCGCGGCAACCTCGGTACCACGACGTGACAATCGGCCACGGCGCGCATCTGGTGGCGCGCAGAGCCGCCATCCGCGCCGTGACGGAGGCGGCCCAGTCAAGGCTCACCTATATCAGCGGCGCCCGCGACGACGTCTTTCCCGAGACTTTTGCGTGCCCCCTCCCCGGCGAAACACAGCGCCTGTTCGAGGCGGTCCCGCAAAGGAAAACGACGATCCCCGCAAGCGCTAAGGGCGGACCGCACGCGCTGCTGCGCTTCGCAATCCAGCGGCTCGAGGAGGCGCGTATCCGCTCAGTTGTGGTCGTACCGCTGGTGGAGGAGGAGGCCATGCCGTTCTCTGTCGTCAAGGTTCTCGTTCCGGGCCTGGAAAACCCCGATGGGCTGCGCAAGCGCCGTTTCGGAGAACGGGCGCTGGCACGCGCACTGGTGGTCGGATGAAGATCGTCTTCGTCGGGCCTACCCTTCCGGACGCGCGCCGCGTTGCGGGCGCCGCCATAACTCTCCAGCCACCTGCCATCCAGGGCGACATTCTCAGCGCGACCAAACGTGGTGCAACGGCTATCGGTCTGGTCGACGGCAACTTTGAACAGGTCGCGCCGGTCTGGCACAAGGAGATTCTCTACGCGCTGACGCAAGGCGTTCAGGTTTTCGGGGCGGCCAGCATGGGCGCGCTTCGCGCTGCCGAATGCGCTCCCTTCGGCATGACGGGCATCGGCGAGATCTATCGGCAATACGCGCAAGGCGAGCGAGTGGACGATGCCGATGTCGCCCTGATACATGGCCCGGCTGAGCTTGGATACCTGCCGCTGACCTTGCCGCTCGTCAATGTGAACGTGACCCTCAGACGCCTGGCGGATCGCCAGCTGCTTTCTCTTGAAGAGGTGGCGGCGGTCGGCGCCGCGGCAGCCGGCATCTTCTACAAGGAGCGGACCTGGGCCGCGGTTGTCGAGCGCGCGCCTCTTCCCGTCGGTACAGACCGGACGCGTCTCGCAGACCTGCTTGCCGCCGAATTCGTCGATCAGAAACGTATCGATGCGCTGCTTCTGCTCGACGCACTGCACAACGCGCCGAACCAACGAACGGTTGTGGCGCGAGACTGGAAATTCAATTCTACCAGCATGTGGAAGAGGTTGTCCGATCAACCTGACGCTTCATCTTAAGCGCGTGGTTTTCCCATACAACGTGTGTCACGCTCATGTCACGCGCACTGCCGCGCAGTCACGCTATGATTGGTCACGCTGAACTGGATCTGGCTGATCCATAGGGAGCAGGGGAAAATCATGCTGTCTTCATTTGCTGTACCGGTGGAACCGGAAGACAAGGAGAAGGAGCTTCTGGCATTGGCTCGCCTTGTCACCTATGCGCGAGACTCCGCCAAGACCCTCAATGTCGAAGGCGTGCAATACTGCCTCGAACTGGCGCTCGCATCGCTGCTCAAGGAGGCAGAGGAATGCGGAGACAAGCGCGCACATCTGACCAACGAACTGCTGACGCGGCCAAGCCTCGGCCGCTGCTGAGGCCAGCAAGTTCGGGGCGTTCTCCGTCCGGATTTGCGCAGTCGTGAGGATCGTCCTCCGTCTTCCGGGACGATGGAATGATCTGATCAACCCAATCGTTACAAAGCCCTGTTTTGCAGAAAAGCAAAACAGGGCTTTTCATTTTCCGTCTGCAAGCGAGTTCGCCTGCTGCGATGTGGACGGCGCGGCTTAAGGTGACGGCATTGCGGCTTCGCCGCTGCGTCACCGTGCAGTTGTCGGATATTTCAATTTCGACGCGAGGGCACGCTCGCCAAGGCGAGATGGAAGAGGACGGACGGAGTTTCCCCGGAACCTCGGCAAGTTCGAATGTTTGCTTCGCTTGGCGCTCGGAATTTAGTCTATAATTTCGATAGATAGTATTGAATAATTAGCGCCACCGGTTAGGCTTGACCCACTCGGCACAAGTGGGGATGCCATGAGCCAACGCCGTTCAACGACCAGCGTTTTGTCGCGCAGCACCCTCTTGCGGCCAATAGGCACTGCGGCGGCGGCCGCATCCGCCGGCCTCACCTGAAGTCCTTCGATGTGCCCCTGCTCGCTCCGCTTAATCCGCGGGTTTCGGCAGCCAGCGGCACGCCTAACGAAACAACGGAGACCATCTTGAGCCAGACCACCCCTACCCTACCCGTCCTCGACCTTTCGCGCTTTGCGGCGGGCCACCCCGAGCGGGCGACGGCGCTCGATGAATTGCGCAGCGTTGCCCGCTCGGTGGGCTTCTTCTATCTCGAAGGCCACGGGATTCCGCAGGAAGAGATCGACGGTATCCTTTCGCTTTCGCGGCGTTTCTTCGCACTGCCTGAGGATGACAAGCTGGCAATCGAGATGCGCAAGTCGCCGCATTTCCGCGGCTACAATCGCGCCGGGCTCGAATATACCCGCGGCACCCAGGACTGGCGCGAACAGGTCGATTTCGGCCCCGAGCGCCAGAGCCTTGAGGTCGAGCCGGAGGATGCGCCGTGGAAGCGGCTGGTCGGCCCCAACCAGTTCCCGCAAGCCCTGCCCGAGTTGAAGCCGGCGATCCTCGCCTACATAGACGCCGTCACCGGGCTCGGCATCCGCCTGATCGAGATTTTCTCCGAAGCGCTCGGCCAGCAGCCCGATGTCTTCGGGCCGATCTACCGCGACGGCCCCAACCAGCTCCTGAAGATCATCCGCTATCCCGGCCGCGACAAGACGGAAAGCGACCAGGGGGTGGGCGCCCACAAGGACGGCGGTTTCGTCACCATCCTGCTGCAGGACGTGGTCGGCGGTTTGCAGGTCGATGACGGCAAGGGCGGCTGGATCGACGCGCCGCCGAAGCGCGGTACCTTCGTCATCAATGTCGGCGAACTCCTGGAACTGGCGTCGAACGGCTATCTGCTCGCCAATATCCACCGGGTGGTCACGCCACCGGCAGGCGGCGACCGGCTTTCCGTCGCCTTCTTTCTCGGCGCCAACCTCGCCTCCACCATCCCGGTGCTCGACCTGCCGCCGGAGCTTGCGGCCGAGGTCCGCGGCGTCACCCAGGATTCGCAGAACCCGCTCTTCCACGAGGTCGGCCGCAACGTGCTGAAATCCCGGCTGCGCTCGCACCCCGATGTCGCCGCTGAGCACCATGCAGACCTGCTGGAACAGCAGAAGGCGGCCGTGCCCGCCTGATTGACCGGACGGCGCCGATCAACCTGAGAACCATGGAGAAATGGCATGACGATCCATCAGAAGCCGGAAGAACCAGCAGCCGAGATCAAGGCACCGACAGGGCTGCGCGAGCCCGGCGGACAGCTGCATCCGGAAACGCTGGCGCTCCATGGCGGCAGCTATCGCTTCGATCCCGTAAGCGGCGCCGTCGCCGTTCCGATCTACCAGACGACCTCCTATCAGCTGCCGGGCACGGATGGCGCCGACAAGCTCTTTGCGCTGGAGGCTCCCGGGCATCTCTACACCCGTGTCTCCAACCCGACGCAGGACGCCTTCGAGCAGCGGCTGGCGGAAATCGAAGGCGGGGCAGCAGCACTGGCACTCGGCTCGGGACAGGCGGCATCCGCCTTCGCCCTGCTGAACCTTGCGCGCGCCGGCGACAACGTCGTCAGCGCCGCCGGCCTCTATGGCGGAACCTGGGCGCTCTTTGCCGCGACGCTCAAAAGCTTCGGCATCGAGGTGCGTTTCGTCGATTCCACCGACGCGGAGGCCTTCGCCCGGGCGACGGACGATAGGACACGCGCCTACTATGCCGAGACCTTGCCGAACCCGAAACTTGACGTCTTCCCGATTGCCGAGGTCGCCGAGGTGGGCCGGCGCTTCGGCATTCCGCTGATCGTCGACAACACGGCCGCACCGCTGACGATCCGCCCCTTCGATCACGGCGCCGCAGTGGTCGTCTACTCCACGACGAAGTATATCGGCGGTCACGGCACGTCGATCGGCGGCGCGATCATCGACAGCGGCCGCTTCCCCTGGCACGACCATGAGGCGCGGCACCCGAACCTGCATGAGCCGGACCCGAGCTACCAGGGCAAGACCTGGCTCCAAAAGGCCGAGACGATCGCCTTCCATCCCTACATCCTGCGTGCCCGCGCGGTTCTCTTGCGCGACCTCGGCGCCGCCATCAGTCCGTTGAACGCCTTCCAGTTCATCCAGGGCCTGGAGACGCTGCCGCTCAGAATCCGCCAGCACAACGAGAATGCGATCAAGGTGGCCGAGTTCCTCCGCACCCACCCGAAAGTGGCGCGGGTAATCTTTCCAAAATTCCAGGAGGGCGAAGCGAAGGCTCGCGCCGAGAAGTATCTCCGGATTGGACACTTTGGAGCCCTGGTCGGCTTCGAACTGAAGGATGGACGAGAGGCCGGACGCCGTTTCATCGACGGGCTGAAGCTGCTCTACCATGTCGCCAATATCGGCGACGCGCGCTCGCTTGCCATCCACCCGGCGACGACGACGCATTCGCAGCTTACCGAGGAGGACCAGCTCAAGACCGGCGTAACACCGGGTTATGTCCGGCTTTCGATCGGCATCGAGCATCCGGACGATATTATCGCCGACATCAAGCAGGCGATTGACGCCGCCTGATCGAACGCTTTTGCAGGAGTTGCCGCGGGCTCGCCCTTTAGGGCCAGGCCCGCGGCGCCATTTTGGCGTCCGAACGCGCCGGTAGGCCTCCGTTCGGTTTCATGCCACAACATGCTCTAATCGAGCGTCCGTCGGATGGCACCCCGGCGCAGATCCGGCCATGCATAGGGAAGGAAAGACAATGAGCACGAACACCCAGGTTCTGCTGGCCGCCCGGCCATCGGGGCGACCGACGCCGAGCGACTTCCGCATCGTCGAGACGGCAATCCCGGAGCCGGCCGAAGGCGAGGTTCTGCTCAAAATCCTCTACCTCTCGCTCGATCCCTACATGCGCGGGCGCATGAACACCGGCCGGTCCTATGCCAAGCCGGTGGAGATCGGCGCGGTTATGGAGGGTGGCACGGTTGCCCGCGTCGTGCGCTCGCGCCACCCGGATTTCAGCGACGGTGATTTCGTGCTCTCCCATTCCGGCTGGCAGAGCTATGCGCTGTCGCGCGGTGCGGACCTGCGCAAGCTCGATCCGTCGGCGGCACCTCTGTCGACCGCGCTCGGCATTCTGGGCATGCCGGGCTTCACCGCCTATGCCGGACTGCTGACGATCGGCAAGCCGAAGCCGGGCGAAACGGTCGTGGTGGCAGCCGCAAGCGGTGCCGTCGGCTCGGCCGTCGGCCAGATCGCCCGCATCAAGGGCGCGCGCGCGGTCGGCATTGCGGGTGGTGCGGACAAGTGCGCTTTCGTTCGCGACGTGCTCGGCTTCGATGCGGTGATCGATCACCGCGCTCCGGATTTCGCCGAGCAACTCGCCGCCGCGTGCCCCAACGGCATCGACGTCTATTTCGAGAATGTCGGCGGCCATGTCTGGGACGCGGTGTTTCCGCTGTTGAACGACTTCGCCCGCGTGCCCGTTTGCGGCCTGATTGCGCACTACAACCAGGCTGGCGGTCCGCAAGCTGGTGGCGACAGGCTGCCAGGCGTCATGCGGGAAGTTCTGAGCAGGAGCCTGCTGATCAGGGGCTTCATCCAGCGCGAATTCGCCGATCAGCGTCCGGTTTTCTACCAGGAGATGGCAGGCTGGATCGCCAGCGGCGAGGTTCGGTACAAGGAGGACGTTGTCGAGGGCATCGAGAACGCCCCGAATGCCTTCATCGGGCTGCTCGAAGGCCGCAACTTCGGCAAGCTGGTCGTGCGGGTGGCCGCCGAGAACTGAAAACCACGCCTCGCGAGCGATCAGTGCAGGCTGGCGAGGCGGACGCCGGCCTTGCCAAGACCATCATCGAGAAGCGCGATCAGTTCGGGCGTGTAACCACGCGCGGCGAGTTCGCTCTCAATCGACCGCATCGAGCCAGCCTTGTTCCGCTGTAAGCCGTCAAGGGCACTCGTGGCCTCTCTCGTCAGGCCGAGCTGACCTGCCGCCGCCATCCGCAGGAGGTTGACGGCAGTGTCGGCGGGATTGGCGAGCTGGCGCGCACGCGTCAGTGCTTCGCGGTATTTGCCGTTTCGGTAGTCTTCGAGCGCCAGCGTGAGCGCCGCGTCGTGGTGCACATATTCGCAGCCCACTTCCGCCACCCGCGCAAGGTTCACGCCCTCCGAATATTGGCCGCTGACGAAGAGCAACAGGCCGAGCCGAGCGGGAATGGCATCATCGAGCGGATTGAGCGCAACGGCGCGGCGACCGGACAAGAACGCGGCCTCGGTGTCGCCGGTGGCGAAGCGCGCCTGCATCTGAGCGATGTAGCTCTGGCTCGATTGCGGTGCGAGAGCTACGGCCTTATCCGCGAGCTTCACCGCCCGCGCCGCCACCGTCGGCGAGGCGCTCGCCTCGCCGGTCGCCACCAGCACCGTGGCCAGGCTGGCAAGGACGTCAGGGTCTGTCGCCTGATAGGTTACCGATTGCTCCAGGCAGGCATGTGCCGAAGCCAATCCTTCCGGGTCGATCCGTGCCAGCGCGACATCGGCAAGAAGCACGCAACCGTAGCCGATCGACGGCGTCACGAGCTGCCGCGCCGCCTCCAGACTGACGATGACACCTTCCTCGCCGGCGAGAGATCGGGCGAGCCGAGCCAGCAGTTTTTCCTGAACTGCTCGTGCGTCACCGCTGTCGATGTCGGCTTTCGCCGTACCCGCTCGGAGCGCCTCGTTGCTTTGCGCATCGACAACCTGCCACGAGATCTGATGCTCCTTGACGTCAGCGCTGTAAGCGACCGAGAGCCGGTACTCCTTGCTCCCCTGCAGCTTCACCGGCGGTGCCGACGCGACCCAGCCGGTGACCGATGCAACATCGACGCCCGGCGCCGGCGCTTGCGCCAAAGTGCGCACCGCGGAGAACTGCGACAGCGCGTGGACCAGATAATTGCCCGCCCTCCTCTGCTCTTCGGCACCGGCTCCGCTGGCCGCCGGAACGTCGATGACGATCGTCGGCTTGGCGGAAAGCACCGGTTGCCACGGGAGGCGCTCGACGACGGAGAGATAGAAGGCTCCAGCCATTGCCGCCGTCCCTGCGATAGCGGCGGCGATCAGACCGAACGGCCGACGCTTCGGCTGGACGATGGCGGGAGTGACGTCGACCAGCTCTTCCGACTCGTTCGCCATCTGCGTGGGAGCCGCTGCGATTTCCGAACGGCCCGGTGAGTGGTCGCTTGTCACAAAATGCGGAACGTAGTTGCCCTTGGGAAGCTCGATGCGAAGCCCCGCCTTATCGCCGACGGTCTCGTAATATTGCGTCAGCGCGGCGCGCAGGCGCGAGGCTTCGACACGCACGATCGGATCGGTTGCCGGATCAAAGGAAGCCGGCCGACCGAAAACGTCGATCGCGATGGTATAGGCTTTGACCTGCCCCGAGCGGCCAGCGAAGAATTCATCGACCAGGTAGCGCAGGAGTTTCCGGTGGCGCTCAGTCGCATGAAACTGACTATCGGCAAGAATACGATCAAGTGCAGGGCGTGCGTCACATTCGGCAACGGCACAATGAGCTGCTTGACCCGCATTTCTGGCTTCCATGATGCGCTCCCAACTGCCCACAACCCCAAAGAGAGTGCAAACGCGAGACGAACTCTAGACGAGAGCCGCAGTGGCGAAAAGAAAAATATTGCGCCATCACAAAACATTTTCACGAAAGGAAATGAGTCATTTCAAAATAGAGCAAGAACCAACCGAAAATCCCACAGAATTTTCACGGGATTTACATGAAATGTATGAACCCAAGAAGGCTATTTGTTAATCACAATTGACTGGGTTCGCGACCTGAATCGATGATACAGATGGAAATTACCTCTTCTTCGATCTCGCGACAGATCAATTCATACTCCGAGATCATCGAATGATCCAGCGGATCGAGCTTACGTTGCCGGTCGAGCATGGAGCTCGCCTCTTCATAGGCCTCGCAGAGGCTGGAAAGAGAAAGGTTCTTGACGCTCAGCAGTTGCAGTTGACCGCGCAACGCCGGAAGCTTCAGCATGAGCTTCAGAAGTCCGCGCTGTACGGCTGCGTTGGGCATTGTTTTCTACCCGCCTGATCGACAATCGATGACCTTGCCGCCAGCCCGATTCGCTGGCGCACCATTCCTCAAGGATCATTTTCTCCGGGACCGTGACGACACATCAGCCAGCCGAGCGTTCAACCAAAACTGGCAGCCGGACCGGACCTCTCCCTCGATGGTTAACGTGACAACAGACGCTCCGTTTCGGAAGTACGTAACAGTAACTTTGCCCCGATAGTCTTGACGCCGACGATATGATCGTCCGAGTTCGTCCTTGGATACGACAAGCTTTATGCCTCAGCAGGTCCCGTATCGCCAAGGCGATCCCTATCGATGACAGATCGGTTGGGACGCCTTTGTCGAACCGTAGGTCATCGTCTCCGGAACTCCTCAAAGACTAGAATCCGTCGGCCGGAACGTCGTAGGCGAACTCGACGATGGGCGCGCAACCAAAGGGGCTAACTGTCCGCTCCTTACTTGTCGAAAGCATAGATCTTGCGCCAGTCCTGTTTCATGTCGACCAGCAGCCAGTTTCTCTGTTCGGCTTCGGTCAGCGCCTTGTCCAGCTTGCCGACGGGCGATTGCCGGTCATAGGCCCATTCGCGCTCGCCGTCCGTATGGTGCACGATCAGGCCGAAGCTTGGACCGGAGCCCGCTGTTACCCAGCGCAGCATCTCATAGTCGCCGTCGGAGTTGCCGGCCGCAAAGATCGGCCGCCGGCCGATGAACGTGTTGATGCCGACGGGTTTGCCCGGGCCGTCGTCGATGAAGTCGATCTTGGGCTCGCGTGTCAGCACCGGCGTATCGCCATCGAGGTCATACTTCGTCGTGATGCTGCTGCCGACGACCTGTTCGGGCGGGATACCGTACATCTGTTCCGTCATCGGCCGCATGAATTCGATGCCGCCGCCGGAGACGATGTAGGTCTTGAAACCGTTTGCCCGGAGATAATCGAGCAGCTCGCGCATCGGCAGATAGGTGATCTCGTTGTAGGGACGGTTGAAGCGCGGATGTTTGGCGGTCGCAAACCAGTCCTTGACCGTCTTGGTAAACGCATCCGTCGTCATGCCGGCATGGGTCGCCATCACGAGTTCGACGCTGCCTTTCTCGCCGGCAGCTGCAACACCCGCCATGTCGCCCTTGAGCAGCGATGCGAATGGCTCCTTGTCCTTCCACTCCGGATGTTCCGGCGCCATCGCCTTGACGCGATCCACAGCGAACATGCCCTGGAAATAGTTCGGCTGCTCGGTCCAGAGCGTGCCGTCATTGTCGAAGACGGCGATCCGTTCCTCCGGCGCCACGAAGTCCGCCCCGTTCTCGCTGGTCACGCGCGTGACGAAATCGACGATGGCTGACTTCGTCTCGCCCTCGTTCCAGGACGGAAGATTGTCGGCCGGCGCATCGGCCGCGACGACGGCGCCCGGAGCGGCGAACGCCGTGGAAAGCAGGAACAGGAAACCGACGAGCCGCGAACGGCGCCGGCTCGGCGTGGAATTGGATCGCATCGCAATTGCCGTCATCACGCATCCTCCTTGCGGGAACGATTTGAAACCCCTGGCAGGGTCAGGGCCGCCGAATACAGCGGAACCCGATATGGGTGGTCGCCGCGTTTTCCTCATGCGCATGGCGCGCCGCCGGCCGGTAGCGGCGGCAATAGTTGGGCGCGCAGAGATGCGAGCCGCCCTTCACCACCCGGCGGGCGATGTGGATCGTCGGTTGTCTCGGATCGAAGCTTGCTTCCCTATCGCCGCCGCGCGGATTGGAAGGGATACAGCAGCTCTTTTGCGCCGGCGCCGGATGGTTGGTCGACCAGAAGTCGCTCGTCCATTCCCAGACATTGCCGATCATATCGTAGAGGCCGTAGCCGTTCGGCGGGAAACTTGCGACCGGCGAGGTCAGTTCGAAGCCGTCGGGTCTGAGATTTTCCGTCGGGAACATGCCATGCCAGGTGTTCGCCATGAAACGCCCCTCCGGCACCAGCTCGTCGCCCCAGGCAAATTCCGCACCCTCAAGCCCGCCCTTTGCCGCGAACTCCCATTCTGCCTCCGTCGGCAAGTCCTTGCCCGCCCACTCCGCATAGGCCCTGGCATCCAGATAGGAGACCTGGACGACCGGATGATCTAGCTTGCCGCGGATATTGCTCTGCCGCCCATAGGGCCGCCGCCAATCGGCACCGAACTTGAAGTTCCACCATTGCGACGGGCTGTTGCTGGTAACCCGCTTCGGCGGATCGAAGATCACCGAGCCGGCGCGCATCATCTCCGGCAGCGCGCCGGGATAATCCTTGGGGTCCGGGGTCTTCTCCGCCTCGGTGACGTAGCCGGTCGCCTCGACGAAAGCGGCAAACTGCCGGTTGGTCACCGGCGCCACGTCGATCCAGAAGCCGTCCACCTTCACCGGATGCGCCGGCGCTTCCTCCGGATAGTGCTTGTCCGACCCCATGACGAAGGTGCCACCTTCGATCCAGATCGGCTCGCGCGCGCTGATTGCTGCCGGCGTTTCGTTGAGAAGCGGTATCTTCGGCGACACTTGCATGCGGCTTCCATCTCCCGAAGGTGGCGGGTTCGACCACCAAACCGGTCCAAGCTAACGCCATTCCTCGCCTGCCCAAAGTACGTAACCGTTACGATGGCAAACAAAACCTCGTGGCCACGATGAAAATCGGCCAAATGTGGTCCTTGCGGGGGTCTTCGTTACTGTTACGTTCTTTCCAATTGGCCTGATTTAACAATAAGCTCTGCCGAAATTTCATGATGACCGATGCTGCCGGAGAGGCAGAGGGAGCAGGAATTCATGGGTGCACGCGACGATATCGAGCAACTCGGCAAGCGCATCGGCGAAGCGATCATCGGCCAGGAAGGCATGATCGAGCGGTTGCTGCTGGGCTTGCTCAGCAACGGCCACTTGCTCGTCGAAGGCCTGCCGGGGCTCGCCAAGACCCGGGCCATCAAGAGCATGGCGAAGAACCTCGACGCGGAGCTGTCGCGCATCCAGTTCACCCCCGACCTCCTGCCCGCCGACATCACCGGGTCGGAGATCTATTTTTCCGACGGCGGCAAAGGCGAGTTTCGTTTTCAGGAAGGTCCCATCTTCGCCAACCTCATCCTCGCGGACGAGGTGAACCGTGCGCCGGCGAAGGTGCAATCGGCCCTGCTCGAAGCGATGGAGGAGCGCCAGGTCACCATCGGTGGCAAGAGCCACACGCTGCCGGACCTGTTTCTGGTGATGGCGACCCAGAACCCGATCGAGCAGGAAGGCACCTATCCCTTGCCAGAAGCGCAGCTCGACCGCTTCCTCATGCATATCCAGGTGGATTATCCCGACGCCACGTCGGAAGCCGACATCATGCGGCTCGTGCGTTCCGAGGAAATCCAGCCGAAATCCAACAATCACGCGACGGAAAAACTCGCCCAGGATGCTGTGTTTACCGCGCGCCAGGAGATTTCGGCGATCACCGTTTCAGAGGCAATCGAGAACTACATCGTCGCGCTCGTCATGGCGACCCGCTATCCCGACAAGGTCGACAAGGATCTCGCCAAATGGCTGCAGGTCGGCGTCAGCCCGCGCGGTGTCATCGGTCTCGACAAGGTTTCGCGGGCCCACGCCTGGCTGAACGGCCGCGACTTCGTGACCCCCGACGATGTGCAGGCCACCGTGCACGACGTCTTTCGGCACCGGCTGGTACTTTCCTACGAAGCGCATGCCGGCGGCACCACCGCCAACCAGGTGATCGACCGTATCGTCGAACTCGTCGCGGTCGCCTGAGGATGGAGGTTTGCCGATGGCCATATCCCTGCCGGCTCTCGCCCGTTCCCGCGGCATCGTAAAACCCCGCCAGGTCGATACGACGGGCGTCTACACCTCGGTCGACACGCTCGTCGGCCTCGAGGCCATGGCCCGAGACCTGACCTTCCTGCGCAAGGCGCCGGTGCAGCGCCTGCTCGCCGGGCGGCATGAATCGCGCATGCGCGGCCGCGGCCTCTCCTTCGAGGAGCTACGCAACTATCTCCCGGGCGACGACATCCGCGCGATCGACTGGAGGGTGACGGCACGCACCGGAAAGCCGGTCGTCCGTGTCTATGACGAAGAGAAGGACCGGCCGGCCCTGATCCTCGTCGACCAGCGCATCAACATGTTCTTCGGCAGCCGCCGGGCGATGAAGTCGGTCGCGGCGGCCGAAGTCGCCGCACTCTCGGCCTGGCGCGTGCTAGCGCTCGGCGATCGTGTCGGCGGCTTCGTCTTCGGCGACGAAGAGGTTACCGAGGTGCGCCCTTATCGCAGCCGCGAGGCCGTGGTCCGGCTTGCCGACAGCATCGTTCGCCACAATACGGCGCTGCAGGCCGGTTCGCAGGCGCCGCATGGCGCGGAGCAGCTTGACGTCGTCCTCACGACCGTCGCCAACATTGCCCGGCACGACCACCTGGTCATCGTCATCAGCGATTTCGATGGCTACAGCCTCGAAACCCGCGACATGCTCCTGAAGCTCTCGGCCCACAACGATGTGATCTCCGTTCTCATCTACGATCCCTTCCTGCTCGAGTTGCCGCGCAAGGGCGATATCGTCTTCAGCGGCGGATTGCTTCAGGCCGAAGTGCAGTTCGGCCATGGCAATGTCCGCGAGGCGATCGACAGTTTTGCCAGAAAGCGTGGGCGGGCGCTGCGCGCCTGGCAGGAGGAACTCGGCCTGCCGATGCTGCCGATTTCGGCCGCCGAAGAGGTCGCGCCGCAATTGCGCACCATGCTCGGCCGGCTCGCCAGCCGGCAACGGAGGCGATAGCGATGGCGACGGCCGCCCCTGCGAAAGACCCGTTGCTCGAGGCAACCCTTCGGCAGCTCGCGGACATCGCCATGCCTCAGCCCGTCTCGATGATGCCGCAGACCTGGGCATGGACGGTGCTCGGCTGCGTCATACTCCTGCTGATCGCCTTCGCATGCTGGCGCTGGTATCGACGCTGGGAGGCCAATCGTTAC
The DNA here is from genome assembly GCF_900103435.1 of Sinorhizobium sp. NFACC03. Lineage (NCBI taxonomy): Bacteria > Pseudomonadati > Pseudomonadota > Alphaproteobacteria > Hyphomicrobiales > Rhizobiaceae > Sinorhizobium > Sinorhizobium sp. NFACC03. The sequence goes on from NZ_FMXF01000039.1 coordinate 30,205, forward strand.
CGTCGCGAAGCGCTCGCCGACCTCAAGAAAATCGAGGGCCGGCTCGCCGCGTCCGCAACCCGCGGCGAGGCGCTCGTCGCTTTACCCGTCCTCCTGAAGCGCACCGCCTTGGTGCTCTGGCCGCGCGAAACCATAGCCGGGCTCCACGGCACGGGATGGACCGGCTTCCTCGATGCCCATTCCGGCGGCCCGGTGTTCCCGATCGCCTCGGCGCGTTTCTTTGAGGAAGCCGAATATCGCGGCAGCGCGGCGCTCTGCGCCGTCCCAGAACCCGAAGCGCGGACCTATGCCGCCGCGGCACGTCACTGGATCGAGGCGCACCATGTACGTGCTTGACCACGCCTGGGCGCTGATCTTTCTGCCTCTGCCCTTCGTCGTCTGGGGGCTGCTTCCGCCCTACCGCGAGCAATCGGCCGCCGTCAGAATACCTTTCTTCAAGGACATTACGGCCGCCGCCAATCTCGGGCCGACCGAGGGCTCCGTCGTCCCAAGGACCAATCTCGGCCAGAAGGTGATTGCGCCCATCTGCTGGGCCCTGATCGTAGTGGCGCTGGCGCGGCCGCAATACGTCGAGCCGCCGATCGAAAAGACCGAGCCGCAGCGCGACCTGATGCTGGCGATCGATCTTTCGCAGTCGATGGACACGCGGGATTTTCGCGATCCCTCCGGCAATCTGCAGACCCGTGTCGAGGCGGTGCATAAGGTAGTCGCCGACTTCATCGACCGGCGGCCGGACGATCGCCTCGGCTTGATCGCCTTCGGTGACGCGCCCTATCCGCTGGTGCCGTTCACGCTCGACCACAAGACGGTCAAGTTGATGCTGGCCGAGAGCCTGCCCGGCATGGCAGGCCCGCGCACTGCGGTCGGCGACGCGATCGGGCTGGCGATCAAGATGTTCGACGCCAGCACCGCGCCGGACAAGGTGATGATCCTTTTGACTGATGGCAACGATACCGCCAGCAAGATGCCGCCGGACAAGGCCGCCAGCATTGCCGCCGACCGGAACGTGGTGATCCACACCGTGGGGATTGGTGACCCCAGTGCGCAAGGCGAGCAGAAGCTCGATACGGCAACCCTTCAGGGTGTCGCCGAGGCGACGAAGGGCCGCTACTTCTTCGGCCAGGACCAGGCGGGCCTGCAGAACATCTATGAACTGCTCGATCAACTGACACCGGCGAACCAGAAGACACTCTCCTGGCGGCCGCGGATAGAACTGTTCCACTACCCGCTTGGCGCAGCACTGCTGATCGTCCTCGCCTACCACGCCATCATGTGGCTCCTCTCTTCGCTTGCCGAGCGCCGCCGGCGGCAGGAGGCAGCGCCATGATCTCGGACTTCCACTTCCTGAGACCGCTTTGGCTGCTGGCACTGCTCGCCGCCCCCCTGCTCGTCTACCTCGTCAGTTGGCGCGGCGATGTCCGCTCGCAATGGCAAGGCATGATCGCGCCGCATCTTCTCGATCACCTGTTGATCGAGAAGGGTGGCAAGCGGCGCCTCCAGCCCGTGCACATCACCGCAGCGCTGATCGCCGTTGCGGCCATCGCTGCCGCCGGTCCGACCTGGCAGCGCGAGCGCCCGCCCTTCGTCGAGGACACCGCGCCGCTGGCGATCGCCATCGACCTCAACCCGACCATGAATGCGACGGACATCTCGCCGACAAGGCTCGAACGCGCCAAGCTCAAGGTCCAGGATATTTTGGGCCTCAGAAAAGGTTCGCGCACGGCGCTCTTCGCCTATGCCGGCTCCGCCCATATGGTGCTGCCGCTGAGCGACGATGCGGCACTGGTCAAGACCTATCTCGCGGCACTCTCGCCTCAGATCATGCCGGTAGAAGGCAAGGATACGGCAAAGGCCCTGCAGGAGGTCGAGAAAGCCCTGGCCAATGAAAATGCGCCTGGCACGATCCTCTTCATAACCGACGGGGTCGAGCGCTCCGCCTTTCAGGCGTTCAGCCGGTATCAGGGCCGCAATGCGGTGATGGTACTCGGCATCGGCACGGTAGAAGGCGGCCCGGTGAAGACAGCCGACGGCGGATTCCTGACCGACGCGACCGGCAGTCATGTTCGCTCCAAGCTGGATGTCGACAGCCTCAAGGCGTTGCAGTCCGCATCTAAGGCCGAGGTTGCCACCGTGACAGCTGACGATGCCGACGTGCGCTGGATCGTCAGGCGCATCCAGACCAATTTTGCCGCAAAGACCGCCGAGGGGCTGACCCGCTGGCACGATGCCGGCTGGTGGCTGACGATCCCGATCGCCGTCTTCGGCCTGTTCTGGTTCCGGCGCGGCTGGACCGTGCGCTGGGCCGTCTATCTGCTCGCCATCAGCCTGCTCATGAGCAACGAGCGGGCGGAGGCGGCCGATAACCGCTTCCTCGATCTCTGGCTGACGCCGGACCAGCAGGGCCGTCGCGCCTTCGAGCAGGGCGACTTCCAGGGTGCCGCCGAAAAATTCGCCGATCCCGCCTGGCGCGGAGCGGCGCTCTACCGGGCCGGCCGTTTCCAGGATGCTATCGACGCCTTTGCCGAATCCGATACGGCCGAGAGCTACTACAACCAGGGCAACGCCCTGATGCACCTCGATAAGGCGGAGGAAGCGATTACCGTCTATAAGCAGGCATTGAAACGCCGCCCCGACTGGCCGGACGCGAAAAGGAACCTGGCGGCTGCCGAAAAATTCAAGGCCGACAAGGACAAGCAGGAACAGGACGCACAGCAGGAACAGGCGGGAATGGACCCCGACCAGGTCCAGTTCGACGAAAAGGGCAAGAAAGGCACGGAGGCGACGATCCAGGGTGGACCACAGACGGCGGACATGTGGATGCGCAACATCCAGGTCTCGCCCGCCGAGCTGCTCGCGCGAAAATTCGCGATCGAGGCAAAGGAGGCGACACCGTGAGTGCCTTGTCCCGAATGCCTCGGCTGCTGGTCTGGCTCGTTGGCCTGTCGCTCTGGCTAGCGGGCGATGCACTCGCCGCCAACCCCTTCGCGCGCGCCACGCTCGCGACCAAGGGCACGATCTATGCCGGGCAGCAGATCAAGATCGACATCGACGTGTTCGTGCCGAACTACTTCCTGACGCCGCCGCAGTTTCCGCTGTTCGATCTTCGGGGTGCGGTGGTCACCATGCCCGACGACCGCGGCTTGAACCTCAACGAGACTGTCGATGGCGAGGCCTTTTCCGGCATCCGCAAAACCTATGTGATTACACCACAGGCGGCAGGTAATTACGCCCTGCCGACAATCGTGATCCCCTTTGGCTATGCCGCCGTGCCGGGCCAAACGACGCAGGGTAAGGTAACCGTGCCGCGGCTCAAATTTACCGTGGAAGCTGTACCAGGAGGTGCCGGCGGCACGCCCGGCGTGACCGCTGGCGAAATCACCATCACGCAGACATTCGACCGCGACCCGGCCGGCCTGCATGCGGGCGATGCGCTGGTGCGCACGGTCACCACCCGGGCGGCGGGCCTCGCGCCGATGATGATCCCCGAGCCCAGCTTGAAGGCTCCAGAGGGCGTACAGATTTATCAGCACGATCCGGTACTCTCCGAGGAACGCACGCCGCGCGGCGAGATCGCCGCGGGACTGCGCAAGGACACCGCAACCTACGTCTTTTCCGAGCCGGGCACCTTCTCTCTGGCGGCAATCATATTGGAGTGGTTCAATCCTCAGACCGGAAAGACCGAAACCGCGGAGGCCGATGGCGCGGAAGTAGTCGTCGGTGCCGGGCCGGCAACGAAGGTTGCCATCGCGCCACCCGCTCCTCCGCAGACGAAGGACCCCTTCGATTGGCTCTGGTGGGGCATCGCGACGGCCACTGTCCTCGCCGTCGCCATTGTCATCCAGTTCGCCGCCAATCTGTTCGGACGGCTGGAAACCTGGATCGATGCGGCCATGACGCGCAAGGCGCAGTCGGAGGAGACCGCCTTCCGCCATGTTCTCGACGCCTGCCGCGACCACGACAGAGCGCGGCTGGACGTGGCACTCGATCGCTGGTCGCGCAAGACCGGCAATGTACCGCTTGCGAAATGGTTTGAGCGATTTGCCGACCCGGAGACGAGGGTCGCTTTCGCTCGGCACCGAATGAGCCGCTACGGCACTCCGCAATCCCATCACGAGCGGCCAGATTTCTCCCGGCTGCGAAGTGGATTGAAGTCGGCGCGGCGACGCTGGCTGGAAGAAATCTCCGACGACGGCGACGAAGCGGTTGATGAATTGCCCGAGCTCAACCCGGTGTTCGACAGCGCCTTGCGGCAGAACCGCTGAAGCCCTGTGAGGCGGCGCGTTACGCGTCCTGCGTGCCTTCGTAACTGTTACGTACTTACCTGAGGGCGCGTTTGCGCGGAGATTGCATCGGTAAATTCGAAACTTTGCCTGCATTCCGAGAGCGATTTGTTTGCGGCCTCAGGGAGACTTGAAATGAGTATCGATTTGAAGATCAGGCTTGGGCGGCTCGCGGCGTGCGCCGTCGAGCGGTCGATGAAGCCGAAGGCGCTGGCACTGGCCGGCACCGTGCTGATGTCGACCATCACCGCTTCGGCACCGTCGGCCATTGCGCAGGATGCCGCCAAGCCGAACATCCTCGTGATCTTCGGCGACGATATCGGCCAGACCAACATCAGCGCCTATTCCTTCGGCGTCGTCGGCTACAAGACGCCAAACATCGACCGGCTCGCCAGCGAAGGTGTGATGTTCACGGACTACTATGCCGAGAACAGCTGCACGGCCGGCCGTTCGACCTTCATCACCGGGCAGTCGGTGCTGCGCACCGGCATGTCCAAGGTTGGCGTTCCCGGTGCCCCCGTCGGCATCCAGGACCGTGACGTGACGATCGCCCAGGCGCTGAAGCCGCTCGGCTACGCCACCGGCCAATTCGGCAAGAACCACCTCGGCGACCAGGACCGCTTCCTGCCGACGGCGCACGGCTTCGACGAATTCTTCGGCAATCTCTATCACCTCAATGCCGAAGAAGAGCCAGAGCGCCCCTACTGGCCGAAAGATCCCAATGATCCCTTCGTCAAGGCAGCGACACCTCGCGGCGTGCTGCATTCTTTTGCCGATGGCAAAATTGAGGATACAGGCGCGCTTAACTCCAAGCGCATGGAAACCATCGATGACGAGACGACGGCGGCAGCCATCGGCTTCATGGAAAAGCAGGTCAAGGAGGGTAAGCCCTTCTTCACCTGGATGAACACCACGCGCATGCATCTTTTCACCCATATCCGGCCAGAGTACCAGGGCCAGAGCGGGATGCCGGGAAACGACTATGCCGACGGCATGGTCGAACATGACAATGACGTGGGCAAGCTCCTTAAGGCGATCGACGACCTGAAGATTGCCGACAACACCATCGTCATCTATGCGACCGACAACGGTCCCAACCAGTTCTCCTGGCCGGACGCCGCAACGACCCCGTTCCGCAGCGAGAAGGACTCCAACTGGGAAGGCGCCTTCCGTGTTCCCGCCATCATTCGCTGGCCGGGCAAGATCAAGCCGGGCGTTTCCAACGAAATGGTCTCCGGCCTCGACTGGTTCCCGACCCTGCTTGCTGCAGCCGGCGACAAAGATATCAAGGATCGGCTGCTGAAGGGTACCAAGCTTGGCGACAAGGACTTCAAGGTGCACCTCGACGGCTACAACCAGCTTCCCTATCTGCTCGGCGAGCAGCCGAAGGGCGCGCGCAACGAGTTCTACTACTTCAACGACGATGCCAAGCTCGTCGGCATGCGCTTTGACAACTGGAAGGCGGTCTTCTGCGAGATGCGCAAGCCCGGTGGCTTCGACGTTTGGCAGGACCCCTTCGTCTGCTTGCGCGTGCCGAAGATGTTCAACCTGCGCATGGATCCCTATGAGCGGGCGGATATCGTCTCTGATCAGTACAACGACTGGAGAACGAAGAATGTCTATCTTGTCGGGATCGCCACCATGAAGTCCGCAGCCTTCCTCGAAACGTTCATCGAGTACCCGCCGAGCCAGAAGCCCGCCAGCTTCTCGGTCGACCAGGTGGAAGAAGGCGTGCACCAGAAGATCGACGAGATTCTGGCGAAGACCCAGCCGGCACAATAACGCTCTCGAGAAGGCGGCGCCCCGCGCCGCCTTCTCTTTCACTTTTGCTAAAAATGGCGTGCCGCGATGACGAAGAACATTCAGCCCGCTCGAACGGTCTCCTTCGACGAGTCGATTGAAGACCCTTTGGCGAGACCGCGGGCACACGTCGCGCCGGCAATCGCCGCCTTCATGCTCTTCCTCTCCGGCATCGCGGCGCTGGTTTTCCAGGTTCTCTGGATCAAGCAGCTCTCGCTCGTCACCGGCATCGACGTCTATGCGGTCAGCACCGGGGTCAGCGCCTTCTTTCTCGGCCTGGCGCTCGGCAGCTTCGCCCTCGGGCGGATTGGCGACCGCTCCCGACAGCCGCTCCGCCTCTATGCCCTGCTCGAAACCGGTGTGGCCGTGCTCGGCGCCGGCGTCACCCTCATCCTTTCCCAGATTGCGCCGCTCTTCGTCGCAATCGAAGGTACCAATGCTCTCGCCGCCTGGGCCTTGCTGGTCCTGATCGTCGCGACCCCCGCCTTCCTGATGGGCGGCACCCTTCCCTTGCTATTACGAGCGCTCAAAGGGGCGCCGGGAGGCGTCGGCGCAAAGGGCGGCCGGCTCTATGCCGCCAACACGCTCGGCGCCATCCTCGGCTGCCTTGCGGTCTCTTTCGTCCTCATCCCCACTCTCGGCGTGCAGGCGACGGGATTTTTCGCCGCCGGCCTCGGGCTTGGCGCCGCGGCAATCGCACTTTCGCTGAGCACGGCCGGGATCCGCGAAGACGCGCAAGCTGATATGCCGATACCGGCGCAGGGCACCGGTGGTTCAAGGTTGGCGCTGCTCCTCTACGCGATCGCCGGCGGCGTCGCCCTCGGCTATGAAGTCGCCTGGTCGCAGGCGATCGTGCAATTCATCTCCACCCGTTCCTTTGCCTTTTCCGTGGTGCTTGCCACCTATCTCGCCGGGCTGGCGCTCGGCGCCGCACTCTTTGCGCGCCGGACCGACCGCCTGTCGGATCCCTGGAGCGCCTTCGGCCTGCTCATCACGCTAGCCGGCCTCGTGGCGCTGGCCGAGCTTGCCCTGCTCGGCCCCTGGCTGACGGCGTTGCAGGCCAGCGCGGAAGCAGCCATCGCCGGTATCACTGGCAGCATCTTCGCCGGCATGTGCGCACGCTTCCTCATCGCGGCGCTCACGATTGTCTTCGTCCCGACGCTGCTCCTCGGCGCCGCCTTCCCGGTCGCCCTGCGGCTCGCGGTCGATCCTCATCATGTCGGTCGCGACACCGGGCGCGTTCTGGCACTCAACACACTCGGCGGCATTGCCGGCACGCTTCTGACCGGCTTTGTGCTGATTCCGTCGTTCGGTATCATCCGAAGCTTCGCCGTTCTCGCCGTCGCTGCAGGCATCATCGGCGTCATCGCAGCCAGCCGCGGGGCGACCGGCTGGAAGGGTTGGCGCCTTGCGGCGCCAGCGCTCGGTGTCGTCACCGTGCTGATCGCCGTGATGGTGCCATCGGATCGGCTGGCCACCTTGCTCAATCTCTCACGCGGCAATGGCACGATCGTCTCCTATGAGGAGGGCCTCGGTGCGACGGTCGCCGTCATCGAACAGGGCCAACCGGATCGCCGTTTCCGCCGCCTGTATATCCAGGGCGTCTCCAACACCGGCGACGCCATGCCGTCGCTGCGCTACATGCGGCTGCAGGCGCTCTTGCCGCTCATGATCCACAAAGGCGAGCCGAAATCGGCGCTCGTCATCGGGCTTGGCACCGGCATTACCGCCGGCTCATTGCTCGCCTATCCCGGCCTCGACCGACGCGTCGCCGCCGAACTGCTGCCGTCGGTCGTCCGCGCCTCGACATTGTTTGCCGGCAATTTCAACGCGGCAAAGGATAGCCGCCTCGAAGTGCGCGTTGCAGACGGTCGCCGCGAGCTGATGCGCAGCGCGGAGCGCTACGATCTCATCACGCTGGAACCGCCGCCGCCGTCGGCCGCTGGCGTGGTCAATCTCTATTCGTCCGATTTCTACCGGCTGGCCCGCGAACGCCTCGCTCCAAACGGTCTTGTTGCGCAATGGCTGCCGATCGCCACCCAGAACGACGAGGACACGCGCGCGCTCGTGCGCAGTTTCCTCGTCAGTTTCCCGCATGCCTCGCTCTGGTCGACCGAGCTGCACGAGATGCTGCTCATCGGCTCCGTCGAACCGCAGGAACTTGACGCTGGCCGCATCACCAAGCGCATGGCCGACCCGTCCGTCGCCGCGACGTTCGGGGAAGTAGGCATAGGTGGTGCAGCCGACCTGCTCGCGACCTGGATGACCGACCGCGCCGGACTTGAACGTTACGCCGGATCGGCCCAGCCTGTCACCGACGACCAGCCGCGGATCGAATATGCAAGCTGGGTTCGTCCCGACGAGTTGCAGCGCACACTCCCAGCGCTCGTCGGCCTGCGCAGCAAGGCACCGCTCGTCGGAGCGGACTCGGTGTTCGAGAAATCCATAGCGGACGCCCACAACCGGCTAATGCTGTTCTATCAGGCTTCGCTCAACGCCTATGCCGGCTATCGCGACGAATGGGCGCGTGACATGGAACTGCTGATGCGCGTGGAGCCGGACAATCCCTATTATCGCTGGTTCGTTTCGAGCAGCGAGCGCTGATCGCGCACAGCCGGATCCCGGGCCCCACGCGACTGCAACTCGCGTCGCGTTGGTCGGGCTAAGATTGATTCCTGCATAATCGCGCTATAGCGCAAAATTTTTGCACGACGCGAAATCCCTCCGGCACAGATTTGCAACACAGAGGCATTGCCTACGTAGTATCCTGCCGCCGTTGTTCTGCCCTGTGGCAGAGGGAGGCACTCCATGGAAAAGACGGACAAAGAAAACACCGAAACTACGTCGCGGGCGGCAATGGATGGCGAGATCGGCATTCTCGCGCGCCGCCGCATTGAGGCCGGCATCATCGCGCCGATCTATGAGGCGATGCGCGAGGAGATCGGCGAGGAGCGCGCGCAAGCAATCCTCGACAAGGCGATCACCAAGGCCGCGATCGAAGCCGGCAGGACCTTTGCCGCAAAGACGCCTGGCGGCACCAACCTGCGCACCTTCCAGGAACTGCAGGACCTCTGGACCCAGGACGACGCGCTTGTCATCGAAGTGACCAAGGCGACGGATGAGGAATTCCACTACAATGTGAAGCGCTGTCGCTACGCCGAGACCTATCGCGACATGGGGCTCGGCCATATCGGGCACCTGCTTTCCTGCAACCGCGACGGCGTCTTCTGCACGGGCTACGATCCGCGCATCACGCTTGAACGCACCCAGACGGTAATGCAGGGCGCTACCCATTGCGACTTCCGCTACAAGCTCAACAAAGACGCACCGGAGCAGCCGAAATGAGCGCCGAAGCCTTGCGCACTGAGCCCAAGCGCATCAACACGCCGGCAACAAACGGCGACCGGCTGTGGAACGACATCGTCGCGACCGCACGCTTCGGCGCCGCCGATAATGGCGGGGTCACCCGCCTGACGCTGACAGAGGAGGACCGTGAGGTCCGCGATTGGTTCGTCGCCGCGTGCCGGGCGCTCGGCTGCACTATCGAGATCGACGGCATCGGCAACATCTTCGCGACCTATCCCGGCGAAGACATGTCGTTGCCGGCGATCGCCGTCGGCAGCCATCTCGATACCCAGCCGCAGGGCGGCCGGTTCGATGGCATCCTCGGCGTGCTTGCCGGCCTTGAGGTGCTGCGCACGCTCAAGGAAACATCCACCCTGCTGCGCCACCCGCTGACGGTCGTCAACTGGACGAACGAGGAGGGGTCGCGCTTCTCGCCGGCGATGATGGGGTCAGGCGTCTTTGCCGGCGCGCTTTCGCTTGATGCGGCGCACGCGCTCACCGACCGAGTAGGCGTCACGGTCGGGGCGGCGCTCGACGCCATCGGCTATCGCGGCGAAGCGCGGGTCGAGCCGGCCGCCTTCGCGGCTTACGTCGAGCTCCATATCGAGCAGGGACCGCTGCTGGAAGCGTCCGCAACCGAGATCGGCGTCGTCACCGGCATCCAGGGGCTGCGCTGGTTCGATATCACTGTCACCGGCACCGAGGCGCATGCCGGCAGCACGCCAATGGCGCAGCGCGACGATGCGCTCGTCGCCGCCGCCGAAATCGTGCTCGCCGTGCGCGACATCGCACGGGAGAATCCGCCCGGTGTCGGCACCGTCGGCTTCGTCGAAGTCGGCCCCAATTCGCGCAATGTCGTTCCCGGCACCGTCCGGCTTCAGATCGACATGCGTCACCCGTCCGAGGCCGGGCTTGATCGGATGCAGGCGGCGTTGGAGCATACCGTCCGCAGTGTTGGGCCGGGCGCAGAACTGAAGCGCATCTGGTCGAAAGCGCCGGTCGTCTTCGATCCATCGATCGTGGACGCCGTGCGCAACAGCACAGAAGCGCTCGGCTATTCGGCCACGGCCGTCGTTTCCGGTGCCGGGCATGATGCGGCGCACATCGCGACGATCATGCCGACCGCGATGATCTTCGTACCGTCCAAGGACGGGCTGTCGCACAACGAGGCGGAATATACCGCACCCGAAGAATGCGCCCGTGGCGCGGAGGTTCTGTTCCAGACCATCCTGGAACTCGACCGGCGCTGACCGACAAAGCCAAGCACCCACGGCAGACAGTCTGCCGTGGGTGCTTGCAAACCGGTTTCACGATTTCGCTGCGTTCTTAGCCGCGCTGCGAGTCGAGCTGCTCCTGGTCCTTTTCGACCTGCTGCGCCTTCAGGTAGCTCTCGATCAGCAACTGATATTCCGGAAAGATCTTGGTGTAGATCTCCGCCCACTGCTGGGCGTCGTCGCGGTGCCAGGTGCGCTGCAGTTCGGAGGCAACCGCTGCGGTATCCATCGGCACCACGCCAGCCTGGACGACACGGGCAAGGGTGATTTCCTCAGCCATCTTCGAATAGGTGCCCGAGGCGTCGACGACCACGAAGACCTTGTAGCCGTCATGGACGGCGCTGATTGCCGGGAAGGCCATGCAGACGCTGGTGATCGTGCCGGCGATGATCAGGGTCTTGCGGCCGGTTTCCTTCACCGCGGCGACGAAATCCGGGTTGTCCCAGGCATTGATCTCGCCGCGACGGGCAACGTACTTGGCATGCGGCGCATTGGCATGGATTTCCGGGATCAGCGGCCCGTTCGGGCCCTGCGGCACGGACGCCGTGGTGATGACGGGCATCTTCGCCAGCGTCGCCATGCTGGCAAGTGCCGCCGCATGGGCGCGCAGCTTCGGCATCGGCATGTCGTTGACGGTCTGAAACAGGCCGCTCTGGTGGTCGATCAGAAGCATCACGGCGTCATCGGGATCGATGACCGGGCGCTGTCCGTTGAAGTTTGCAGGTGTCATGGTCTTGCTCCTTGCTGGTTGAGCAACCACCCCATCCATGGTGGTTGGCGTTGAGGAGAAGATATCCCTGCACCAAACCTGGCAGTAGACGGCCATATCGAGCTATAATGTCCTGAAAATAGGACAATTACTCTTGCAAGACCTGAACGATCTCAAGCTATTCGTCGACGTGGTAGAGCAGAACGGTTTTGCCGCTGCCGCCCGCAAGCTCAACATGCCACGCTCACGTTTGAGCCGCCGCGTCGGCTTGCTGGAAGAGCGGCTCGGGGTACGGCTGGTGCAGCGCTCGACACGTCATTTCGTCATCACCGAGATCGGAAGGGAATACTACCGCCATTGCATCGCCATGCTGGTGGAGGCCGAAGCGGCACAGGAGATGATCGAGCGCATGCGATCCGAGCCACAGGGCGTGGTCCATGTCAGTTGCCCCTCTTCTGTGGTCTATTTCCAGGTCGCAGAAATGATCGCCCGGTTCATGGCAGAATGCCCGAAGGTCGAGGTCGTGCTCGAAAGCACCAACCGGCGAGCCGACGTGCTACGCGAAGGCATCGACATCGCCGTCCGCGTCCGCTTTCCGCCACTCGAAGAAAGCGATCTTGTCGTCAAACGTTTTGCCGAGAGCCGGCAGCGGCTGGTCGCCAGCCCGGGGCTGCTCGCGTCCATCGGCAAGCCGTTGATGGCGGCCGACCTCGCCGCCTTCCCAAGCCTTGCCTGGAACCCCGATCGCCCCGAACACGACTGGCGGCTGGAGGGCCCCGGCGGCGCAACCGCAATCGTGCGCCATCGGCCGCGGCTCGTCACCGAAGACATGGTGACGTTGCGGCTTGCCGCGCTGCGCGGTGTCGGCATCTGCCAACTGCCGGAGATGGTGATACGGCAAGACCTGAAGGATGGCACGCTTGTCGATGTGCTGCCCGACTGGGCGCCGAGGGCCGGCATCATTCACGCGGTCTTTCCCTCACGCCGGGGTTTGCTTCCTTCGGTGCGCGCCCTGCTCGATTTTCTGGCCGCCGGATATGCTGAACTTGCCCGTCTGGACGAGCCCAGAACCTGACGGTCGCGCAACTACACCGCGGCGTGCTCTCGTGTTTTCAAGATCGCGGAGAAGCGCGGATCGAACGTGCGGCTGATCGGCTCTGCGGCCGCACCGATCGCCACCGCCCAGGGGTCGGTGAAACCGATCTGCAATCGCGGGAGACTGCGGTCGCGCCGATCGGCGATCGAGGGGAGCAGCGGCATCATCGCCTCGACCAACAGGCGCGCGAGCCCCGGCGGAAGCCCACCGCACAGGATCACCGTCTGCGGGTCGAAGATCGTTTCGAGCGCCTGAACGGCGGCGCGCAGTTCAAAGACCGCCGCATCGAGCCAGCGCCGCACCCGCTCGTCCGGGCCGGCGGCGATCGCATCGATATGGGCGTAAAGCTCAGGATCGGCGGGATCGAGGTCGAGCAGCCTGCAGAGCGAGGCGATCGAAGCGCGATGTTCGAGCGGCGTGCGCTCATCCAGCGATGCGCCACGCGGCAGGCTAAGGATCATGCCGATCTCGCCAGCATTGCCATTGGCGCCGCGGTAGAGCTCGCCGTTGAGGATCAGCCCGGCGCCAAGGCCATAGCCGAGATAGATGCAGATGGCATGGTCGACACCGTGCGCAGCGCCAACCATGCGTTCGGCAGTAGCGGCCGCGGCTGCGTCGTTCTGCAAGCCGACATCGAGCCCCGTGCCGGTCGCAAGCGTCTCCAGCAACGGAAAATTCTGCCACGCCGCCATCATCCAGGTATCGTCGTCATCGGCTTCGATACCGAAGGGGCCGGGCATCGCCGCCCCAAGGCCGACGAGGCGATCTTCCGATTGCGGTGCGATCTCCGTGAGATCACGGCGGGTCTTCTCGATCAGTTCGAGGATCGTCCGGACGCCTGTCGCCGGCCCACCGACCGGCAGGTTGGCCTCGCCACGGGCGAGCACCCGGCCGACGAGATCGACAGCGATGGTCCGCGTCACATGCCTATCAATTTGCAGGCCGATCGCGAAAGCACCCTCCGGCACCAGGCGATAGGGCGTCGAAGGTTGCCCGCGGCCGTTGCGCACCGCCTCAAGCGACTCGACCAGGCCGTCCCGCTCCAGGTCCTCGATGATGTTGGAGACCGTCTGCTTCGTGAGCGCCGTCGCGCGGGCAAGGTCCGCCCGGGACAATTGGCCGTTCAGCCGCAACGCGTCGATCATGACGCGCCGGTTGTGTGCGCTCGTCCCCTCCTGGTTGGTGCCGCTCTTCGCCCGGATCAGGCGCATATCGTTCATCCAAAAAACCCCTCTTGACACTGTTAGAATATTGAACAAAAAATAAGTCAAGACAATTGACTTAATAGGAGCCCAAAAGAGCTCCGGGGGAACGAAAGCAGCGGCAAGCACCGCTGCGGGCGCTCCGATGGATATGTCGACGGCCGCTCGGAAACGGACGGACTTCTCGCATACGGCGCACCGTAGAGGCGCGCCGAAGAAAGCTGAAACGCTCAAGTTACTGGAGGAAATCATGTTGAAATCGATAAGAACCACCTTGCTTTGCGCGACCCTCGCCGGCGTCTCCTTCGTCGGCCACGCGCATGCGGAAACGACGCTCAACGCCCTCTTCATGGCCCAGGCCGCCTATAGCGAGGCGGATGTGCGCGCCATGACCGAGGCCTTCACCAAGGCCAACCCGGACGTGAAGGTCAATCTCGAATTCGTGCCCTATGAGGGCCTGCACGACAAGACCGTGCTGGCGCAGGGTTCCGGCGGCGGCTACGACGTCGTGCTCTTCGACGTGATCTGGCCGGCCGAATATGCAAGCAACAAGGTGCTCGTGGATGTGACCGACCGCATCACAGGCGAGATGAAATCCGGCGTGCTGCCGGGCGCCTGGACGACCGTCGAATATGACGGCAAGCGCTATGGCATGCCCTGGATCCTCGACACCAAATACCTGTTCTACAACAAGGAAATCCTGGAGAAGGCCGGCATCAAGGCGCCGCCGAAGACCTGGGACGAGCTTGCCGAACAGGCCAAGGTGATCAAGGACAAGGGTCTGCTCGCAACCCCGATCGCCTGGAGCTGGTCGCAGGCCGAAGCCGCGATCTGCGACTACACCACCCTCGTCAGCGCCTATGGTGGCAAATTCATCGACGGCGGCAAGCCGGCCTTCACCTCGGGCGGCGGCCTCGACGCGCTCAACTACATGGTGACGAGCTATTCTTCTGGCCTCACCAATCCGAACTCCAAGGAGTTTCTGGAGGAGGACGTCCGCAAGGTGTTCCAGAACGGCGAAGCCGCGTTCGCTCTCAACTGGACCTATATGTACAACCTCGCCAACGATCCGAAGGAAAGCAAGGTTGCCGGCAAGGTCGGCGTCGTGCCGGCGCCGGGCGTTGCGGGCAAGAGCAAAGTCTCCGCCGTCAACGGTTCGATGGGTCTTGGCATCACCTCGACCAGCAAGAACCCGGACGAGGCCTGGAAGTACATCGTCTACATGACCTCGCAGCAGACGCAGAACGCCTACGCCAAGCTCAGCCTGCCGATCTGGGCTTCTTCCTACGAAGATGCCAGCGTCACCAAGGGCCAGGAAGAGCTGATCGGCGCTGCCAAGCTCGGCCTCGCGGCCATGTATCCGCGTCCGACGACACCGAAGTACCAGGAACTTTCGAGTGCCCTTCAGCAGGCGATCCAGGAAGCACTGCTCGGCCAGGCTTCGCCCGAGGACGCCTTGAAGACGGCGGCCGAAAACAGCGGCCTCTGAGCCGTCCTCCCAAGCCCCGGGCGGACAACCGCCCGGGGACCGCGGGAATATGCGGTGGCGCTGGCATCCAGGCGCTTTAACACTTTGATTTGGTGCATCATTCGCTTGGGTCGATGACGATCCGGGGCAATATGCGATAGCATGACGGGGCTCCCTAGGCCCGAGAAGGTTTCCATCCTATGTCCGGCACCTGGATAACAACGCGCGCATGGCTGCTCATGCTGCCGCTGCTGGTGGTCATGATCGCCGTTATCGGCTGGCCGTTGATCGATACGGTCAGGCTTTCCTTCACCGACGCCAGGCTCGTCGGCACGGAAGGCACGTTCGTCGGCCTCGCCAACTATGCCAAGATGCTCGGCGGCTCGAACTTCCTGCGCGCCTTCGTGACGACGACCTGGTTCGCGGTCGTCTCGGTCACCGCTGAAATGGTGCTCGGGGTGCTCGCAGCACTGCTACTCAATCAACAATTTCGCGGGCGCACGGCTCTCAGAGCCTTGATGATCCTGCCCTGGGCTTTGCCGACCGTGGTCAACGCCACGCTCTGGCGGCTGATCTACAATCCCGAATATGGCGCGCTCAACGCCGCCTTGACGCAAATCGGCTTGATCGACAGCTACCGCTCCTGGCTCGGCGAACCCGGCTCGGCGCTGACGGCGTTGATCATCGCCGACTGCTGGAAGAACTTTCCGCTGGTTGCGCTGATCGCGCTCGCGGCACTCCAGGCCGTGCCGCGCGACATCACCGCCGCCTCGCTCGTCGATGGCGCGGGTCCGCTCAATCGCTTTCGCTATGTCATCATGCCCTATCTCGCGGGTCCCCTGCTGGTGGCACTGGTGCTGCGCACGATCGAGGCCTTCAAGGTGTTCGACCTCATCTGGGTCATGACCCGCGGCGGGCCGGCAAACAGCACGCGCACGCTGTCGATCCTCGTCTACCAGGAAGCGTTCTCCTTCCAGCGTGCCGGATCGGGCGCCTCGCTGGCGCTGATCGTCACGCTGCTCGTAACCGTACTCGCCGTCGCCTATGCAGCAATGGTGCGCAAAGCCGCAGGAGCATCCTGATGGAACGCCAGAACCCGGTTTTCACCGCCTTCGTCTATGCTGCGGCTCTGCTGCTGGCAGCCATCATCCTGGCCCCCATTCTCTGGCTCTTCGTCATGAGCATCTCCTCGGCCGCCGACCTCTCGACAAAGCCGCTCAACTGGTGGCCCAACGAGATCGATCTGTCGCGCTACCGCCTGCTGTTGTCGACGATCGAAAACAGCACCGGCGCTGCCTTTACTGCCTCGCTCTTCAACAGCCTGAAGGTCGCCGGGATGGCAACGCTGGCGGCGATCGCGGTCGCCATTCCCGCCGCCTGGGCGGTCTCGCGCACATCCAACGTTTCCTGGTCGCTCTATGCGGTGATCGCCACCTATATGCTTCCGCCAGTAGCGCTTGCCGTGCCGCTCTATATGGGACTTGCCTATCTCGGGCTTCTGAACTCGGTGTTCGGCCTCGCGCTTGTTTATCTCACCATTCTGGCGCCCTTCACAACCTGGCTGCTGAAATCCGGCTTCGATTCCATCCCGAAGGAAATCGAGAGTGCCGCGATGATCGACGGCGCCCGTCTCGACCAGATCCTCCGGCTCATCACACTGCCGCTCGCGGCACCCGTCATGGCGACGTCGGCGCTCTTTGCCTTCCTGCTCGCTTGGGACGAATTCTTCTACGCGCTGCTGTTCACCTCGGATCTGCGCGCCAAGACCCTTACGGTTGCCATTTCCGATCTCGCCGGCGGCCGTGTCTCCGATTACGGGCTGATCGCCACAGCCGGGGTGCTGGCCGCCCTGCCCCCGGTGCTGATCGGTCTCGTCATGCAGCGTGCCCTCATTTCCGGGCTCACCAGCGGCGGCGTCAAAGGATGACGGCTATGACCAATTCGGAACGCCCCGCCGGGCTCGTCGCGATCGATCGCGAAATGGCGCGTCAGGCCTCCGACGCCATCGCCTCCGTGCACCAGGCGACAGCGATGGCGGCCAGTGTCGCTGCCTCACTGAAGTCTACCGGCAAGCTGCTGCTGCTCGGCATGGGCGGCTCGCATGCCGTCGGTCGCGCCGTCGAGCCGCTCTACCGCGCCCATGGCATCGATGCCATTGCCCTGCCGCTCTCGGAACAACTCGGCCAGCCGCTTGTCATCGAAGGCAAGACGATCCTCATCACCTCGCAGTCCGGCGAAAGCGCCGAGGTGCTGCGCTGGTTCGGCGAAACCAAAGGCACAACGCCGCACACCTTCGGCCTGACGCTTGAAGGCGGTTCCTTCCTCGCCAGCAATGCGCCGTCTCTGGTCGGCGTCGGCGGCACCGAAAAGGCCTTTGCCGCCACCCGCAGCCTGACCATCAGCTTCGCCCTGCACCTCGCCATTCTCGCCGCCCTCGGCGATGATCCGGCCGATGCCCTTTACGTATTGGAAAACCCGCAATCACCCGATACCGCTGAGGCCCTCGCGGCCTTGAGCGACGTCCGGTCCGTCGTCACCTCGGGCCGCCGGCTGCAGGGCCTCGCCGAAGCGATCGGCCTCGGCCTGACCGAGCTTTCCCGCCTGCCCTGCTTCTCGCTTGAAGGCGGCCAACTTCGCCACGGCCCGATGGAAATGCTCGGTCCATCCGTCGGTGTTGTGCTCTTCCGCGCGGCAGATCCGACCGCCGGCCTTGTAGAAGCCATGGCGCTTTCCGCCGCCGAAGCCGGCTCGCCGGTCATCGTCTTCGATGCTTCCCGCCGGGCGCCAGTCGAAGGCGTCAGCACCATTCCCTTTGCGCCGGCCGCGGGCATGGCGGCGATCTTCGCCATGCTGCCCGTCGCCCAGTCCTTCATGATCGCCTTTGCGGCGTCGCGTGTCGAGAATGCCGGCACCCCCGTGCGCTCGACCAAGATCACCCGGAGCGAATAAACGATGCGTCCTCTTGCCGTGGTCGGCAATGCCAATGTCGATCTCATCCTCGGGCCGGCGGCCCCCTGGCCCAAAGCCGGCACCGAAATCATCGTCGACCACGACGAGCTGCGTGTCGGCGGCTGCGCCGGCAACAGCGCGCTCGCCTGGGATTCGCTCGGCGTCGACTATGCGATCGCCGCCAATGTCGGCAACGATCAGTTCGGCACTTGGTTGAAGGAGGCTTTTCCCGAGCGGTCCAAGTCCTGGCCGGTCGAGAATGTCGGGACCACGCTTTCCGTCGGCATCACCCATCCCGACGGCGAGCGTACCTTCTTCACCACGCGTGGGCATCT
Organism: Sinorhizobium sp. NFACC03; assembly: GCF_900103435.1. Lineage (NCBI taxonomy): Bacteria > Pseudomonadati > Pseudomonadota > Alphaproteobacteria > Hyphomicrobiales > Rhizobiaceae > Sinorhizobium > Sinorhizobium sp. NFACC03. The sequence continues at coordinate 48,663 of NZ_FMXF01000039.1, forward strand.
GCCGCTGCTCAGCTTCGACGAAGTCCGCACCATGCTCGACGGCGAGAAGCTCCGCGGTGGTTATGCGCTGTTGACCGGTGCCTTCCTGACCGATGCGCTGACATCGGACTATGACCGCTTCTTCGACTGGGCCGACGCCCACGGCATCACCGTCGCGCTCGACACCGGCTGGCCGCTCGACGGCTGGACGCAAACAAACTGCGCGGCGACCATCGGTTGGCTGAAGCGTTGCCGGCTGGCACTCTTCAACGAGGTCGAAACGACCACGCTGACGGGCCTCTCCGACCCGACCGAGGCAGCGCACGAGCTCAGGAAACATATGCCCGAAGGCGCGATCGTCGTCGTCAAGCGCGGTCCGCATGGCGCGATCGCCATCGACGCGGATGGCCGCTTTTCATCAGCCGCAGCACCCGTCGTTTCCGTCGTCGATACCATCGGCGCCGGCGATGTCTTCAATGCCGGGTTCCTGGCGGCACTTGCGGCCGAGATGCCTTTGGGGGCCTGTCTTCGCACCGGCGTCGCCATCGCCTCGGAGGCGATTTCCACCCTGCCGCGCAGCTACGGCAACCCACTTTCGTCCTACCTTCAGGAGACCGGCGCATGAGCGCTCTCGCCATTCAGAACATTCACAAGCGCTATGGCGAGGTCGAGACGCTGAAGGGCATCGACATCGATCTCGAGAGCGGCGAGTTCCTGGTGCTGCTCGGCTCATCCGGCTGCGGCAAGTCGACCCTGCTCAACATCATCGCCGGGCTTGCGGAGCCGAGCGGCGGCGACATCCGCATCGGCGACCGCTCCATTCTCGGCGCCCACCCGAAGGACCGCGACATCGCCATGGTGTTCCAGTCCTATGCGCTCTACCCGAACATGAGCGTTGCAAGGAACATCGGCTTCGGTCTTGAAATGCGAAAGGTCCCCGCGGCCGAGCGCGAAAAGGCGGTGGCGGAGACGGCAAAGCTGTTGCAAATCGAGAACCTGCTCGCCCGCAAGCCGAGCCAGCTCTCGGGCGGCCAGCGCCAGCGCGTCGCCATCGGCCGGGCGCTGGTGCGCAATCCGCAGGTGTTCCTCTTCGACGAGCCGCTCTCGAACCTCGACGCCAAGCTGCGCATGGAGATGCGCACCGAGCTCAAGCGCCTGCACCAGATGCTGAAGACCACGATCGTCTACGTCACCCACGACCAGATCGAGGCGATGACGCTCGCGACCCGCATCGCGGTGATGCGTGACGGGCGGATCGAGCAACTCGGCACGCCGGAAGAGATCTACGACCGCCCGGCCACGCTCTATGTCGCCGGCTTCGTCGGCTCGCCCCCGATGAACATCTTGGATGCGACCGTTGTGGAAGGTCGGTTGAAAATCGCCGGCGACGGCCAGGCGATCGCCCTGCCGGCACGCCTCCGCAACGTTGTCTCCGACGGCCAGCGCGTAAAGGCTGGTATTCGCCCGGAAGCGCTGCAACTTGCCGCTGGTGACGAGCCGGTGCCGCAGTTCAAGGCACGCGTCGAGGTGGTCGAATTGACCGGCCCCGAACTCGTCACCACTGCGCGGATCGGCGACCAGCGCATCACCGCCTGCCTGCCACCGCGCAGTTCGGTCCTGTCGGGCGAAGAGCGTGCCTTCACGATCGAGGCGGATGCCCTTCATCTCTTCGATCCCGACACCGGCCGGTCGCTGGCGAAAGACTGAGGGTGCCTGCGGGCGACGACCGGGATTGCTTTGGCAACGCCTTTTCCTTCTTGTGAGAATCGTTCATCACACGTTGTCCCGCGCGAGAAGAGGAAGTGACCGCGATGCCCCTGCCGATCGAAACGCCGGCCGTTCTCGTCGACCTCGAAATTGCCAAGCGCAATATCGAGCGCTTCCAGGCCTATGCCGATGAACATGGCATTCGCGTGCGCCCGCACATCAAGACGCACAAGCTGCCGCAGATGGCCGAGCTTCAGCTTGAGGCCGGCGCCGTTGGCATCACCTGCCAAAAGGTGACCGAAGCCGAAGCAATGGTCGAGGGCAGCGACCGGATCAAGGATGTGCTGATCACCTACAACATTCTCGGCGAGGCCAAGATGGCGCGGCTGGAGCGGCTCAATGGCCGCGTCGCGCTTGCCGTCGTCGCCGACAGCGACACCGTCATCGACGGACTTGCGGGCCATTTCGCCGGCAAGGACAAGCCGATTCGTGTGCTTGTCGAATGCAACACCGGTGCCGATCGTTGCGGCGTCGCTAGCCCGGCTGAGGCGGCGAGACTTGCCAGCCAGATCGAGGATGCGAAGGGGCTCGTGTTCGGCGGCCTGATGACCTATCCCCCCGTCAACGGCGAGGCAAAGGTCCAGGCCTTCATGAGCGAAGCAAAGAGGCTGATCGAAGCCGACGGCATCGCGGTGCCGGTGATCACCTCAGGCGGCACGCCGAGCATGATGCACGCCGCCGGTGCGCCGGTTGCCAGCGAATATCGCCCCGGCACCTATATCTACAACGACCGTTCGTTGGTGTCTCGCGGCGTGGCAAGCTGGGATGAATGCGCGCTGACGGTGGTTGCGACCGTCGTCTCCGTCCCATCCGAAACCCGCGCGATCATCGATGCCGGCAGTAAGGTGTTGACCTCGGATCTGCTGGGACTGACAGGCTACGGTCACGTACTCGGCCGCGACGATATCCGCATCGACCAACTCTCGGAGGAACACGGTCGCCTCGTCACCGATGGGCCGATCAACCTCAAGGTCGGTGATCAGCTCCGCATCGTGCCCAACCACGCCTGCGTCGTGACCAACATGGTCGATGCGGTCCACATCGTCGAAGGCGACACGCTCAAGGACACCTGGCCGATCGTCGCCCGCGGCCGCGTGCTCTAGTTTCGCACCCTAGGGACCCAGAAATCTGTGCCCGCCTGTGATCCCCGTATTTGCCACGAAATGCAGGGCTGAAGGCTCTTCGACGGACCGTTCCGGCAGACGCTCGAAAGGAGAAACGACGCGCGCCCACTGGACACCGGCATCACGCCCTCCATCTAATGGTCTTGGCGGGCCGGCACGGCCATCTTGGGCGGTTGCAGGCAAACCGTTCCCGAAAAGGCGGCGAGAACGATAGGACATTTCCCGATTGCCGCCCCCGGTGTCATCTGTTTGCGTTGTAGCAGTCGATAAAATTGATAGTTTTATCTGGTAACCGATGGAGGTCGAAATGGTCTTTGGACGAATTACCGGAATGGTGGGACTGGCAATTGTGCTCGGGGGCCTGCAGCTGGGAGCTGCGAGTGTTGCGTTTGCCGACACGACGATCTTGAACGTGTCCTACGATCCGACTCGTGAACTCTATAAGGACTTCAATGCTGCCTTCGCTGAGAAGTGGAAGGCCGACACTGGCGAAACCGTGGCGATCCAGACGTCGCACGGCGGCTCCGGCAAGCAGGCCCGCTCGGTCATCGACGGCCTGCAGGCAGATGTCGTAACGCTGGCGCTCGAAGCCGATATCGACGCGATCGCCAAGGAAACCGGCAAAATCCCGGCGGACTGGAAGACGAAGTTCGAGAACAACAGCGCGCCCTACACATCGACGATCGTGTTCCTGGTGCGCAAGGGCAACCCCAAGGGCGTCAAGGACTGGGGCGATCTGGTAAAGCCGGACATCCAGGTGATCACGCCGAACCCGAAGACTTCGGGCGGCGCGCGCTGGAACTTCCTGGCTGCCTGGGCCTATGGTCGGGCTGCCAATGGCGGAGATGACGCCAAGGCACAGGAATATGTGGCGGAACTCTTCAAGCATGTTCCGGTGCTCGATACCGGCGCGCGCGGAGCGACGACGACCTTCGTGCAGCGTGGCCTTGGCGACGTGCTTCTCGCCTGGGAAAACGAAGCCTATCTGTCGCTCGAGGAACTCGGCCCCGACAAGTTCGAGATCGTCACGCCGTCAATCTCGATCAAGGCCGAACCGCCGGTGGCGCTCGTTGACGGCAACGTCGACGCCAAGGGCACCCGCAAGGTAGCGGAAGCCTATCTCGGCTACCTCTACAGCGATGCCGGCCAGAAGATCGCCGCCAAGCATTACTACCGGCCGTTCAAGCCGGCAGTAGCCGATCCGGCCGATGTCGCCCGCTTCGGCGAACTGAAGCTCGTCACCATCGAAGACTTCGGCGGCTGGAAGGAAGCCCAGCCGAAATTCTTCGGCGATGGCGGCGTCTTCGACCAGCTTTACAAGCCAGGCCAATAAGACCGACCTTAGACGCGCGGCTGGACAATCCGGCCGCGCGTCTTGCTTTGCCGCGCCGGGCCATTGGCACGAAGCGCGGTTCAATACGTCTCGCGAGCTTTGTAAAGGTAGTGTCATTGACGGAAGCGACGAAGACTGCGCCCTGGCGATTTCGCCAGCCGAGTGTTTTGCCTGGCTTTGGGCTGTCGCTCGGGATCACGCTGAGCTGGCTGGTGCTGATCGTGTTGATCCCGCTGTCGGGGCTGGTGTGGCGGGCCAGCGGGCTCGGCTGGGCCAAGTTCTTTGAGCTGGCGCTCGATCCGCGCACGCTCAATGCGCTGAAGATCTCGTTCGGCACGGCGTTTCTCGCCGCCGTCATCAACCTCGTCTTCGGCGTCATCCTCGCCTGGGTGCTGGTGCGCTATCGTTTCCCCGGCAAACGGGTGATCGATGCCATGGTCGACCTGCCGTTCGCGCTGCCGACCGCGGTTGCCGGCATTGCCTTGACGACGCTTTATGCCGGCAACGGCTGGATCGGCCAGTTCATCGAGCCGCTCGGCCTCAAGATCGCCTTTACGCCATCCGGCATCGTCGTCGCGCTGATCTTCGTCGGCCTGCCGTTTGTCGTCAGGACCGTGCAGCCGATCATGGAGGAGATCGACAAGGAGGTGGAAGAAGCCGCCGCCACGCTTGGCGCCAGCCGCTTCCAGACGATCAGCCGGGTGCTGTTGCCGGGACTGCTGCCGGCCGGCCTGACCGGCTTTGCCCTCGCCTTTGCCCGCGGCGTCGGCGAATACGGCTCGGTGATCTTCATCG
>NZ_FMXF01000040.1:0-49427 GCF_900103435.1 Sinorhizobium sp. NFACC03
GACAGGCTGGAAGCGTGACTGTCCCTCGATCATCACCTGCATCTCAGTGATCCGTTCTCTCAGTGGGCGGGCGCTCTTTCATGCCACCTCCTTTTTCGTCTGTATCGGCCGCAGAGGGTGGTCTTGCCAGAGACAATGCGGTACAGTTTCGCCAAACTGTAACGGATGTTTGGGCAGTACGGATGACGATGCAGGAGCTTGGGATTGGCAGCGAAACACTGCTTGAAGGCGTTATGGCGACGATCCGGCAGCGGATCTCGGGGCGCGTTCTCACACCCGGCGCGAAGCTTCCGTCCATCCGCGCCTTCGCCAAGACCATGCGCGTTTCCAAATCGACCGTCGTCGAGGCCTATGAGCGGCTGGTGGCGGAAGGCGTCATTCGCTCGAAACCGGGCGCGGGTTTCTTTGTCTCGGCGCCGCTGGCGCCCTTGTCGCTGGCCGAGATTGGGCCGCGGCTCGACCGGGCCGTCGATCCGCTCTGGGTGTCGCGCCAGGCGCTGGAAACGGGCGACAACGTGCTGAAACCGGGCTGTGGCTGGTTGCCGCCGACCTGGATGCCGGAGACGGCAATTCGCCGCGCGCTCAAGTCCGCAGCCAGGCTGGAGGTGAGCGGGCTGACGGACTACGGAACGCCGCTTGGCCATCGGCCGCTGCGCCAGCTTCTGGCGCGACGTCTCGGCGAACATGGGGTCGAGGCGTCACCCGATCAGATCATCTTGACGGAATCGGGAACGCAGGCGATCGACCTTCTCTGTCGCTTCCTGCTCGAACCCGGCGATACGGTCGTGGTCGACGATCCCTGCTATTTCAATTTCCATGCCTTGCTGCGCGCCCACCGGGCAGAGGTGGTGAGCGTGCCCTATACACCCTCGGGGCCCGATCTCGAAAAATTCGCCGAGGTGCTGACGGCGCATCGGCCGCGGCTCTACATCACCAATTCCGCTCTCCATAACCCGACAGGCGCCACACTATCTCCTGTCGTCGCCCATCGGCTGCTCAAGCTTGCCGAGCAGGCGGGGCTGACGATCATCGAGGATGATATCTTCGCGGATTTCGAGCATACGCCAGCGCCACGGCTCGCCGCCTTCGACGGGCTCGATCGTGTCGTACAGATCGGCAGCTTTTCCAAGACCCTCTCCGCCTCGATGCGCTGCGGCTTTATTGCCGCGCCGCGCGACTGGATTGAAGGGCTCCTCGACCTGAAGATCGCAACGACCTTTGGTGGGCCGAGCCTTGCGGCGGAGCTGGTTTTTTCGATGCTCAAGGATGGCAGCTATCGCAAGCACATGGAGGCGCTGCGCCAGCGTCTGGCCCGCGTCATGAGCGAGACAGCGGCGCGGCTCGGTGTCATCGGCATCAAGCCATGGATCGAGCCGCAGGCCGGGATGTTCCTCTGGTGCTGCTTGCCCGATGGTGTCGATGCGGCCGACGTGGCACAGAAGGCGCTGCAGCAGGAGATCGTTCTGGCGCCCGGCAACGTCTTTTCCCATGCCGGCACGGCCAACGGCTTCATGCGCTTCAACGTCTCCCAATGCGAGGATGAGCGGCTTTTCAAAATTCTGCCCCTGATCATGCGCCAATGCGGTGTCGTGCGCGCAGGCTGAGCAGACCGGCGTGCTGAAGGCGATTGCTCGTTTTAGAGGCAATCGCCGGCGATTGCTGGGGAAGGGCCGTTGATCTCAGTCTTGCCACATTGCTTTGCCGCGGAGTTGGGCAGGTTTTGCCTATTTTTTGCGCAATGAGCTTCTTCCTTGCGCTGTAGCGTCTGCTCGCCGGGGCTACTGCCTGCCGCCAAACGCAAATTTCTCAGGATTCTCGGCGCTGAATTCGAGTTGGCACGATTAATGCTTCTTAACGGGCATCGGTCGTCGGGCAGCCGATCTGGATTGCCCAGCCGCTTCGGAACCCAGCCATTCCTGGCGTCATGTGAGAGAACGAAATGACAAAGTTTAAGCTCGAATACATCTGGCTCGACGGTTACAAGCCCACCCCGAACCTGCGCGGCAAGACCTTGATCAAGGAATTCGATGCTTTTCCGACGCTTGAGCAACTGCCGTTCTGGGGCTTCGACGGTTCCTCGACGATGCAGGCCGAAGGCAGCAGCTCCGACTGCGTTCTGAAGCCGGTTGCCGTTTATCCTGATCCGGAGCGCAAGAACGGCGTTCTGGTCCTCTGCGAAGTCATGATGCCCGATGGCACGACGCCGCATCCGTCCAACACCCGCGCCCCGATCCTCGATGACGAAGGCGCCTGGTTCGGCTTCGAGCAGGAGTATTTCTTCTATCAGAACGGACGCCCGCTCGGTTTCCCGGAAGCCGGCTTCCCCGCGCCGCAAGGCCCCTATTACTGCGGCGTCGGCTTCAGCAATGTCGGCGATGTTGCCCGCAAGGTCGTCGAAGAGCACCTCGACATCTGCCTGGCTGCCGGCATCAATCATGAAGGCATCAACGCCGAAGTCGCCAAGGGTCAGTGGGAATTCCAGGTGTTCGGCAAGGGCTCGCGCAAGGCCGCCGACGAAATCTGGCTCGCCCGCTACCTGCTGCAGCGCCTGACCGAAAAATACGGCATCGACGTCGAATACCACTGCAAGCCGCTCGGCGACACCGACTGGAACGGCTCGGGCATGCACGCCAACTTCTCGACCGAATACATGCGCACAGTCGGCGGCAAGGACTATTTCGAAAACCTGATGGCCGCCTTTGCCGAAGCCCGCGCCGACCACATTGCCGTCTACGGCCCGGACAACCACATGCGCCTGACCGGCAAGCACGAGACCGCTTCGATCCACCAGTTCAGCTACGGCGTTGCTGACCGGGGTGCCTCGATCCGCGTTCCGCACAGCTTCGTCAACAATGGCTACCGCGGTTACCTCGAAGATCGCCGCCCGAACTCCAAGGGCGACCCCTACCAGATCGCTTCGCAGATCCTGAAGACGATCTCGACGGTGCCGACCGACGTCGCAAAGCGCGAAGCCGCCTGATTTTCCCTTGCCCGGCGCATACGAGGGCGCCGGGCAAACTCGACTATGTCGTGTCTCTCGCGACGACAAACAAAAACGCCCTGCGGATTGCGGGGCGTTTTTGTTTTGGAGTGATACGTGTGTGGCTCTGAGCTTTAGGCCGCGCGCACGAAATGATCGGGCTCCACCTCGCGGATCGTCTCCTGCCTCGCCGCCGATCTGCGGCGTGTTTCGACGGCCTCGGAGGCGCTGACCTGCGCGTTCGGATCGTCGAAGCGGATGTCGGGGTCGGGAACGGCCGAGAGCAACAGCTTGGTATAGGGATGGGCCGGATTGTCGATGACCTTGCCGGTATTTCCCCATTCGACGATCTGGCCGGCATACATCACCGCGATATCCTCGGCGACGTAGCGGGCGGTCGCGATGTCGTGGGTGATGTAGAGCAGGCCGAGGTTCATCTCGCGTTTCATTTCGCTGAGCAGATTGAGCACGCCGAGGCGCACGGAAACGTCGAGCATCGAGGTCGGCTCGTCGGCGACGATGGCCTCGGGCTTTGCCGCGAGTGCGCGGGCGATGTTGACGCGCTGGCGCTGGCCGCCCGAGAGCTCGTGCGGGTACTTCGGCGCGACGATATCGGGATCGAGCTTCACTTGCCGCAGGAGCGCCTTGATCTCCTCCGCGATTGCGGCGCCCTTGATGTCGGGGCGATGCAGCATCAGCGGCCGCTTCAGATGATAGGCGATCGTGTGGGCCGGGTTGAGCGAGGCGAACGGATCCTGGAAGATCATCTGCACCGATCGGCGATAGTCGGCGATCTCCTTGCTTCCCGCTGAAACGATGGCCTTGCCCTTGAAGAGCAGCCGCCCTTCGCTCGGTTCGTATTCGCGCATGGCGATGCGGGCGCAGGTGGTCTTGCCGCTGCCGGATTCGCCGACGACGGCAAGCGCCCGTCCGGCATGGAGCGAAAACGAAATCGACCGCGCGGCACGCACGGCGCCCGGTCCGTTGCCAAAGGTCTTGCTGACCTTGTCCAAGGTCAAAATGGGTGCGGATGTGCCGGTCATCGAAGAACGCCTCCATGCAGCGAGGGAAAGGAGGCCCAGAGCTTCTTCGTATAGTCGTGGTCTGGTGTCCGGTAGATGGCGTCGGCGGTGCCCTGCTCGACCAGCTTGCCGCCGAGCATGATGCCGATGCGGTCGCAGAACTGCACCATCAGCCCGAGGTCGTGAGTGATGAAGAGCACGGCGAAACCGAGCTTGCGCCGGAGTTCGTTGATCCGCTGCAGGATTTCGCGCTGGACCACGACGTCGAGCGCCGTCGTCGGCTCGTCCATGACAATGAGGCGCGGGTCGAGCGCCAGGCAGATGGCAATCACGATGCGCTGGCGCATGCCGCCGGAAAACTGGTGCGGATAGTCGCGCATCCGGTCCGGCGAAATATCGACGAGCCGCAACATTTCTGCAGTGCGGTCACGCGCAGCGGCCCGGCTTATGCCCTTATGCGTCTTCAAGACGTCGTAGAACTGCTGCTCGATGCGCAACACCGGGTTCAGCGAGTTCATCGCGCTCTGGAACACCATCGCCACCTCGCGCCAGCGGAAGTCGGCAAGGCCTTTCTGGTCGAAATCGAGCACGTTGCGGCCGTCGAGCAGGATGGCGCTTTCCTTGCGGATCAGCGCCGGCGGCCTGTGCAGCCGGCTGATGGCAAAGGCGATCGTGCTCTTGCCGCAGCCGGATTCTCCGGCAAGGCCGAAGACTTCGCCCGCGGCGACGTCAAAGCTGACATTGTCGACCGCACGGAAGTCGTTGGTCTCGCCGATATAGTCGATGGTCAGGTTTTTGACCGAAAGCAATGGCGCTGTCACAGGCGGCCCTCCCCGGAACGGATAAGGGCCGACCAGCGGCCGAGCCGGTTGCCGGTGCGCAGCCGCGGATTGGCGATCTCGTCAACGGCGAAGTTGAGCAGCGACAGACCAATGCCGAGGAAGGCGAGCGCGAAGCAGGGCGTCAGGATGTCCCACCAGGCGCCGACCGAAAGGGCAGAGGCCTTCTGCGCGCCATAGAGCATGGTGCCCCAGGAAACGACCTTGGGGTCGCCGAGACCGAGGAACTCGAGCGTCGCCTGGGTGATGATTGCGAAGATCACGCTGCCGATGAAGTTGATGCCGACGATCGAAATCAGGTTGGGGAAGATCTCGAAGGTCATGATGCGCCAGCGCGGCTCGCCCATCATCTCGGCAGATTTCACGTAGTCCTTCTGCTTGACCGAGAGCGTCTCGGCGCGGGTGACGCGCGCTCCCCAGGCCCAGGAGGTGCCGCCGAGGATGAGGGCGATGACCCAGGGGCTCGCCTGGCCGATAAAGGCGGCGAGCACGAGCAGCAGCGGCAGGTTCGGGACGACGAGCACCATATTGGTGAAGAAGCTGATGACTTCGTCGACCTTGCCGCCGCGGTAGCCGGCGATGATGCCAAGCGCGGTGCCGACGGCGGTGATCAGGAGGCCGGCGCCGAAGCCGACGGCAAGCGAGGTGCGGGCGCCATAGATCAGGCGGGCAAAGACGTCCTGGCCGATGCGGGTGGTGCCGAGCCAATGTTCCAGCGACGGCGCCTGGTGCGGCCGGCCGACGCGGGCGCTCGGATCGTAGGAGGTCAGCAGCGGAGCGGCGATCGCCACGAGCAGAATGAAGGCGACGATCAGCGCGCCGACCATGGCCTTGCGATTGTGGATCAGCGGGAAGGAGGAGGTCTTCATGTCAAGCCCTCTTCAGTCGCGGGTCGAGCAGCACATAGCTGATGTCGACGACGAAGTTGGCGACGAGCATCGTGGCGGTCATGATCAGAAGCTGTCCCTGGATGACGGGGTAATCGCGGGCGAGGATCGCTTGGTAGAGAATGTTGCCGAGACCCGGATAGTTGAACACGACCTCGGTCACCAGCGAGCCGCCAAGCACCGTGCCGATGGCGATCGCAAGGCTCGAAACGGTCGGCAGCAGCGCGTTGCGCGCGGCATACCAGAGCATCACGCGGGTGTCGGAAAGTCCCTTGGCGCGGGCCATGACGATATAGTCCTCGCCGAGCAGGTTGATCATGTTGTTGCGCATGGTCACGGCGAAGCCACCGGTGAGCACGGCGCAGAGCGTCAGCATCGGCAGGATGCCGTGATAGAGCAGGCTGCCGATATATTCGAGCGTGAAGGCCGGATCGAGCGCCGGGTCGGCGGCATAGCCGGTCGGAAACCAGCCGAGCGTGAAGCCGAAGGTGAAGACGACGATCAGCGAGGTGACGACGGCCGGCACCGAGGTCGCGAAGATCGCGCCGACGGAAACGATGACGTCGAACAGGCTGCCGCGCCGCCAGGCGGCAAGAATGCCGAGGAAGGTGCCGAGCGCGAAGCTTACGAGTGTCGCCGTGCCCATCAGCCCCACGGTCCAGACGAGCGCATTGCCGAGAACCGTCGTCACCGGCAGCGGGAAATACTTGATCGAGGGACCGAGATCGCCGCTGAAGATGCTGCCGAGATAGGTGAGGTACTGCTGCCAGAGCGGGCCGTCGACGAAGCCGAAGGTCAGTTTCAGGGCCTGCAGGCTTTCGGGCGGCAACTCGGCGCCGGCGCTCGAAAACATGATCTGCACCGGATCGCCGGGCATCAGCCGCGGCAGGAAGAAGTTGATCGTCGCCGCGGCGACGAAGGCCGCCAGGTAGAAGCACAGGCGGCGTAGCAGAAAGGCCATCGGGAACTCCATCGACTGCGGCCGCCGCATGTGGGCGTCAGGCGGCAGGGCTGTCTTCTTGTCGGACCGTCCGAACGAGCAAAAGCCAGGACGGTCGCGTGGCGGACGAAGGGCGTCCGCCGCTGTTTCCGGATCAAGACAAGGCGCCCTCCCGGAGCATCGTCCGTGAGAGCGCCGCGCCTGCGATCGGGTTACTTCACCGGTTCAAGCGCCAGCAGGTGCAGGAGACGCGCCGGGTTGTTGCGGGTGATCGACGGGTTGACGAAGGGGTTTTCCGCCGTCGCCCAGCCCTTGAAGCGCTTGGTGTTGTACTGGTACCAGTTCGGGTTGTTGAATACCGGCATCATGGGCATGTTCTCGGCGACGATGCGTTGTGCCTTGTTCATCGCTTCCTTCTGCTTGATCGGGTCAGCGGTCTGGGTGAACTCCGTCAGCAGAGCCTCGACGTCCGGATTGAACCAGCGCTGTGAGGTGAAGCGGGTCTTGCCCTTGTCGCTCGAGCTGAAGGCGCGCTTGTAGGGGTAATACGGCGAGGCCGATGCCGGCAGGCTGTTGATCGCCGCGTCGAAAGTGCCGTTGATGAGGTTGCCGGTCCAGACGGCTTCCTCCGGCGTTTCGATCTTGGCGTCGAGGCCGACGGCCTGCAGGCCTTCGACGGCGATCGTCACCGTGTCGATCCAGTCGGTCCAGGAACTCGGCACGATGATCGAAAAGGCGATCTTGCTGCCGTCCGGATTGTCACGGAAGCCGTCGCCGTCCTTGTCGGCATAGCCGGCTTCGTCGAGCAGCGCCTTGGCGGCATCGGCATCGTACTTGCCGTACTTGCCGAAGTCGGCGGCAACCGACGGATCGGCCCAGCTCTTGTAGAGCTCGCCCATGCCGGCCGGGTCTTCGTTGAGCGTCGGGTAGCCGTAGCCGGCGACATCAACCATGGTGCCACGGTCGAGCGCCATCGAGGCGGCGCGGCGGAACTTCACGTCGTTGAAGGCCTTACGATTGTTCTCGTTCGTGGTTTCCTGGTTGAACAGGAAGGCGACCATGCTGCTTGGCGAGTACCAGAAGTGATAGTGCTCCGGGTCCTTGGCGACATAGACGTTCTCGATATCCGGGATGAAGGAAACGCCCCAGTCGAGCGTGCCGGAGGCCGTCGCCGTCAGGATCTGGTTGTTGTCGGCGAGCTGCGGGAAGCGCACGCAGTCGATCTTCAGCGTCGCGGCATCCCAATAATGCGGGTTGCGGCACTGGTCGTAGGTCTGGCCGGTAAAGCGCGGGATTTCGGTCAGCGGGCCGCTGCCGACGGGCGTCTCATTGGCGAAGGTCACCGGCTCGGCGATATCCTTCCAGACATGCTCCGGAACGATCGGCAGCTGCGCCAACTGCTCGGCGGCGAGCGAGCTCGGATTGGCGAGCGTGAAGCGCACGGTCTCAGCATCCACGGCCTCGACGCCGGTGATGAAGGTCCAGATGCTGACGAAATCAAGCGCCGGGAACTTCTTCAGATAGTCGTAGGTGAACTTGACGTCGGTCGCCGTCAGCGGCTTGCCGTCCGACCACTTCAGGTTCGACCGAAGCTTGAACTCGATCGACTTCAGGTCGTCGGCAAGCTTGAAGCTTTCAGCCAGGCGAAAGACCGGCTTGTTGCCGTCGAAGCGGTTGAAGACGACGAGCGGCTCGTAGATGAAGTCGAGGGTGCTCTGGCGCGCCGAGGTCTGGTTGAACGGGTTGAAGTTGCGCACCCAGGTGGTCGCCGGTTCGATGTTGGCGGTGAGCACGGTTTGTGCCGCGGCCGGGCCGGCGAGGAGGGCAAGCGCGGTGGCCGCGCCGAGAAGCGATTTTTTCACGGTAGTTCCCCTTTTGATTTTCGGATTGGTCAGGCGACGAAGGCGCTGTTGAACATGTCCCCGACTTCCGCATGGGCCGCGCGCACGTCGACCTTCAGCGTCCCGAGACGGGCCTTGCCGGCGTCGATCCGCTTCTGGGCGGCGGCGGTCAGCGGACTTGCCGCCTTGGCTGCCGCTTCGCTTTCAGCGAGCGTGCCGTGGCTGTGGAGCGCAATGTCGAAACCGGCGTCGAGCACCTGGCGGACACGCTCTGGCAGCGTACCGCGAAGCGATTCCATGAAGATGCAATCGGAAACGAGAACGCCGTCGTAGCCCATGTTGTTGCGGATGACGTCGTGCATGACCGGCGAGATGGATGCCGGCAGCTCCTTGTCGAAAGCGGAATAGACGACATGGGCGACCATGGCCCAGGGCGTGTCGCGCAGCGCGACGAAGGGCTTGAAGTCGGTAGCGGTCAGCGTCTCGCGCGAAGCGTCGACGATGGGCCGCTCCTTGTGCGAATCGAGCGTCGCCCGGCCGTGGCCCGGGATGTGCTTCATGACCGGCATGTTGCCGGTCTCAAGCAGGCCATCGACTACCTCACGGCCGAGCGCTGCGATGAAGTCCGGATCGGCGCCGAAGGAGCGGGCGCCGATCACCGAGCTGGTGGTTGCAAAAACGAGGTCGAGCACCGGCGAGCAGCCGCTCGTGAGACCAAGTTCGCTCATCATCGTGCCCATGGCCTGGCTCGAAAGGCGAAGCGCCTTCTTGCCGAGGGCGAAATCGCGGCGGGCGAGCTCGGCGAACTCGCCGAAGGAGCGAAACAGCGGCCAGGGGCCGGCGTCGAGATGCTGGACGCGGCCGCCCTCCTGGTCGGTGAAGACGGGGGCATCTTCACGGCCAACCGCTTCGCGAAAGCGCTCGATCAGCGCCCTTGTCTGCCCGGGTTCGCGCTGGTTGCGGCGGCCGACGAAGAGCCCGAGCGGATTGGTCTCGCGGAAGAGCGCGAACTCGTCATCCGAGAGCGTGGGATTGGGTATGCCGACAAAGAGGGCAAGCGGTGTCGAGGACATTGGGAGGCTCCGATATTTGGAATTACTTGGAAGGGCGGCGCAGCATGCCCTGGTAGATCCCCTTGTCGGGGGCGGGGATCGGCACGGCGCCGACGGTCTTTGCATAGAAATCGATGGGGCCTGCATCGCCGATGAAGGCATAGGCGTGGCCAAGCGTCTTCATGGTATCGAGGCAGCCGGAAAGCAGCGCCACGCCGATACCCTTGCCGCGGGCTGCCGGATCGACGCCAGTTGGCCCGAAGAACCCCGGGGCGGTCGTATCATAGCAGGCGAAGCCGACGAGTTTGCCGTCGTCGACGGCAATCAGGCAGGCGATAGGCCGGCGAGCAAAGGCGACGGTCACCTCGCTTGCCCAGTTCTCGCTGAAATTCTCCCGCACCCAATCGATGACCAGGCGCATTTCCGGCGGCAAGGCGGGACGGATCGCCACCTTGTCGGTTTCGGTTCTTCGCTTGAGTTCGCCGAGGATCGGCGAATACAAGCTCACCAGCATGTCAGGCATGTGCCCCTCCACGTATTCCTTTATTAAGGAATTACTGCCTTTGTAATGCAATAGATGGAGCCAACCTGACCGGCTTGTCAATCGCCAATCGTCAGATTCGGGGTGCTATCCTCTTTTCGCGCGAGCAGACATCGACCGATGAAACGTTCCAGCGGTGCAGCCTAGGGCCGCTTATCCCGGCCGGCCTCGGGGTGCATGGGTGCGGTAGCGGTGCCGGGAAAAGGGTGGCCAAAAGGGCCGAGTAAAGCGCGTCGCTCTGGAAATTGCACGTTTGTACAACTTTGTTCTTGGGTTGTTCGAAATATATCTTGATTTACAAAAACACTAAGTATGAATATTCGTACTCTCATGAAGTGCATGCTTAAGAAGCGCTCGCCATTTTCGAACGCGACCAAGTATTTCCTGAGAAGAAAAGTATTGTTTTTCTGCGTGGGCGGCGCGCAGCTTCTTGTCGTGCTGCCTTTGTGGCTATTCCGCCGGACGCGTCAGGATGAACAGCGCCGGAAGCGCCATCGCCGCCGCGACGATCGCGGCCAGCGTCAGGCTCGGATTGCCGAAGAAAACGAAGAGTCCAAAGCTAGCGGCCATCAGGCAGACCGCACCGGTTTTGGCGCGCTTGGAGATGACGCCCTTTTCACGCCATAGCCGCAGCGAGGCCCCGAAGACGCGGTGATTGAGCAGCCATTGCTCCAATCGCGGCGAAGCGCGGGCGAAGAGACCCGCCGCCAGAAGCAGAAACGGGGTCGTCGGCAGGACGGGGAGGAAGGCGCCGATGACACCCAGCCCGACCATCAGCCATGCAAGGCAAAGACAGAGGATGCGAAGGGCGGGATTCATGCGATGGCTCCGGTGAGCGTCATGCTTCGGATGTCTCGACGATCGGCGTCGTGGCCGTTTCGCTCGGCGGCCAGCGGCGAAGCGCCTCGGCCCCCAGCTCCGTCAGGGCATAGATGCCGCGGTCGATCCGCTCGAACCAGCCATAGACGTTGCTGAGCAGGATCTTGGCGGCATCCGGTGCGACTGCGCGAAGGTCACGCGGGCGCTGCTGGCCGCTCTGCAGGGCGGCCGCACAGGCAAGCGCCTGCTGCCGATAGGCGGTCATGATCGGCGATCGTGTGGCACCGCCGGCGGTCGGGTCTCCCTTGCGGCGGCGGTGCTCGCTGATCAGGCGCGACCGCTTCCTGTTGTTCTTGCGAGGCATCACCGCGGAGGCCGCGAGAATGACGTCGACCATGCCGTTGTCGGCGACCGCCAGCATGCCGAAGCCAAGCCTGCGGCAGAGATCGCGGAACCGGCGATCGCTCTCCCGCCCCTTGCCTTTGGCCGAGACACGGGCAGCAATCCACACCTCGTCGCCGGCGGTAGCGCGGTCGACGGCCTGAAGGATCAGCTCGAGATTGAAGCTCAGCTTGAGCTCACAGATGACGACAAGCGGCGGCTCGTCATCGCTGAGCGCCACCATGTCGCAGCCGCCGATCTCGCCCTTGACGCTGTAGCCACGGGTTTCGAGAAAGCTCTTGATCGGCTGATAGAGGGTCGTCTCCAAACCCGGGGATCCTGTTCTGGTCGAAATCGGGGAGGCTCAAGCAGTGACGCATCATTGCGAAAGGAGACTAGCAGATAACCCCGATCGCCGGACTTGTCATCACGTCGCAGCAGCAAGGCGGGCTGACCTCGTTGCTCCGAGGATCCTGCCGATGCAGTAGCAACCTCGCTTCGTCCTAACCTTGTGTTGTGCTATTATTTTCGAATGGACTCCTCTTCGGAGGCGTCGGGCATGCGAGGTTTTGACGACGGATGTTGCGAATCCTCACGCTGTTGTTTGTTTTGATCTCGTCATTCGCGTTTCCAGCTTCGCCGCAGGCCGAAAACGATCGTGTTGCCTTGGTGCTGCATGTCAACGGCGCCATCGGCCCGGCCACGGCCGAATATGTCAGGCGCGGCTTGACGAAGGCGGAACAGCGCCGCCTTCCGCTGGTGGTCTTGCAGATGGATACGCCCGGAGGTCTCGACACGTCGATGCGCGAGATCATCCGCGCGATCCTCGCTTCCCCCGTGCCGGTTGCGAGCTACGTCGCGCCGAGCGGTGCGCGCGCGGCGAGCGCCGGCACCTATATCCTCTATGCCAGCCACATCGCGGCCATGGCGCCGGGAACGAACCTCGGGGCGGCGACGCCGATTGCGATCGGCGGTGACATGTTCGGTCAGGAGAAGGATGGCGATACTGGCAAGGAGGGCGGCAAACAGCCGGCGGTTCAGAACGCTGCCGAGGCGAAGCTCGTCAATGACGCCGTGGCCTATATCCGAGGACTGGCCGAACTGCGCGGGCGCAATGCCGACTGGGCCGAGAAGGCGGTTCGCGAGGCTGCAAGCCTTTCGGCCGAGGCGGCCGTCAGGGAGAAGGTCGTCGATTTCACCGCCACCACCGTCGCCGATCTCTTGAAGCAGGCAAATGGGCGGACGGTGCACGCGGGGCAGCAGGAGATCGTGCTCGATACGGCGGGGCTTGCCGTCGAGGACTTCGTGCCCGACTGGCGGACAAGGCTGCTTTCGGTCGTTACCGATCCCAATATCGCGGTCATCCTGATGATGATCGGCATTTACGGTTTGATCTTCGAGTTCCTGTCTCCGGGGTCGGTGGCGCCGGGCACCATCGGCGGCATCAGCCTGTTGCTCGGGCTCTATGCGCTTTCGGTGCTACCCGTCAGCTACGCCGGCATCGGACTGATCCTGCTTGGCATCGGGCTGATGGTTGCCGAGGCGCATTCGCCATCTTTCGGCGTGCTCGGCGCCGGTGGCAGCGTTTCACTGGTTCTGGGTGCGGCAATCCTCTTCGACACGGATACGCCGGGCCTGCAGGTCTCCTGGTCCGTGCTGGCGGCGCTTGCCGTCGCAAGCTTCGGCTTCAGCCTGCTGGTCGCCCGGCTGGCCTTCAGCTCACGCCGCCACGCGGTGGTGACCGGGGGCGAACAGATGATCGGCATTGCGGGCAAGGTCGATAGCTGGACAGGCGCTGCCGGCTACGTCATCGCCCATGGCGAGCGCTGGCGGGCTGTCAGTACGGAAACACTGTCGAGGGGTGAAGATGTGAAGGTTGTCGGGCGTAACGGACTGACGCTCGAAGTGGTTCGCGAAGGTCAAAGGGCATAGCGCGCCGCGGGTCCTGTGGGCGCGGGCGAAAGCGTCCGGAATGGAGGAATGGTCATGGACATGTTTGGGAGCCTCGCTCCTTTTGCCGCGTTGTTGGTGCTCATCATTCTCGTTATCGCCTATTCGATCCGGATCCTGCGCGAATACGAGCGCGGGGTGATCTTCACGCTCGGCCGGTTCACCGGCGTCAAGGGGCCAGGCTTGATCCTGCTGGTACCCTATGTGCAGCAGATGGTGCGGGTTGATCTCAGGACCCGGGTGCTGGACGTGCCGAGCCAGGACGTGATTTCCCATGACAACGTTTCGGTCCGCGTCAGCGCCGTGATCTATTTCCGGGTCATCGATGCGGAAAAATCGACGATCCAGGTCGAAGACTTCATGATGGCGACCAGCCAGCTGGCGCAGACGACCTTGCGGTCGGTGCTCGGCAAACACGATCTCGACGAGATGTTGGCCGAGCGCGACCGGCTGAATGAGGACATCCAGAAGATCCTCGACAGCCAGACGGATGCCTGGGGCATCAAGGTGGCGACCGTGGAAATCAAACATGTCGACATCAACGAGAGCATGATCCGCGCGATCGCCCGCCAGGCCGAGGCCGAGCGCGAACGGCGCGCCAAGGTGATCAATGCCGAGGGCGAGCAGCAGGCTGCCGCCAAGCTGCTCGAGGCTGCCGAGATCTTGTCCAAGCAGCCTCAGGCGATGCAGCTGCGCTATCTGAGCACGCTCAACGTCCTTGCGGGCGAGAAGAATTCGACTGTCATCTTCCCGTTCCCCATGGAGCTCGGCCGCCTGTTCGGGCTAAAGGCCGACAAGCCGCCCGGTCAAACGTGAGCGCCGCGAAGGCGCTCAGGCCGCCGCCGTTTCAAGATTGGCGACCTTCATGAGGTCGTCGACTGCGCCGGGCGCAGCCGCCAAGACCGGAGACCAATGCGTCAAAGCCTCGCCGCGGGTCGGGAAAGGCAATGTCCAGCCGCCGGCTTCGTTCACCAGGCAGTAGCCACCGAGGCAATCCCAGGCATGCATGTAGGGCTCGTAGTAGCCAACGAGGCGACCGGCGGCGACATAGGCGATCATCAGCGCACCGGAGCCGTTGCGCATGAAGTTGCCGCCGTTCGAAAGCAGGCGCTCGACGATGGAACCCATCTCGCCGGGTTTCACCTGATCGTTGGCGCCAAGCCCGGTGACGGCGTTGCGGATCGTGCGCGTGCCGTCGAGGCGAAGCGGCTTGCCGTTCAGCGTCGCGCCCCGGCCCGTTGCCGCCGCATAGACTTCCTGATGGCAGGGCGCGTGGATCACGCCGATGACAGGCTTCTCCGCATGCACGACGGCGATCGAGACGCACCAGTTCGGCATGCCGTTGACGAAGGGCGTGGTACCGTCGATCGGATCGAGCACCCAGGTGAAGCCGGAAGTGCCGTCGAGAAGACCATGCTCCTCGCCAAGCACGCCATCATCGGGAAACGCGGCGGCGATCTTGTCGCGGATCAGGGTCTCGACGTTGCGATCGGCGATCGAGACGACGTCGTGCGCGTCGCGCTTCGTTTCGATGACGAGCGTTTCCCGCTTCAGGAAATAATCGTAGGCGAGCCGACCGGCCTCCTCGGCCATGGATTTGGCAAGCGCGAACCGGGCGTCGAGGCCGGCAATTTCAGCAGTCATGCAAGTGTCCTTCTCGTATCCAGTTGTAAAAAATCATGCGTCAATCAAAGCGAGGCCCCGGTTGCGGAAACCGATCGCGACCTCCGTTGCCGGAGATAACATGTCCTCGACCGCCTGATCGACAACAAACAGGAGACCGGTTGCCGTTTCGACCTCGTATTCGACATGGCCGCCGAGATAGGCGGCGCTGCTGATCGTGCCGGAAAGGGCTGCCCCCTTGGCCGGCGTCAGGGTCACCGCATTGGGACGCACCGCCAGCTTGGCCGGGCCGGGCCGCGTGTTCCTCGACGGCAGGCGATGTTCGAGACCGCCGACGCGGATCGTCGCCTGACCGGCTTCGGCTGCCGTCACCTCGCAAGGAAGCACATTGGCCTCGCCCATGAAGTCGGCGATGAAGGTCGAGGCGGGCGTCTCGTAGAGATCGCGCGGTGCTCCTTCCTGCGCGATCGCACCATCCTTCATGACGATGATGCGGTCGGAAACGGCAAGCGCCTCGTCCTGGTCGTGGGTGACGTAGACCGCGGTGAAGCCAAGCCGCTGCTGCAACTCGCGGATTTCCGTGCGCACCTTGCGGCGCAGGCGCGCATCGAGGTTCGACAGCGGCTCATCCAGCAGCAGCAC
Organism: Sinorhizobium sp. NFACC03; assembly: GCF_900103435.1. Classification (NCBI taxonomy): domain Bacteria; kingdom Pseudomonadati; phylum Pseudomonadota; class Alphaproteobacteria; order Hyphomicrobiales; family Rhizobiaceae; genus Sinorhizobium; species Sinorhizobium sp. NFACC03. Next base: position 15,518 of record NZ_FMXF01000040.1, read on the forward strand.
TTGCGGTTCGAGCACGAGGGCGCGGGCGACGGCAACGCGCTGTTGCTGTCCGCCGGATAGCTCGGCGGGAAGCCGCTGGCCGAGGCCGCCAAGGCCGACGAGTTGCAGGCCTTCCTCAGCGCGCTCGCGCGCCTCCTTCTTCTTGATGCCGGAGGATTCGAGGCCATAGGCGACATTGTCGAGCGCCGACATGTGCGGGAAGAGCGCATAGGACTGGAACACCATCGAGACGTCGCGCTCATTGGCCGGCAGCATGGTCACGTCCTTGCCGCCGATCAGGATCTTGCCGGCGGACGGGTGTTCGAGGCCGGCAAGCATGCGCAGCGTTGTCGTCTTGCCGCAGCCGGAGGGTCCAAGCAGGGTCACGAGCGTACCGGGTTCGATGGTGAGCGATAGGTCGTGAATGGCGGTGAAGCTGCCGAACTGCTTGCGCACTTTTTGAAAGACGACCGAGCCGGTGCGCGGGGTGCTCATGTGGGTGCTCATGCGGGTTTCTCCTGGGAGATGGTGGTGACGGACGAACGAGCCGGAGCGGCACTGAGGACGCGGTTTTCGCGCCTCAGCTTGCGTTCTCCGACAAGCAGTTGCAGGCCGGTGATGACGGTGATCATCACCAGGATGAGGGCCGAGGAATAGGCGATCGCAACACCGAACTCGCCGTTTTCGACAAGGCCGACGATATAGGCGGTGGCCATGTTGTATTCGGCGCTGACGAGGAAGACGACGGCGCTGATCGAGGTGATCGCCCGGACGAAGGAATAGACGAGCGCTGCGACGATCGCCGGCCGCAAGAGCGGCAGGATGACCTTTCGCAGCGTCCGGAAGCTCGTTGCCCGAAGCGTCAGCGACGCCTCGTCGAGGCTCTTGTCGAGCTGGCTCATCGCCGCGATCCCGCCGCGCACGCCGACCGGCATGTTGCGGAAGACGAAGCAGGCGACGAGGATCAACGCCGTGCCGGTCATTTCGAGCGGCGGCAGATTGAAGGCGATGATGTAGCTGATACCGATGACGGTGCCGGGAATGGCAAAGCTCAGCATCAGCGCGAACTCGAAGACATCACGGCCGGCAAAGCGCTGGCGCACGATGAGGTAGGCGGTCAGCAGGCCCACGAGTGCTGTCAGGGGTGCTGCAATCAGCGAGATTTCCATGGTCGTCCAGAAGGAATTCCAGGCAACGCCTGTCCAGGCGATCGCGCCGTCGGCAACCGAGATCGAGAAGGCCTTGGCGTAGTGATCGAGGGTCAGCGAGTTGTCGAGGCCCCAGGTCTTCACGAAACCGCCGAAGAGGATCATGCCGTAGACGACGACTGTGAAGATCATCCACGGGATGACGACGGCGTGGACGCCGATCGACAGCGAGCGTGGAAGCGCGCTGTGGGCGCCGGAGTCGCCCTTGCCGGTAACGGTCGAATAGTTCTTGCCCGCAAGCCAGTAACGCTGGGCAAGGAAGGCTGAGAGCGTGAAGCAGAGCAGGATGATCGCCAGTACCGCTGCGCGGGACGGATCGTTCTGGGCGCCGACGACGGCGAAGAAGATCTCGGTGGAGAGCACGCCGTGGCTGCCGCCGAGCACCAGCGGGTTGCCGAAATCGGCCATGCTTTCGATGAAGCCGATGAGAAAGGCGTTGGCAAGGCCGGGCTTCATCAGCGGCAGGGAGACGTTCCAGAAGGTGCGCCAGCGATCGGCGCGGAGCGTCTGCGACGCCTCTTCCATCGACGGGCTGACGCCCTCGACGACGCCGATCAGCACGAGGAAGGAGATCGGCGTGAAGGAGAGAACCTGGGCGATCCAGATGCCGGTAAGGCCGTAGAGCCAGCGGCCGGGCTCGATGCCGAAGGCATCGGACAGAAACTCGGTGACGACGCCGGCGCGGCCGAAGAGCAGCGTCAGCGCCAGGCCGATGACGAAGGGCGGGGTAATGATCGGCAGCACCGTCAGGAGCCGCATGCCCTTCTTGAAGGGGAAACGTGTGCGGGTGGCGACCAGCGCGAAGGCAAGGCCAAGGAGCGTCGAGCCGGATGCCGTCATCAGCGCCAGCCACAGGGTGCGCCAGGCGACGCCGCAGCGGCCTTCGCCGATGACGCAGCTCAAGCTCCAGATCGAGCCGTCCTGGATGTTGCGAATGAAACCGTCAGGCTTGAACGAGCCGTCGAAATCCTGGACGGAAGCTGCGAACATGCTGCCGACCGGATAGAAGACGAAGACGATGACGAGGCAGACGAGCAGCGAAATCGCCGCGACGATGAAGGCGTCGCCCTTGAGCACGCCACGCTCCGCAAGCCCGAAGGCGAAGAGCAACACGAAGGTGAGTGCCGCGATCACGGCGCCGGCGCCCATCGAGGGTTGACCGTCGGAGAGAGGGCCGAACAGGGCCTCGGAGATCGTCCAGGTCCAGCCGGTGAAGCCGATCGCCAGTCCTTGAAGCGCGAGATAGAGGACACCCGTTGCGCCGGCGACAGCAAGCAGAAGCCCGCGGCGCGCGGGATCGCTGACAAAACGCGCTGCCGCGCAGATGCCGAGCAGCACCAGTGTCACGCCAAGCCAGGAGCGGCCATGGGCGAAGATCTGTGCCAGGCCGGGGGCGACGGCCGGGTCGAATGGGAAGGTGGCGAGCCAGCCAAGGCCGAAGAAGCCACCTTCGATGCGATACCAGGGGACCAGCAGGAAAGCGGCCAGTCCGAGCCCGAGTGTCAGGTCGAGCCTGCGGTTGCGATGTTCCATGACGGTCCTCGCGTGATTTGAGATGAAAATGGTGTGCCGTTGGGCCGTCCCGATCAAAGGCCGGAGCCGGCAAACGGGCGTCGATGCCAGGCGGTGCCGGCCGGATCGCTTTTCCGGCCGGCCGATCCTGCGATCAGTTGGCGCTGGTGCCCACTTCGCGATCCCAGCGCTCGAGCAGCGCCTTGCGCTTCTCGGCGTCGCCGAAGGTGGCGAAGTCGTAGTCGATCAACTTGATGTCCTCGAACTTCGGCGCTTCCTTCGGCACTTCGGCCGACTTGTTGGACGGCAACTGGAAGGACTTGGCGTCCTTCATGCGCGACTGCACTTCGGGCTTCAGCGCCCAGTCGTACCAGGCCTTGGCGCTCTCCAGGTTCTTGGCGCCGCGGATGATCGACATGGAGCCGATCTCGTAGCCGGTGCCTTCGCAGGGCGCGACCGACTTGACCGGGAAGCCTTCGGCGGTCTGGGCCACCGCGTCGTGCATGAAGACGATGCCGAGGCCGGCTTCGCCACGCGCCGCCGCCTTCACCGGTGCGGAACCCGACTTGGTGTATTGCGCGATATTGCCGTTGAGCTTCTTCAGATAGTCGAAGGCCTGGTCTTCGCCCATGATCTGCACCAGCGAGGCAAGCGCAGTATAGGCGGTGCCGGACGAGTTCGGGTTCGCCATCTGGATCTCGCCCTTCAACGATGCGTCGAGCAGGTCGGCCCAGCACTTGGGTTCCTTCAGCCCCTTCTTCGAGAAGATCTCGGTATTGTAGCCCCAGCCGAGCGCACCGGCATAGACGCCGACCGTGCGATAGCCCGAGCCTTCGGCCTGCTTTTTTGCCCAATCCTGAAGCTGATCGAGCATCGGTGATTTGTATTCGAGTGTTAGGCCGTCGGAGGCGGCCTGCAGATGCGGGTCGCCGGTGCCGGCCCACCAGATGTCGGTCTTCGGGTTTCGGGCTTCCGCGCGGATCTTGGCATAGGTCTCGCCCGAGGACAGGCGAACCATGTTGACCTTGATGCCGGTCTCCTTCTGGAAGTCGCCGGTCATCTGCTCGCAGATCACCACGTCTGCTGAGCAGATGAGGTTGAGGCTGCCGGCAGCCTGAGCCGGTAGCGCGGCGAGCGCCGTGCCGGTAAAGAGCATGAGGGAAAGGGTCGTTGTTTTCATTGGGGCATCCTCCTGTTGCCTTGGTTTATGTGGGCGCGAACGCGACGCGGCGTGGCCATCGGCCTGCCCGCCGGGCAGCACGTTCACGGTTTCGGATTTGTGGTTTGCTGGAGCGAGATGAGGATAAGTCTGTGCGGTTTTCCGCTCGCACCTCGCTCAAGTTTATTCGGCCCGGTCAGTTCGTCGCTGTGATCTCCGCGTCGAACCTTTTGAGCAAGCGACTTCGTTCTTCCGGCGAGCCGAAGGTGGCGAAGTCGTAGTCCACCATTTTGATCATCGAGATATCGGGTGCGGCGAGCGGCAGGTTCGAGCGCGCATTGGACGGCACCTGGTTCTGTCCGGAGGCAGCCCCCGTGCCCTGACCCTCCGGGCTCAGCGCGAAATCAACGAAGCTTTTCGCCGCCTCCAGATGACGAGCACCCTTGACGATGCTGACGGCGCCGATTTCGTAGCCGGTGCCCTCGCAGGGCGCGACGATGACGAGCGGCGAGCCAGCCTGCTTCTGCGTGACCGCGTCATGCATGAAGGAAATGCCGATCAGCGTTTCCCCGCGGGCGGCCGCTTTGACGGGGGCGGAGCCGGCGGTCGTGTATTGGTCGATGTTGCGATTGAGCGCTGTCAGGAAACGGAAGGCTTCGTCTTCGCCGAAAAGCTGCACCAGGGTTGCGAGCGTGGTGAAGGCGGTGCCGGAGGAATTCGGGTTGCCGCTGCGGATGCGGCCGCGATAGGCGTTGTCCGCAAGATCCTTCCAGCAGGTCGGTGCCGGCAGCTTCAGCGCATGCAGCAGATCGGCATTGTAGGCAAAACCAAGCGCCCCGGCATAGATGCCCGCCGATCGGCCGCCGGAAATGGCGAAGAAGTTCTGAGCCCACGGCAGCATGTCGCGTTCGTGCGCCGGCTTGTAGGGTTCGAGCAGGTTTTCGGATCCAGCCTGCAGATGGGTGTCGCCTGTGCCGCCCCACCAGACATCGACGGTCGGCGGGTCTTTCTCGGCCCGCAGCTGGTTAAGGATGTCGCCGGTGCTCTTGCGGGTCATCGAGATTTCGAGGCCGGACTTCGTCTCGAACGCCGTCTTCATCGTCGCACACCACGCTTCGTCGACACCGCACAGCACGGTGAGCGCCGGCGCCGTCATGCCTGTTGTGGCGGTGCACAGCCACAGGGCCACGCACCCGCCGATAGCGGTGATGCCTCTCACGATGTCCTCCCATTTGGAACGCTGCCGTCCCTATCTCCGCAGTCAGGATGTCGGTATTCCCCGCCTGCCGCAATCGGAGAATGGTTACCGTTCTTACAGCCTTGGGCGCTCTCCGCCGTTTCAAAGTTACAAAGATTACAAATATGACAAATCACATAATGCGAGCTGCTTTGAACATTGGGACGGCCCCGCCTATGATGGGGGCGGGAGGACGTGCATGCTGAGTGAGAGGATACGGATTCTGATCGTTGAGGACGATCCGGACATGGCGGAGCTTATTTCCGATCTGGTGGAGGCAGAAGGTTGGCTGCCCCTGACCGCGCCGTCGGCGGAAGCAGCAGCCAATGTCCTGGCGCGCGAGGCGGTGCATCTCGTGCTTGTCGACCACAATTTGCCGGGCACTTCGGGCCGCACCTTTGCGCAAAGGCTGCGGGCCCGCACCAATATCGGCATCGTCATGGTGACGGCGGCAGGCAGTGCTGCGGACCGGGTGCTGGGTTTGGAGACGGCGGCGGATGACTACGTCGTCAAGCCGTTCGAGCCGATCGAGTTGACGGCGCGCATCAAGGCCGTTCTTCGTCGCACTAATCCCTCGCTCAAGCCGGAGCGGGAAAGCGAACGCGAGGCCGAGCCGGCATCGATGAAGCTCGGCGACTGGTCGATCGATCTCAGGAGCCGCCGGGCGATTTGCCTGACCGATCCGTCGAGGTCGCTGACGAGTGCCGAGTTCGCGCTTCTCGAAATCCTCGCGGAAACGCCGAACACGCCCGTCGGCCGCGCGCAGATCCTCGACCGCCTCGGCGCCGAAAGCGACCGCTACATTGACCGCAACGTCGATGTGCTCGTGCTCCGGCTCCGGCGCAAGATCGAGCGCAATCCCGACCTGCCGCGCCATATCAAGACGAGACGCGGCAAGGGCTACGTGCTCGATACCGACGACGGCGAGCCGAAGTCGTGATCGTTCGCCCTTTTCTCTCGTCGATTGCCTTCCGGCTCCCGTTCGCTATCGCCTTCATCTGCGTGCTCGTCTTCGGCCTTGCGACGGTCGCAGTTTTTGGTCTGCAACGGGCGCGCGACGAGATGGCGGCCTACGGGCTGCAGGCGTTCACCAGCCTTGCCAAGGCCTCGCTCGTGTCGCGCCAGGTTTCCGATCTTGTGTCGAGCGCGCCGTTTCTGATGAACGCCACTTCGCCCTACCGGGTTTCGAGCGAAAGCCGCTCGGTGGTCGCGCAGGTCGATGCGCTGTTGCGCGCCATGGCGCCGCAGAACGGCGATGCGGCCGTCAAAGGTTTTGCCAGCGGGCATATCGTCGAGCTTCTGGAAACCATCCGCACGCAGACGATGACGCTTGCCGGCGACGCGGAATCGGCGCAGCAGCATAAGGCCGAAGCGGCAGCCGCACTTGGCGAGATCGCGACCGGCAGCGGCATGGTCGATGCCGATTTCCGCCGCCGCCTCAATGGGATCGTGCAATCGGCATCCAACTCCGACAGCCTGTTCCAGCTCGGCGAATTGCGCCGCCGCTACATTGCCGAAACGGTGCCGCGCCTTGAGCATGCGGCACCCGATATCCGGGTTTCCGCTACCGAACTCGCGCCTTATGAACGGGTCTTCGAAGCGCAGACCCAGTATCTCCTGGAGATGTTCGCCATTCGCGCGGCCGTCGCGCGATTGCACACCGTGTCGCGCGACCTCTCGCATGCGACGGAAACGCAGAGCGAAGCCGTCGCCCGCGGCCTTAATGATGATCTCGTTTCGACCTCCAACGCTCTGAGCCGCCTGCTCGTCATCGTCGCCGTCGCTGCGCTGCTCGTGCTTGCCATGGCGATCTTCTCCATTCGCTCGGTCATGCGCGTGTCGCGAGGCATCGTTTCGCTATCCAACGGGATGAACGCACTTGCGGAGGGGCGCCGGGACGTCGACGCGCCGACATACAAGGGGACGGAAACGGAGCTCGTCCGGCTGCTCGAAGCCTTCAGTGCCTTTCGCGAAAGCGTCGAGCGTGTCTCGCGGCTCCGACGTACGGCCGAGGCCGCCGCACGCACCATCCGCTCAACCTTTCGCAACATGAACGAAGGCATCGCGCTCTTCGATCCCAGCGGCAAACCGATCACGATGAACCGCCGCGTCATGGAGCTCGTCGGCTGGCCGGGCTCGGCAAGGAAGCTGCCGCTGCGCAACTTCGTGACCCCGATGCCCGAGATCGACCCGGCTCTGCTGCCCGCCGATCGCGACGCGGGCACGCTCGGCGACCGACTTGTGCTGCGGCATCGCTCCGACGCGGGCCGCGTGACAGAGGTCTCGCTGTCGCGGCAGCCGGATCGCGGCATCGTGCTCTTGGCCCGGGACGTGACCGACATGGACCGGCAGGAGGCCGAAGCGGCAAAGGCGCAGCGGCTGGACGGAATCATGCGCATGACGCATCAGGTGAGCCACGAAGTCGGCAACATGATCGGCATCATCACCGGCAGCTTGGGGTTGCTGGAACGGGATACCGGTTTCAACGATCGGCAGAAGCGTCACATCGCCCGCATTCGCAAGGCGGCCGATCGCGGGCGTTCGCTTGCCAGCAGCATGTTGTCCATTGGCAGCCAGCACCCGATCCAGCCGGGCGCACTGGAGGTCGGCGCTGTGTTGCGTGGGATGGCGGACGTGCTGGAAATCGCCGTCGGGGAAAGATGCCGTCTCGCCTTCGAAATTGCCGAAGGCCTGCCCAACGTGCATCTCGATGCCGCCCTCTTCGAGCAGTCGATCCTCAATCTCTGCCTCAATGCCGCTGCCGCGATGCCTCAGGGCGGGACGATCCTGATCCGTGCTGCGGGAGTGGAGACCGATGTCGTTGTGTCGGTAACCGACGATGGGATCGGGATGTCTCCGGAGGCCGTGGACAAGGCGTTCGAGCCCTATTTCACCACGCGTGATGAGGAGGGCGGTGCCGGTCTCGGGCTCGCCGTCGTTTATGGCTTCGTCCGGCAAAGCGGGGGCGACGCCCGTATCCTGTCCCAGCCTGGGAGGGGAACGACCGTCGAGCTGGTCTTTCCGAGCTGAAATGGATGTTAAACGCAGGCAGGGGGTCTACGGATTTCGCCGCCGCCCGAGCCGTTCGACGGCGGCATCGATGCGCTCGCCATTGTCGGCGAAGACCGCCCAGAGCCACGTCATCAGCCACAGCATCAACAGCCAGGCGAGCACGACGTCGGAGAGGAAGTGAGCACCAAACACGATCCGGTTGAGCGAGAAGGCGAGGATCAGCGGGATGAGCGCGATGATCGCCAGGCGTCGCCACTGAAGGGGAAGAAGCAGCGCGAGCGCTATGAGGGCAATCGCCGTTGCGGATTCGCCGGATGCGAAGGAGCAGCTGCGCGAACAGGCGCTGGAGACTTGCCAGGCGGGCGTGAACGGCAGGGTGCCACCGAAGTCCGTGATGTCGTAGGGGCGGGCGCGGCCGATCAGCCGCTTCAGGGCCTGGATGAGCAGCCCGGGGCCAATGGCATAGAAGGTGAGAAAGAACAGTGCCTTGTGCGGCCGCAGCAATCGGCGGCCCAGTGCAATCGCCTGCATCATCAACAGCGCCAGGACGCAGGGCAGAATGAAAAAGGGCAGGACGCGATTGAAGTCGCGAAGTGCCCTGAGCGCGGGCTCTCGGGAAAGCGGGAAATCACCTGCCGCGGACGCCGCCCAGCGCGAAACGACGAGATCGATACCGGGAAGGGCCATAAAGACGAAAGCCGCGCAAATGGTCAGCGTGCCAGCAACGGCGATTGGCTGATCGTTAACGCGGGCACGGGCTTGCCCAGTCCATTGACGTGGGCTCGCGCGCAACCATCGGATGCGGTTTGAAGATACTGCTGTGGAGGGAAAGAGGCTGGGCATGCCGGACGCTCGTAGGTTGTCGGTGTGTGCGGGCCGGACATTTGCTTTGCTCTGTCAAGGCTAAGTGGAGGATCAGGGAGAGCTTGACGCGCAGAGCAGGGCGGTAGCTTTGCACATCTTTTGATTGAAATTTGGCGGAGCCATCTATCAATGTCCCTGAAGCCCCGATGCCGATTGTCAAGAAACGGCGGAGATTTGTCGGGGCTCTATCCGGAAAGCCAGCTAAAGGGCGGCAGTGCCGTGCGGGCGAATTGCAACTCGAATCTATTCATCCCATAAGCTGCTGATCACAACATCGGGCCAGGGAGTTGCTTTATGGTCGACAAGGGTCTCATCCTTTTGGCGGAGGACGAGCCGGAAATCGCGCAGATACTTGATGCCTATCTGGTGCGCGATGGTTTCCGGACGGTACGTGCCGCCGATGGCGAGACGGCGCTGACGCATCATGCGGTGCTGTCGCCCGACCTAGTATTGCTCGACGTGCGCATGCCGAAGCTCGACGGCTTCGAAGTCCTCGCCCGCCTGCGACGTGAGGGCAATACACCGGTCATCATGGTCACGGCGCTGGCCGAGGATCTCGACCGGCTGACCGGCCTGAGGCTCGGCGCCGACGACTATGTGGTCAAGCCGTTCAACCCGCAGGAGGTGGTAGCACGCGTCAACGCGGTTCTCCGGCGCACCCGAAACGGCGCCGGCGCGACGGTGCTTCGCTTCGAGAACGTGGAAGTCGATCTCGATGCCCATGTCGCCTTCGTCGAGAAGAGCGGCCGCCGCCACTCGGTGCCGCTGACGCTCAGCGAATTCCGCATCCTCGCCCACATGATCCGCCGCCCGACGCATGCCTTCGACCGCGCCGATATCCTCGACGCCTGCCTGCCGGACAGCGATGCGCTGGCCCGAACGGTCGATACCCATATCGCCAATCTCAGGCGCAAGCTCGAGGATCTGGGCGCCAGCGGTCTTTTCAGTGCCGTTCGCGGTGTCGGCTATCGCTTCGTGGAGCCAAGATGAAGATCAGCCTCTCGCGCTTGCCCCTCGGCATTCTCACGGCCCTGGTGACGATCGTCCTGCTCATCATCAGCGTGTTCATCATCTATGCCGGCGTCGACTACATGGAGCCGCGGCTGGAGGCGCGGCTCTTGGAGCGGATGCCGCCGGAAGCGGCTCAGGCCTATACCGATTTCAATTCCGGCAAGCTGCCGAGCCAGGAATCGCTGCAGAAACTGCTTTCGACCATGCCCGAACTCGAGGAGTGGGCAAACTGGGAGGTGGACAAAATCATCCTCGGCTTCGGGGCGACCGCGGTGACCTTTTGCGGTCTCGTCGGCTACTGGCTGGCGCGCAAGATCAGCCGGCCGCTCGAGGTGCTCGCCCAGGCGACGCAGAATCTCAGGGCGGGCGATTTCGCCGTGCGCGTCGGATCGATCCGCAAGGGTGCCAAGGAGGTGGCAACGCTCGTGAAGACCTTCGACGAACTGGCGGCCGAGCTCGAAAACATGGAAAGCCGACTGCGTTTCAACACGATGGCGGTCGCCCACGAGTTGCGCACGCCGCTGACGATCCTTCAGGGCAACCTTCAGGGCATGGCCGACGGCGTCTTTCCTCTCGAACAGGAGAGGATCCAGCAACTCTTGCTCCAGGTGGAGGGGCTTTCCGCCCTGGTCGAGGACTTGCGCACCCTTTCGCTCGCCGCCGGCCAGAAGCTGGTCACTCAGTGTCAATCGGTCGATCTCGCTGCCGAGGCCTCACAGGTTCTCGGCGCGTCCTGCACCTTGCTTGGCTCGGCTCGCATGTCGGTCGAGACGGCGCTGGAACCGGTCCGGGTCTCGGGAGATTCGCAACGCCTGCGCCAGGCTCTGCTGGCGCTGATCGAGAACGCCACGCGTTACGCAGCCAATGGCGGGGTATTGCGGTGCGAGACGGGCCGACGCGGCGCTGACGAGGCCTTCATCCGGTTGCTGGATCGCGGTCCAGGACTGCCGGACGATGTCTCGACCCATTCGATCGATCTTTTCTGGCGCGGCGATGCCTCGCGGTCGCGGGCAACGGGCGGCACCGGTCTCGGTCTCTCCGTGGTGCAGGCGATCGCCAAGGCGCATGGCGGGCGGCTGGAATTCGCGTCCCGCGCCGGCGGTGGCGCCGTGATCACGATCGTCCTGCCGCGCGCCATCCCAGCCTAAGGCCCGGCGGCGGTGCCGCTTCCTGGCGCCGAGCGCGGAGGGCGTCAGCTCCTCCGGACGTCGCGCCCGGCCCGCAGGTACCGCGCTCAATTGCCGACCACTTCTCCGCAAATCCTTGACAGTCCACGGGCAAACCGAGGCTGGCCGAATAATCCGGCCGGCAGAGTTTGCTCTCAAGGATTGCACCATGTCCCTGGAAATCAGGCAGGAATACAGCGCCGATCTGCGGTTGCCCGCTCAAGACAGCACGACTTTTGGCGGTGAGCCGCTATCGTCTTCCGGACGCTCGGTTTCTGGGCCGGTCGTCAGGGATCGGTCGCAAGCCAAGGTATCGATCCTGGGTCACGTCCTGACGCTCGGCCTCCGGGTGAGCCTGAAACGCGCCGTCGTCTTTTCGATGCGATTTGTGCGCCACCCCTTGCTTACGGCGCGCTGGATCGCCTTTCTCGGCGAGTTCGGCGAACGCTATCGCCTGGGGCTGCCGCACGACGATCTCGTGCGCAAATCGATCCCGACCTTCTTCCTGCACGGTGCATCCTCGTCAGAGCGGCTCGATTTGATGCTCAATCATTTCGACGTTGCAAGCGAAGTCCTCTCGCGCCGCTCGCTGATGGCGCTCTGGCGCGGTGGCACGCTGGAGATAGGAACGGTCTCCGGTCGCAGCGAAAACTATCGCATTCAGCTGCAATTGGCGGATCATTGCGGTGCCCGCCACGAAGGCGCCTTCGCAATCCGGCTTCGTCGTCAGAGTGACGAATACACGCTTTGCACGGTCGGTTTCGTCTTCGTCCGCTGTAACGACGATACATACAGCCTTGCGATCGGCGGCATGCAGGGGCCGAAGGGCGAAGACGCGAAACGAGCGCTGATAACGGCAACACGCGATCTTGGCGGTCTGCGCCCCAAGGATGCGGCACTGCTCGTCCTCCAGGGGCTGGTGGCGGAAGGGCACACGGCCTCAATCCATGCGGTTTCGAACGAAAGGCATGTGATCAATCGCCGTCGCCTCAAGCGACGGAAGATGATGATGGCTGATCTCGATGCCTATTGGTGCGATCGTGGTGGGGTGCCGTCCGAGCCCTTCGGTTTCCGTCTTCCCGTTGCCGACGGCAAGGCTGCGCCCGAGGGCAACCGACGCGACCAGAGCAAGCGGGCGTTTCGCGACATCGGCGCCTGGTTCTATTGAACCGGGCGTATTTCGCTTCCGACCCTCGGCTTTCTTTGGCTGTTGACACAACGTACGGTGGCGCATCTCGAATCATGTATGCTGCTGGAGATTGGCCTATGACGACCGTTGCCGCTGGGAAGAAGAAACCGCTTTTCACCGGAGGCTGCCTCTGCGGAGCAATCCGCTTCGAGGCCAAATGGGCGCCCGGCAAGCCGCACACATGTTCGTGCAAGATGTGCCAGCGCCATTCGGGCGCGCTGACGGTGGCGTGGGTCGAATTCGACAAGGACGTGATTGCGTGGACCGGTCCGGGCGACGCCCCTTCGGTCTACCGCTCGTCCGACTATTCCAGCCGCGCCTTCTGCCCGGCCTGCGGCAGCAGTATTGGGGGCGATCGACGATGCACCGGTCGTTGCCTTGCTGCTCGGCATCTTCGACAAGACGAATACCGCCGACTTGATCCCGACCGGCCACAGCTACCGCTCCGCACGGCCCAAGTGGTGGCACGTGGAGGCCGTGAAGCCCGCGACTTGATGCGAAACAGCCGGGCTGCGCCAACTGTTCTAGACCAACCCCTTGGCGGCGGCGGCGATGGCGATGATCCCAAAGGAAATTAGGACCAGGCCGGAAAGGCGCGACACCCAGGCGACGAAGCTGTCCGGCAGCCGTGTTCGGACGATCGCCACCCCGCCACTCAAGAAAAACCACCAGCCGAGCGAGCCCAGGAAGACGCCCACGACGACGATGGCGGCGCTCAGCGCATCGCCTGCTTCGGCAAGGCCGAGGCCGGCAAAGATCGCAGCGAAGGAGAGGATTGTCGCCGGGCTGGTCATCGTCAGGAAAAAGGTGGCGATGGTCGTGCGGACGAGATCGCGACCGCCGACGTCGGCCGCGGCCGTCACCGGTTTCGGCCGCAATCCGCTCCAGCCGAGCCAGATCATGAACAGTCCGCCGGCGAGGCCGAGCGGCGTTGCGATCATGGAAAGCACCGCCGCAAAGGCGGCGAAACCGATCGCGGCAAGCGCTGCATAGGTGGCATCGGCGGCGGCTGTTCCCAGCCCACCGGCGACGCCCGCCCAGAAGCCGCGCTCCAGCGTACGGTTGATGCAGAGCGCTCCGATGGGGCCGAGTGGGGCCGCGACCGCGAGACCGACCAGGAGGCTTTTTCCAAACAGCAACGTAGACATGGGCATAGGGCTCCGGCAGCGGCATGGCTCAATCCATCCAGATCAAGGATGGAACATGTGCGGCAGTTCAAAAATGTTCCAGTAGTCTTTACGCGTCCGTTCAGGCGCGCGGCGCGGTCGTTGCCAGGCTTTCCCGGACGGTCGACAGCGCGATCACCGTTTCGCTTCGCGCCAGGAACCGCCGGCGCTTCAACTCGGCAAGGAACGGCTCAAGATCGCCGAGCGACGGCATACGGACCTTGACGCAATAGGACCAGGCGCCGGTGACGTGGTGGCATTCGGCCACGGCCGGATGATCGGCCATGAAGGCGCGGAACGCCGCCTCGTCCGCATCGGGCGCCAGGCCGACCCAGACGAAAGCAAGCACGTCGAGGCCAAGCGCGCGATGGTCGACTTCCAGCGTGAAGTTTCGGATCACGCCATTGGCGACGAGCCGACGGATGCGCTCGTTAACGGCGGAGGGCGAAAGCTCCACCGCGGCTCCGATGTCAGTCAGCGACCGCCTCGCGTCTTCAGCGAGAATTTCGATGATTTTTCTGTCAATCGCATCCATTGCCAATTAATACGTGGAATTTAGTGGGATGTACAGATGATTTTTTTGTTTAGAAGTGCTGTTGGCTGAGAAAGCACTGGTCAGGCGGCCTATTCGATGTCCTTTAGTGCATCGAGCGGGCCGGTCAGCGCCGTTCGCGGCTGCACCAGTTCGGGCTGGATGAGGTGGATCCGCGGCTGGGGCCGGGCCTCCTCGATGACGTCGAAGGCTTTGGTGATCATACCCTCGACGTCCTGGCGGATCATGATGACGGGGAAGGGCAGGAAGGATGCGAAGGGATCGTAATCGTAGCAGCCCACGACGAGGTCGGCGAAGTTCTCGTGCGGATGTCCTGCCATGAAGCGCAGCAGGCCTTCGAAGTTGATCGACGAGTTGACGAAGAGGCCGCGCGGCAGTTTGCCGTGCTTTTCGTAGAAGGCCTCGAAGGCAAGCCTGGCGTTGTTCGGCGCATAACCGGTCGGCTGGATGCATTCGTCCGGATCGGCGCCGAGCAGTTCGTTTTTGACGGCGCGGAACCCGCGAATACGCTCTCGGCTGGCATGGTCGTTGCGGCCGCCGAAGAGGTAGAGCTCATGCGGTTCCAGCGGGCCCGTTGCCTGGAAGTGACGGATGATCGCCTCCGTCAGCATCCGTCCGCCCTCGTAGTTGTCGCTGATGACCGAAGGAACCTTGGTGCCGGGCAGGTCGATGTTGATGTGCTTGAGGCCGGCCGCCTCGCAGACCTCGTGCACGCCATCGGGATCCGTGGCGCCACAGATGAAGAGTTCATCGATCGAATAGGAGATCAGCGTCTCCGCGGTCTTGCGCTCCTCCTTCGGATCGCGGCTGGCGCTGACGACGATCGGGCACTGTCCCTTGCTTCTGACATGCGCCTCGAAGGTTTGCGCCATCGACGAGAAATAACGGTTGTCGTGGATCGGTAAGAGCAGGCCGATCAGGCCCGAGCGGGAGCTGCGCAAACCACGCGCCTGGCGGTTGGCCGTATACTGATGCGTTTCAGCGAGGTTGCGGATCAGTTCCGCCGTGCTTTCCTTGATCCGGCGCTTCTGCCAGGTGCCGTTCAGGACTGCACTTACGGTTGAGGGTGAACTCCCCGACAATACCGACAGGTCGTAGATCGTCGCTTTCTTTTTGCTGCTGCTGGCCATCGTTTTCTCCCTTGATCGTTTTAGTGCCGATTTCCCCTTGACGAAAGATTAAGTCTGCACAATAGTTCTTGCACCATCGATTGTGCAAACAAGAAATATCGATTGTGCAATTTGTTGGTGCCGTCTGAGGAGGCGGCTGTCAGGGAGGCGAGGAAGCACTTCGCCAGTGATGGTTTGAAACTGGAGGCCGGCGCTTAGATGGCGACCGGGCGCGTTCCTTCTTGGGAACGAGTGGAGGAGAGACATGATCAGGAAAATTCTCGTCGCCGCCCTGGCGACATCGCTGGCGCTTGCCAGCTCTGCGGCTGCCTTTGCTCAAGATGCCGGCAAGGTCGGCGTCGTCGTCAAGATCGGTGGTATCCCATGGTTCAACGCCATGGAAGCGGGCATCAAGGAGCGCGGCCAGAAGCTCGGCATCGACGCCTTCATGGTCGGCCCGACCAGCGCCGACCCGGCGCTGCAGGTGCGCGCGATCGAAGACCTCATTGCACAAGGCGTGAAGGTGATCGGCGTGGTGCCGAACGATGCCAAGGTGCTCGAGCCGGTGCTCACTAAGGCCAAGGAAAAAGGCATCATCGTCATCACCCATGAATCGCCGAACCAGAAGGGTGCCGACTGGGACTTCGAACTGGCATCCTCGACCGGCTTCGGTGAGGCGCATGGCAAGCTGCTTGCCGAGAAGATGGGCGGCAAGGGCGAATATGCCGTCTTCGTCGGCTCGCTGACCGTGCCGTTGCACAATGCCTGGGCCGATGCGGCGATCGCCTACATCAAGAAGAACTATCCGGAGATGACGCTGGTCGGCGACCGCTACGGCGTTGCTGAAGACGTCGATAAGAGCCGGTCGACCGCACTCGACCTGATCTCCGCCCATCCGAACCTGAAAGGCTTCCTCGCCTTCGGCAGCCAGGGTCCGATCGGCGCTGGCCGCGCCGTCGAAGAACGCCGCAAGGTCGGCGAGATCTTCGTGCTCGGTCCCTTCTCACCCGGCCAGGGCCAGAAACTGGTGAAGTCCGACGCGATTTCCGGCGGCTTCATGTGGAATCCGAAGCAGGCGGGCGAAGTTTTCGTCACCCTTGCCGACAAGCTGATGAAGGGCGAGGAGGTCAAGGACGGCGATGAGATCGAAGGTCTCGGCAAGGTCAAGCCCGACTTCGAGAACCGCAATATCATCGTCGACCAACTGGTGCCGATCAACAAGGAGACGGTCGCGGATCTCGCGGCCATGGGCCTCTGAGGTCCAAAGTTTAAGGGTTCTCCCGGCTGCTGGGCCGGCTCCGGCCGGCCTGGCAAGTCCCTTCAACGGTACAGGAGCGCGCTGAGGAAACGTGTTTGCGGTTTTCCGCCCGCATCCCGCTCCAACTTAACATGATTTACGGGCACAGACACATGCACCAGCTTGCGACCGCGGGAGGAGGCGAAAGGCCGCTTTTGTCCCTGCGCGACATCAACATGACTTTCGGTGGCGTCAAAGCGCTCAAGAATGTGAGCTTCGACGTGCGCCCGGGCGAAGTTCATTGCCTTGCCGGCGAAAACGGCTGCGGCAAGAGCACGCTGATCAAGATCATCACCGGCGTCTATCGCCCTGCCGATGGCGCCTCGATCGAATTCGATGGCGAAACCTACTCCCACATGTCGCCGGTGACGGCGCAGGACCGCGGCATCCAGGTGATCTGGCAGGATCTGGCGCTCTTCCCGGAGATGAGCGTTGCCGAGAATATCGCCTTCCAGACGGTGCTCGGTCGCTGGCCGAAGCTCGTCGACTACAGCCGCATGCGCCAGATCGCGAAGGATGCGCTCGCCCGCCTCGGCGTGACGCTCGACGTCGATCTGCCACTCAAGGAATACGCAATCGCCCAGCGCCAGATCGTGGCGATCGCCCGGGCTCTCGTCGGCGAAGCGAAGCTCGTCTTCATGGACGAGCCGACCGCATCGCTGACCCAATCGGAAACCGATCACCTGCTCGATATCGTTCGCGGTCTTTCCGCCTCCGGCGTCGCCGTCGTCTTCGTCAGCCATCGGCTTGCCGAAGTGCTGGAGATCTCAAGCCGGATTACGGTGCTGCGCGATGGCGCACTGGTCGGCGTCTACTCCGCCGCCAGCATGACCCAATCGCGCATCACCGAGCTGATGACCGGCAAGACCTTCGACCAGCAGGTACGTGCGAAGTCGCGCGATGGGCAGCCGGCCGTGCTCGATGTGAAGGGACTGTCGCGCCCTGGCCAGTTCGAAGATATCTCGCTGACCGTGCGCCGTGGCGAGACACTCGGGATTACCGGGCTGCTTGGTGCCGGGCGCACGGAACTGGCGCTGACGCTCTTCGGTATGCTGAAGCCTGCATCGGGCTCGATTTCGATCGAGGGCAAGCCGATCCGCTTCTCCTCGAACCGCGATGCGATCGAGGCGGGCGTCGCCTATCTCTCGGAGGACCGGCTCTCGCTCGGTCTCATTCAGGCGCAGCCGATCGCCGACAATCTCGTCATCAGCTCGCTCGATAAGGTCCTCTCCGGCGGCCTGCTCTCGGAAGAGCGCAAGCGCAGCCTTGTCGGCCGCTGGATCGCCGATCTCGGCGTCAAGATCGGCCTCCAGCAGGATGCGATCTCGACCCTTTCGGGTGGCAACCAGCAGCGTGTGGCAATCGCCAAGTGGCTGGCAACCGATCCGAAGCTTTTGATCCTCGACGCTCCGACCGTCGGCGTCGACGTTGGCGCGCGCGCCGGCATCTTCGACATCGTCGCCCGATTGGCTGAGAGCGGGCTCGCGATCATCCTGATCTCCGACGAGGTGCCTGAGGTCTATTTCAACGCCGACCGCGTTCTGCACATGGCGCAGGGCCGCATCGTCGGCAGCTATGATCCGCGCAGATCTTCGCTCGGTGATATCGAAGGAGCTGTCTATGCCTAGCTTCGTCCGCACCCATGCGACCGAGGTGTCCTTACTGGGCGTCATCATCGCGATCTGCGCCGTTCTATCGGTCACGACGGCCAACTTCTTCTCGCTCGGCAACGCCTTCGACCTGCTCAACATCAGCTCGGTCAACATCATCTTCGCCGTCGGGCTGCTCGTGGTGCTGATTGCCGGCGGCATCGATATTTCCTTCGCCGTCGCAGCGTCCGTGGTGCAGTACGGTACGGCGATCGCGCTCGGCTGGATCGGTGGCGGCGGCTGGGTCTCGGGGCTGTTGATCGCCGGGTCGATCGGCGTCCTGCTTGGTGCCGTCAACGCCTTCCTGATCCACCGCTTCCGGGTGATCTCGATCGTGGCGACGATCTCCACCTTCAACATCTATTTCGGCCTGTTGATGTTCTTCACCAAGGGCGTGTCGATCTATGACCTGCCGGACTGGCTGACGGAACGTGTCGTGCTCTTCGAACGCGAGATGCCTGATGGAACCTGGATCGAGATCACCCTGCCGGTGCTGGTGATGGCGATCTGCGTCATTGCCACCTGGGTACTGATCACCCGCACCACCACCGGCCGACAACTTTACGCCTTCGGCGACAATCCAGAAGGCGCCCGCCGCTTCGGCATCAACATCGGCGCCATGCAGTTCATCGCCTTCGGCTGGCTTGGCCTGATGGCCGGCATCGGCGGCCTCATCCAGGCTCACTACGCGCAGGAGGTGGTACCGAACGCACTCTATGGTCGCGAACTCGATGTGCTCGCGGCAGTCGTCCTTGGAGGCGCTCGCCTTGGCGGCGGCAAGGGCTCGGTACTCGGCTGCGTGCTCGGCGTGCTCCTGATCTCGATCACGCAGAACGGCCTCAACCTGATGGGCGTCTCCCCTTTCGCCTTCAAGATGATCATCGGCGCCATCATCCTGGTCGCGATCACGCTCTCCAACACCAGCATCGAACGGCTGTTGCCCTTCCTCACCCAGAAAGGGACCGGACGATGAGCGCGGTTGTCGATCGCATAAAGAGCCTGCTTGGGCCGGAAATGGCGGGACCAGGACTGGCTTTCCTTGCCGTCATGCTGGTCTTCGGCATTGCCTCGCCGCAGTTCCTCAGTGCCGCCACCTTCGGCTCAGTCGCCTTCCAGCTTCCCGAACTCGGGCTTCTGACGCTCGCCATGCTGCTGCCGATCCTGACCGGCGGCCTCAATCTTGCGATCACGTTTACCGCCAACATCGCCGGGCTGACGCTCGCTTGGGTCCTGCAAGCGAATGGCGGGGTGGATGCGGGTCTCGGCGCCTTCCTGCTCGGTTCGGTTCTGGCGATCCTCGTCGGGGCGGCGAGCGGCGTGATCATGGGGTTAGTGATCGCCTTTACGCGCGCTCACCCAATCCTTGTTTCGCTGTCGATGATGATCTTCCTGCGCGGCCTCGGCGAGTTCCTGACCCGCGGCGGCGATGTCTCGGGCTTTCCCGCCTTCCTCGGTCCACTCGGCCACGGCTCGCTTCTCGGGGTGCCGATCCCGCTTATCGTCTTCATCGTTTGCGTGCTCGCCTGGCACATGCTTTTGTCCCGCACCAAGCTCGGCTTCAACACCTACATGATCGGCTCCAACCTCGAGGCGACGCGCTATTCCGGCATCAACACCCGCAAGGTGATCGTGCTCGTGTATGCGCTCTCGGGCGCCATGTGCGCGATCGCCGGCATCATCATGCTGGCGCGCTTCAACTCCGTGCGTATCGGCCACGGCGAAAGCTACCTGCTGATCACCGTGCTTGCCTGCTTCCTCGGTGGCGTCAATCCGTTCGGCGGCTTTGGCCGGGTCATTCCCGTCTTCGTCGCGCTGATTGTGCTCCAGCTTCTTTCCTCCGGCCTCAACCTCATCGGTGCCAACCAGCATCTGGCGACCGCCGTCTGGGGGCTGCTGCTTGCCGGCGTCATGGTGCTGCGCTTCGTGGCCACCAAGTTCAAGATTTCATTTGTCAGAAAGGAAACGTGACCATGCAGGGTTTTGGCGTCCATACGAGCATGTGGACCATGAATTGGGATCGTTCCGGTGCCGAGCGCGCCGTCGCCGCGGCGGTGAAATACGGCGTCGATTTCATCGAGATTCCGATGCTCAATCCGCCGGTGGTCGACACCGCCCACACCAAGGCACTCTTGGAGAAGAACAAGCTGCGCGCCGTCTGCTCGCTCGGTCTGCCCGAGCACGCCTGGGCATCCGTTCGCCCCGATGCGGCGATCGAGCACCTGAAGGTGGCGATCGACAAGACGGCCGATCTTGGCGGCGAGGCGCTGTCAGGCGTCATCTATGGCGGCATCGGCGAGCGTACCGGCGTGCCGCCGACTGAGGCCGAATACGACAACATCGCGCGCGTACTGACGGCAGCCGCCAAGCATGCGAAGACGCGCGGCATCGAGCTCGGCGTTGAGGCGGTCAACCGTTACGAGAACCACCTGATCAACACCGGCTGGCAGGCGGTCGACATGATCAAGCGGGTCGGGGCCGATAACGTCTTCGTCCACCTCGACACCTATCACATGAACATCGAGGAGAAGGGCATCGGCACCGGCATTCTCGATGCGCGCGATTTTATCAAATACATCCATCTCTCTGAGAGCGATCGCGGCACGCCCGGCTACGGCAATTGCGCCTGGGACGAGATCTTCGCGACGCTTGCCGCCATCGGGTTCAAGGGTGGCCTTGCGATGGAGAGCTTCATCAACATGCCGCCGGAGGTGGCCTATGGCCTCGCCGTCTGGCGTCCTGTCGCAAAGGACGAGGAAGAGGTCATGGGCAACGGCCTGCCGTTCCTGCGCAACAAGGCGAAACAATACGGTTTGATCTAAAAGCGCCGCCGCGTGCGTTTGGGTTAGGACGGGAGGGTCGCAGCATGTCAGTCGCGGCAGACGAGGAAGCCGGTACGGTGGCCGTGCTCGATGTCGGCAAGACCAATGTGAAGCTGAACGCGGTCACGGTCGATGGCGTCGTCCTGGAAACGCTGAGTGTGGCCAACCCGGTGCTGCCCGGTCCGCCCTGGCGACATCACGATCTCGCAAGCCTCTCCGAATGGATCTTCTCCAACCTTGAAGCGCTTGCCAGCCGTCATCCGCTGCAAACCTTCGTCGCCGCCGGTCATGGCTCTGGCGGCGTCCTCGTCGGCGATGACCCCGATGCGACGGCTGGTGCCGCCCTGCCGATGATCGATTACGAGCAGCCCTTGCCGGAGGCGATCCGGCAAGGCTACGCGCCGCTTGCCGGTTCCTTCTTCGACCGCGGCAGCGCGATGATGCACAGCGCCACCCATCAGGCGCGCCAGCTCTTTTGGATGCAGGAGCACGCGCCGGGTGCTGTCGATGCTGCGTGCTGGTATCTGGGCCTGCCGCAGTATTGGGCATGGCGCCTGTCGGGTGTTGCGGCATCGGAGACGAGCTTCCTCGGCGCACAGTCGCATCTCTGGAACGTTGCCGAACGCCGCTTTGCGCCCATTGTTACCGCGCGCGGCTGGCAGCGGTTGATGCCGGATTTCGCCGATGCCTGGCAGGTCCTTGGCCGTGTGCGTCCGGAGCTTGCCCGCCGCCACGGGCTGCCGGACGGACTGCGGGTGCTGGCGGGCGGCCACGACAGCAGTCTCAATCACTATCGTTATCACGCGGCCGGCTTGACCGATTTCATCGTCGTTTCGACCGGGACTTGGATCGTCGGCTTTTCCGGCCGCACGGCCCTCGATCGGCTCGACGAGCACCGCGGCATGACGCTGAACAGCGACGTCTTCGGCAAACCGCTCGGCGGCGTGCTCACCATGGGCGGGCGCGAGTTTTCGCACGTGGCGGGCAGCGCACCTCCGGCGGCCCCGGTCCCGGACGATGTCGTGCTCGGCCTGATTGCTGGACGTACCATGGCGCTGCCGTCCTTCGGCGACGACGACGGTCTCTTTCCGGGAAGCGCCGGCCGCGGCCGCATCAACGGGCCACCGCCGGAGACGCCGGTCGAGCGCAAGGCGCTGGCGCTGCTTTACTGTGCCCTGCTGACCACGGAATGCGTCGAGGCGTTGGGGCCGGGGCCGCTGGTCGTGCTCGACGGAAGCTTCCTGCGCGATCCTCTCTATGCCCGTCTCGTTGCGGCGCTCATGCCGAACCGGCGGGTGCGCTTCAATCTCGACGCCTACGGCGTGGCCTCCGGCGCCGCACTGCTTGCCGGGGAGGGCCTGCGCCAGGGCCCGGCCCCGCTCTCGCTCGCCGATCCGGGCGACGTTTCGCATCTTTCGCCAGCGGTCGCCGTCTATGCGTCGCAATGGCGGGCCCGGGCGTGCATCGGGCACAACAACGGTTTCACTCGCGACTTCGAAAGGACATATCGATGACCAAGACAGACACGCTGTCGTTCCGCCGCGAGATGGTGGACATCTGCCGCCGGATGAATTCGAGCGGTATCAATCAGGGCACTGCGGGCAACATTTCGCTGCGCACCGATACCGGTTTCCTGATCACGCCCTCGTCGCTGCCCTATGAGACGATGCAGCCCGAAGATCTTGTCGAGATGGATTTCGACGGCACCTATGTCGGCCTTCGTCCTTCGTCGGAATGGCGCTTCCACCGTGATATCCTGAGGGAACGCACGGATATCAACGTCGTGCTGCATTGCCATTCGGTCTATGCGACGACGCTTGCCTGCCATCACAAGACCATTCCCAGTTTCCACTACATGACCGGCATTGCCGGTGGCACGACCATCCGCTGTGCCGAATATGCGACCTTCGGCACCCAGGCGCTCTCCGACAAGGCGCTGGTGGCGCTCAAGGACCGCATTGCCTGCCTGCTTGGCCAGCACGGCCAGATCTCACTCGGCAAAACGCTCGAATCCGCCCTGTGGCTGGCCATCGAGATCGAGACTCTGTCGCGCATGTATGTCCAGGCGTTGACGCTCGGCGAGCCGCCGGTCCTTCCCGATGACGAGATGGAGCGGGTCATCGCCCAGATGCGTCGCATGAGCTACGGCCAGGCACCGGATGGCGAGGGCGTCAACGACGTCGCTCGCCCCCGTGCTTCAGTTTGAGACATCGTCTGAGACTTGCATGAGCCGCCTTGTTCACCCGGTGCCGCGACGGTATCAGGGAGAGCGAGCGCGGCAGATGCAAGGAGTAAGGCCATGTCGAAAGATCACGCGTCCGAGGCTGTTGTCCGCCTGGCATTTCCCGGTTCCATCGTGGTGATGGGCGTATCCGGTACCGGCAAGACCTCGGTCGGTGAGGCTATCGCAGCTGCCTGCGGTTACCGCTTCGTCGAGGGTGATGCGCTGCATCCGGAGGAAAACATCCGCAAGATGTCGGCGGGTATTCCGCTCACCGATGCGGACCGCTGGCCGTGGCTGAAGGAGATCGGCCGACAGCTCGCGTCGATTGATGCGCCGGTAGTTGTCTCCTGCTCGGCGCTGAAGCGCAGCTATCGCGATCTGCTGCGCGAGAGCGCCGGCAGGTCCATTGCTTTTGTCTATCTCCACGGCGATCGCGATGTTCTTGTCGGGCGGATGCAGCGCCGGACGGGACATTTCATGCCCGCCTCTCTGCTCGACACGCAGCTCGCGACGCTAGAACACCCTGTCGGCGAGCCTTTGACCGTAACCGTGGACATCGAGCCTCCGACGCAGGCCGTGATCAATGAGGTGCTCGCTCAGCTTGAGGGACTTGCGAATTGGGGGGGCACCTGAGCGGGGTACGATCCAAAGCGGCCGTGGCGTGCGCGCCCGGTGACCGCCTCACGCACAGGATGCAATCGGCGGACGCCTCCGGATTTTCATATCATGCTTGGCTTCGCCCCTCTTTGGAAGGAAATTAGCGGAACGCGGTGCTATCGTCCGGCCATGTCGCGGCGTTGATATCATTGCATTCGCCGCGATCCGCGTAGAGGATGGAGCGTTATCGTACGGCCGCTGTGGGAGGAGACCGCGCGGCAGGCACGATGGGAGGATAAACATGTTTCAGGGCGGATTGAGCTTCGCACTTGGCGAGGACATCGACGCATTGCGCGAGAGCGTGCGGCGCTTCGCAATGGACCGCATCGCGCCATTGGCGGATGAAACCGATCGCAACAACGCATTTCCGATGCAGCTCTGGCGCGAGATGGGCGAACTCGGCCTGCTCGGCATCACCGCTGGCGAGGAGCATGGCGGTGCCGGCATGGGCTATCTCGCCCATTGTGTGGCGATGGAGGAGATCAGCCGCGCGTCGGCCTCGGTCGGCCTCAGCTACGGCGCCCACTCCAATCTTTGCGTCAACCAGATCAACCGCAACGGCAATGACGAGCAGAAGGCGCGTTACCTGCCGAAGCTGATCTCCGGCGAATTTGTCGGCGCGCTTGCAATGTCCGAGCCCGGCGCTGGGTCGGACGTCGTCTCGATGACGCTGAGGGCCGACAAGCGCGGTGACCGCTATGTGCTCAACGGCAACAAGATGTGGATCACCAATGGCCCCGACGCCGACGTGCTCGTCGTCTATGCCAAGACCGATCCGGCGGCCGGTCCGCGCGGGATCACCGCATTCCTGGTCGAAAAAGGCTATGCCGGATTTTCCACCGGCCAGAAGCTCGACAAGCTCGGCATGCGCGGTTCCAACACCTGCGAGCTGATCTTTAAAGATTGCGAGGTGCCCGAGGAAAACGTGCTCGGCACCATCGGCGGCGGCGTGCGGGTTTTGATGTCCGGGCTCGACTACGAGCGCGTGGTGCTGTCGGCCGGTCCCCTCGGTATCATGGCCGCTTGCCTTGATGTCGTCGTCCCCTATCTGCATGAGCGCAAGCAGTTCGGCCAGGCGATCGGCGAATTCCAGCTGATGCAGGGCAAGCTCGCGGACATGTATGTGACGGCAAATGCGGCACGCGCCTATGTCTATGCGGTGGCAGCCGCCTGCGATCGTGGCGAGACGACGCGCAAGGATGCGGCGGGTTGCATCCTCTACGCGGCCGAGAAGGCGACGGCGCTCGCGCTCGAGGCGATCCAGGCGCTGGGCGGCAACGGTTATACCAACGACTACCCGGCGGGTCGTCTGCTGCGCGACGCCAAGCTCTACGAGATCGGTGCAGGCACCAGCGAGATTCGCCGCATGCTGATCGGCCGGGAACTGTTCACCGAGACGAGCTAGAGCGGGATGAGACGAAAAGCGGCCGAACTCGATCCAATGAGGACTTCATGACCGTTCTGAAATCTCACATCTCACCGTCCTCCGAAACGTTCAGGGCCAATCAGGCGGCCATGGCCGAGGCGATCGTGACGGTCGAGGAGGCCGTGAAGCTTGCGACCGGCGGTGGCGGCGATGCCGCGCGCGAGCGCCACGTCAGCCGCGGCAAGCTTCTGCCGCGCGACCGGGTGGCCAATCTCATCGATCCCGCAACGCCGTTTCTCGAAGTCGGCATGACGGCGGCGCACGGCATGTACAATGGCGATGCGCCGGCGGCCGGACTGATCACGGGCATCGGCCGGGTGTCGGGCCGCGAATGCATGATCGTCTGCAACGATCCGACGGTCAAAGGCGGTACCTACTATCCGCTGACGGTCAAGAAGCACCTGCGCGCGCAGGAGATCGCCGCGGAAAACCATCTGCCTTGCATCTATCTCGTTGACTCCGGTGGCGCCAATCTGCCGAACCAGGACGAGGTTTTCCCGGACAGGGATCACTTCGGCCGGATCTTCTACAACCAGGCCAACATGTCGGCTGCCGGCATTCCGCAGATCGCTGTGGTGATGGGATCGTGCACGGCCGGCGGCGCCTACGTGCCGGCGATGTCCGACGAAACGATCATCGTCGAGGGCCAGGGTACGATCTTTCTCGCCGGCCCGCCGCTCGTCAGGGCGGCGACCGGCGAGGTGGTCTCGGCGGAGGATCTCGGCGGCGCCGATGTGCATACCCGCCTTTCCGGCGTGGCCGATCACTTGGCGCGTGACGACGCCCACGCGCTGGCGCTGGCGCGTCGGGCTGTCGCCGCGCTCAACCGGCACAAGCCGCTGTCGGTCGAACTCGCGGCATCTGAACCGCCGCTCTACGATCCGCACGAAATTGCCGGCATCGTGCCTTCCGATCTGCGCACGCCCTACGATATCCGCGAGGTCATCGCCCGCGTCGTCGACGGCTCCCGTTTCGACGAGTTCAAGGCGCGCTACGGCACGACGCTCGTCTGCGGCTTCGCCCATGTCCATGGCATTCCGGTCGGCATCATCGCCAACAACGGCGTGCTGTTCTCGGAATCCGCACTGAAGGGCGCGCATTTCGTCGAGCTCTGCGCTCAGCGCAAGATCCCGCTCGTGTTCCTGCAGAACATCACCGGCTTCATGGTCGGGCGGAAGTACGAGACAGAAGGCATCGCCAAGCACGGCGCCAAGCTGGTGACGGCGGTGGCGACGGCGCGGGTCCCGAAGGTGACCATGCTCGTCGGCGGCTCCTTCGGCGCGGGCAATTACGGCATGTGCGGCCGCGCCTTTTCGCCGCGCTTCCTCTGGACCTGGCCGAACAGCCGTATCTCGGTGATGGGCGGCGAACAGGCGGCCGGCGTCTTGACGACCGTGCGCAGCGAGGCGCTGAAGCGGGCGGGCACGCCCTGGAGCGAAGAGGAGGAGGCGCGTTTCCGCCAGCCGATCCTCGATCTCTTCGAACGCCAGAGCCATCCGCTCTATGCCTCGGCAAGACTTTGGGACGACGGTGTCGTCGATCCGCGCAAGACGCGCGATGTGCTGGGCCTGTCGCTTTCGGCAGCGCTCAACGCGCCGATCGAAGACACGCGCTTCGGCCTCTTCAGGATGTAGGGATGAGCTGATGAAGCGCGAGAACATCAACGCCAAGAATGCACCTCAACCGCGCGGCGGCTATTCGCAGGCCGTGTGCCTTGAAGATTTCGAGCGCCTGCTCTTTGTCAGCGGCCAGGTGCCGCTGACGGCCGAAGACGCATTGCCGGAGGGTTTCGAGGCGCAGGCGCGCCAGGTCTGGGCGAACATTGACGCCCAGCTGACGGCGGCGGGTATGACGAAGTCCGATATCGTCAAGGTGACGGTCCTGCTTGCCGACCGCCAGTACACCATGGCCAACCGTGCTGCCCGCCAGGAATATCTGGGCGCGCTCGCACCCGCCATGACCGTGGCGATCGCCGGCATTTTCGATGCCGGCTGGTTGCTCGAAATCGATGTGATCGCTGCGCGATAGGGGCCGAGGATGCCGATGTTTTCCAAACTCCTGATTGCCAATCGCGGTGAGATCGCCTGCCGGGTGATGCGCACCGCCAAGCGTCTCGGCATTCGTACGGTCGCCGTCTATTCCGATGCCGATGTCGGTGCGCTGCACGTGGCGCTCGCCGACGAAGCGATCCGCATCGGCCCGCCGCCGGCACTCGAAAGCTATCTGTCGGCCGAGCGCATCATCGCTGCCGCACGCGCGGTCGGTGCGGATGCGATCCACCCGGGCTATGGTTTTCTCTCGGAGAATGCCGATTTCGCCGACGCCGTCGAGGCGGCCGGGATCACCTTCGTCGGGCCATCCGCGCGGGCGATCCGCGCCATGGGGCTGAAGGATGCCGCCAAGGCGCTGATGGAGCAGTCCGGTGTGCCGGTCGTCCCCGGTTATCACGGCGAGCGGCAGGATGCGGACTTTCTCGCGAACGAAGCGGAAAATGTCGGTTATCCGGTGCTGATCAAGGCACGCGCCGGCGGCGGCGGCAAGGGCATGCGGCGCGTCGACAGCGCCGCCGAGTTTCCAGCCGCACTCGAGGCGGCGCGCCGCGAGGCGGAAGCCGCCTTCGGCGATGGCTCGGTGCTGATCGAGAAATACCTGACGAAACCCCGGCACATTGAAGTCCAGGTCTTCGGCGACCGGCACGGCAATATCCTGCACCTCTTCGAGCGCGACTGCTCGCTGCAGCGCCGCCACCAGAAGGTAATCGAGGAAGCGCCGGCCCCCGGAATGACAGCTGAAGTGCGGCTCGCCATGGGCGATGCTGCGGTTCGGGCAGCCCACGCGATCGGCTATGTTGGCGCCGGCACCGTCGAATTCATCGCTGACGTGACGGACGGGCTCTGGCCGGACCAGTTCTATTTCATGGAGATGAACACCCGTTTGCAGGTGGAGCATCCGGTGACGGAGGCGATCACCGGCATCGATCTCGTCGAGTGGCAGTTGCGCGCCGCCGCCGGCGAAGCGCTGCCCAAACGCCAGAGCGAGATCGGCATCGACGGCTGGGCGTTCGAAGCCCGCATCTACGCGGAGGACCCGTCACGCGGCTTTCTGCCGGCGACCGGGCGGCTGACGACGCTGAGCTTTCCGGAAGATGGCGTGCGTGTCGATGCCGGTGTGCGGCAGGGCGACCGGATCACGCCATTCTATGATCCGCTGATCGCCAAGCTGATCGTTCATGGCCCGAACCGATCGGCAGCGTTGGTAAAGCTCGAAAGCGCATTGAAGGCTTGCCGCATCGGCGGCACGGTTACCAATCTCGATTTTCTGGCGCGTCTCGCCGCCGAGCCGGATTTTCGCGCCGGGCATCCCGATACCGGCCTCATCGACCGTTCCATCGATCAGCTCACGGCAACGAAGGCGCCAAGCGACGCGGCGCTGGCACTGGCGGCGATCGTCTCCACCGGCGCCTTGCTGCCGGATGGATCTGCCGATCCATGGTCGGCACTCGGCCATTGGCAGATCTGGGGCGACGCCAGCAGGAACGTCACGATAGAGCACGCAGGCGGCCGG
Organism: Sinorhizobium sp. NFACC03; assembly: GCF_900103435.1. Lineage (NCBI taxonomy): Bacteria > Pseudomonadati > Pseudomonadota > Alphaproteobacteria > Hyphomicrobiales > Rhizobiaceae > Sinorhizobium > Sinorhizobium sp. NFACC03. The sequence continues at coordinate 44,319 of NZ_FMXF01000040.1, forward strand.
GCGATTGTGACGCTCGCTGCCCGCGGCCGCGACCAGTTTGCGGTCCACACCGGAACGGCGGCTCTGCCTGTGGTGATCCTCGACCGGTTCACCGATGGCGCCCGCGCCGAGATCTCCGGTGCGCAGCATGAGTTCCGCTTCCTGCGCGAAGGCGAGCAGATCACCCTGTTCCTCAACGGTGACACTTACGTCCTGCGCCTGCCCGATGCGCTTGGCACCGGTCATTCCAGCGAGGTGGCCGACGACGAGGTGTCGGCGCCGATGCCTGGCATCGTCAAGCTCATCCGGGTCCGCCCGGGTGATACGGTCGAAAAGGGGCAGGCGCTCGCCGTCATGGAAGCAATGAAGATGGAGCTTACGCTGTCGGCCTCGCGTGCCGGCGTGGTCGAGAGCGTACTGGTCAGTGAAGGCGAACAGGTGAGCGCCGGCGCCGTGTTGGTGATGCTCCAGGCGGAGAGCGCAGAATGAGCGGAGCGGTGCCTGAGCACGTGACGATCGTCGAAATGGCGCCACGTGACGGGCTGCAGAATGAAAGCCGTATCGTTGCGACTGCCGACAAGATCCGCCTCGTCGATCTGCTATCCGACTGCGGCTATGAGCGGATCGAGGTGACGAGCTTCGTCAGCCCGAAATGGGTGCCGCAGATGGCCGACGCCGCCGAGGTGATGGCCGGCATTATCAGGCGACCCGGTACGCGCTACGCCGTGCTGACGCCCAATATGCGCGGGCTTGTGGGAGCACTTGAAGCCGGCGCCGACGAGGTGGCGATCTTCGCGTCGGCTTCCGAAACCTTCTCGCAGAAGAACATCAATTGCTCGATCGCCGAAAGCATCGCGCGGTTTCGCCCGATTGCCGACGCCTGCCGTGAGCGCGGGCTTTTGCTGCGCGGCTATGTCAGTTGCGTGGTCGAATGCCCCTATGAGGGTGCGATCGCGCCGGCCAGTGCCGCCGATGTCGCCGGCCTACTCGATGAACTCGGCTGCTATGAGATCAGTCTCGGCGACACGATCGGTCGCGGCACACCGGAGGCGGTGGACGCGATGCTGGCTGCAGTGCTGGAGCGCATTCGGTCCGAGCGGCTTGCCGGACATTTCCACGATACGTCCGGCCGCGCGCTCGACAATATCGCCGTGGCGCTCGACCGCGGTTTGCGGGTCTTCGATGCCTCGGCCGGCGGTCTCGGTGGCTGTCCCTATGCGCCTGGAGCGGCGGGCAATGTCGACACACTCGCCGTCAACGCCTTCGTCACCGGCAAGGGGTTCTCGACTGGCCTCGACACGGCGAAGCTCGAACAGGCCGCCGCTTTCGCGCGCACCTTGAGGACAAGATCATGACCCTCGAAACGATCCGGATCGCGACCGACGCACGCGGCGTCGCGCGGCTGACGCTGGCACAACCGCAGAAGCACAATGCGCTTTCGGCGAAGATGATCGGCGAACTGACCGAAGCCGCTCATTCGCTTTCGGACGATCGCTCGGTCCGGGCCGTCATACTGGAAGCCGAAGGCCGCAGCTTCTGCGCCGGCGGCGATCTCGGCTGGATGCGTGAGCAGTTCGATGCCGATCGGGCGACGCGGATCGTCGAGGCGACGCGTCTGGCGATGATGTTCAAGGCGCTGAACGAGATCGCCAAGCCGGTGATCGGCCGCCTGCATGGCAACGCCTTTGGCGGCGGCGTCGGCCTCATGAGCATCTGCGATGCGGCCGTCGCTTCGGCCGACGCCAAATTTGGTTTGACGGAGACGCGTCTCGGCCTGATCCCGGCCACCATCAGCCCCTATGTTGTCGCCCGCATCGGCGAGGGCAAGGCGCGGCCGCTGTTCATGTCCGCCCGGCTGTTCGGTGCGGAAGAGGCGCGGGCTCTGGGGCTGGCCACGGTCGTTGCTGCGGCGGATGCCCTGGATGCGGCGGTCGAAGCGGAGATCGAGCCCTATCTGGCAGTGGCGCCCGAGGCGACCGGGCGGGCCAAACGGTTGGCCCGTTCGCTTGGACCACCGATCACCGGGGACACCATTGCCGTGACCATCGAGCAGCTTGCTGATTGCTGGGAATCCGACGAGGCCCGCGAAGGTGTCGGCGCTTTCTTTGACAAGCGCGAGCCATCCTGGCGGCAATAGGCCTTCCTTGAAATGGGCGCCTTTTGAGCTTATTTTGATTAGATGATGTTCAAAAAGAGCTCGGATGTTGCCATGGCTGCTGTCAGTTTTAATGTTTCTGCCGCCCACTACGGCGAGAGCCACTCGTCCTTCCTCTCCGCGAGGCTGGTTTCCGATCGCCTCGGCGTGACGCTTGCGGAGCTCGCGAAGTTGATCGGGGTCGCACGCAACACGCTGACGGCGAAGTCCAGCGCCCGCAAGGTCGATGCGGCGTTGAGCAACGTCGTGCGCATCCTCGCCATGGCCGGCGAGATGGCGGGGGACGACAGCCGCGCCGTGATCTGGTTCAAGCACCAGCCGATCCCCGGCTGGGCCGGCAAGACCGCCTATGACCTTGTCGGCGAAGGCAAGGCCGACAAGGTGCTCGCCTATCTCGAAGCCGTACGTTCCGGTGTCTACGCCTGATGGCGAGAAGCGAGCCGGTGCGCCTGTGGCGCGCCTACGTCCCGCGCTGGGCACATGCGCCGCTCTCCGGTGAGGGTGCTGCGCGCTTCGGCGGGCGCTGGAATCCAGTTGGGACGCCGACAATCTACGCGGCCCGCGAACTTTCGACCGCCTGGGCGGAATACAATCAAGGTTTCGTCCAGCACCCGGCGCTGATCGCGCAGCTCGAGCTGCGCAATGCGCGGCTCGCCGATCTGACCGCGGCGGATGAGCTGGCCGGGTTCGGTATCACCGTGGATATCCACCGTTGCGAATGGCGCGACGCGCTTGATCGCGGTCGCGTGCCGGAGACGCACCGCCTGCAGGCGGAGCTCAGCGCCCAAGGCTTCGCTGGCCTGATTTATCCGTCGTTCATGTCGCCTGGCGGCACCTGCGTCGCGCTCTGGCGCTGGAACGAAGGTGAAGGCCCCGAGCTGAAGGTCATCGATCCCGAGGAGCGTCTGCCGAAGACACCGGCTTCCTGGCTCTGAAGCCGCCTCTCTGAAAGGCGCAACTCCGGACGGAAAACCGCTTCACACTTTTCCTGGAGTTGCTTCAGAGCACCTTGCCGGGATTGAGGATGCCGTTCGGATCGAGCGCGTGCTTGATCCGCCGCATGAGTTCGAGCTCGGCGGAGCTGCGCGAATGGTCGAGAAAATCGCGCTTCAACGTGCCGATGCCGTGTTCGGCCGATATCGAACCTTTGTAACGTCGTACGATCTCATAGACGATGCCGTCGACAATGTGCGGCGTTTCCGCGTCACTGTCCGATTGCGAGAAGGCGATGTGCAGGTTGCTGTCGGCGACATGGCCGAAGAAGGAGACGTGGGCGGCCGGGAAACGTGCGGAAAGCGCCTTGCCGCATTCCGCGGTAAAGAGGCCGATATCGCCGATCGGCAGGCTGACATCGAGGTTGATCAGCGCGGGCAAGAGCTGGTCCATCGCGTGGCCCTCGCGGATGTTCCAGAACGAGCGGCTTTCCTTCTCCGATTGGGCAATCAGCGCGTCGCTGATGATGCCGGCTTCGAGCGCTTCGCCGAGAAAGGCTTCGAACGCACCGCGCTCGCTGTCGTCACCCAGGAGATCCTGTTCGACGATCACGGCGAAAGGCGGAATTTCATCAAAAAGCTTCTGCTTTTCGGCCTCGGCGTTGAAGCGGAAATAGTTCTGCCACATGGCCTCGAAGGCCGAGAGCCCCGGCAGGCGGCGCTGGCAATATGTGAGGAAGGCAACCACATTATCAAAGCTGTCGAGGGCACAGAGCGCCGTCAGCCGGCCGGCTGGCAGCGGCCGCAGACGGAGGACTGCGCGGGTGATCACGCCGAGCGTTCCCTCCGAGCCGATGAAATACTGCCGGAGATCGTAGCCGGTGTTGTTCTTGATCATCTTGTTGAGCGACGAGATGACAGTCCCATCGGCCAGCACGACTTCGAGGCCGAGCACGTTGTCGCGCGTCACGCCATAGCGCAGCACACGGATGCCGCCGGCATTGGTGGCGAGATTGCCGCCGATCTGGCAGGAGCCGCGGGCACCAAGATCGATCGGCAACAGGAAGCCGGCCCCTTCTGCAGCGCGCTGCGCCACCTCGAGCGGCGTGCCGGCGCGCACTGTCATGGTCCCGGCCTGCGGGTCGATCTCCTCGATACCGGTGAAACGTTCGAGCGAAATCACCACCGCGTCGCTGCCGGCATTGGCGCCGCCGGCCAGCCCGGTCAGGCCGCCCTGGACTACAACTGCCTGGCCGTTCTCGTTGCAGAGGCGGAGGACTGCGGCGATCTCTTCGCTGCTTGTCGGTCGGATAACGGCCTTCGGGAGTTCGCGGCCGGTCAGGCTGGCGTCGCTGCGGTGGCGTTCGCCAATCTCGGTTCCGGTCAGGACGATGTCGCCGAGGGCTTGTTTCAGGTCGTCGACGATCGTCATGCGCTTCTCCCGTTTCCGCGGCAATGGTTTGCCGCGGGCGTCCCTGCTTAGCGCATATCGAAGCAAACCGAAATCGGCCGACGAAGCTCAAGCGCGCTTCGTCGGCGGGTGGCCGGTGAGATCAGGTGCCCGTCCGGGCAAGCTCGAAGGCTTCCGTTTCGGCGCTCTCCTCGGCGTCTTGCTGCTCGGCCCTTGCCGGTGCGGTCGTTGCGGCCTGCTCTCTGTTGTCTCTGAAGAGTTTCCACTTTGTCGGCCGGAAGGCGATGCGGCTGTGGTCGCCGGCGGCGGCGCGTTCGGGCGACAGTTCGATCTCGACATGCGGATGGTTGCGGCCCAGGTCGAGTTCGAGATGGCGGGTGCCGGCAACGCGGCGGCTGGCGGTGACGAGGCCGGCAAGACAGCCGCCGCAGCCGTCGATCAGCTCGATGTCGTGTGGGCGGAAGTGCAGATTGGCCGGCCCGTCCGGCTCGGACGGAGCCCTGAGCCCGATCGGCCGGTCCTCGAACCAGATCTCGCCGTTCTGGAGCGTGACGGCGAGCGCGTTCGACTGGCCGATGAAGCCGAAGACGAAGGGCGAGACCGGATGGTCGTAGATCTCGTCGGGCGTGCCG
>NZ_FMXF01000047.1:0-36389 GCF_900103435.1 Sinorhizobium sp. NFACC03
CCTGGCCGAGAACGATCTCAAGCCATGGCGCAAGGACATGTGGTGCATTCCCAAGATCGACGCCGAGTATGTCGCGCGCATGGAGGATGTGCTCGACCTCTATGCCGAAGCGTCCGACCCGGCGCGGCCGGTGGTCTGCTTCGACGAAAGCCCGACCCAGCTCATCGGCGAGGTGCGCCAGCCAATCCCGGCCGAACCCGGAAGGCCGGAACGCTACGACTGCGAGTACAAGCGTAACGGCACCGCCAACCTGTTTGTCTTCCTCGACGCGCACCGATCCTGGCGCAAGGTGAAAGTTACCGAACGGCGCACGGCCGACGACTTCGCCCACTGCATGCGCGATCTCGTCGATGAATTTCGAAATCGAATTCGCCGTCTGCGCCACGCCTGTTCCGACACGAGCGTATGATGACATGGGCGGTGATGGGTAGGCCGCCTATAAGTGGATTCGACTTGATCCTATTCAGAAATGCCGCGCGCCACTCACTTTCAACCGACCGCAACCCAGTGCGAGGTTCTCTGTCGGTGGCCTTCCGGAAGACCCATAACGTATCGATTTCGGGGGGTAATCGATTGCGCAAGGGTTGCGACATGGTAACCCACCGCTCGATCACTAGCTCCCCTGACAAGCCGCCTTCTCCGGACTTTGCAGAGACGTTGGATATGTGGCCCTCAACGGATTTTCCGAGAGCACGGTTCTTTTTTCCTTCCAACGTCTGCACTTGCCTTTTTCCCCGGATCACTTTCGACACAAAGGGATCAGCTGGAAAGTCTTTGAGAGGCTGACTTTTTAGTTCCGTATCGATCATAAGGATGTGAAACGCTGCATGCAGGGCGACCGACGTCCCTTCGATCAGTCGCTGGACAACCGCATCCCCCCCAACACTGTTTATTAGGGCTCGGTACTTTTTCTCGGGAATGGGAAGTGGCAGGTCACAATGGAGGACTTGGGACACCAGATGAGCCACAAAACCTCGGCATTGCTCGGGACTTAGCTCGAACTGCTGCCCCAGCCAATTGACCTCTACGAAGGGTACGTCTTTCAGTCTGGCCGCTACAGCCTCTATCGTCGGTAATCCCTGATCGGACATAAGGGCTTGGCCATGCTGAAAGGTTGCCCACTCATCTTCGAAATCCTTAGAAAGGCACCGTCTTAATTCCAGTAGTCCGGTATTGTTCGCACGGATAAACTGTTTGGCTGCTTCGGCCTCGGAAAGGCCGGAGAGCTTCAGGCGTCCCGCCTTTACCATCAGTCCAGCAATCGTCTCGACCTGGCTCGCGGCAACAATGTACTTGAACCGGTGTTCTACTCGGCCACGCCTAACGAACCCTGCTTGGTGCAGGTATTCCAGACCTGAATTAATCGTCTCTACATACTTGTTTCTGGAATTCAGAGATTCGCTGTTTATGAACGAGGAATCTCTCACGTTCGAGAAAATACCTCTGAAAAATTCCAAGACTTCGTCCCAGTCAATTTGTGACGGCAATCCGTGGGGGCGGTCTCTGTAACTGGCGAACACGCGCCCGAACGCGGACTCGGGTTCCTTAATTCCCTCAACCGCTATCCTGAGGAATAGGGGACGAATTCGCTTGAATGTCGCATATGACGTAGCGCCAGGTTGAAGGCAGAAGATTCGGTTCCAGGCCTTCTCGAAGCGCTCGCAGAACGTCGCGCCATAGAGCGACTGGACGTCGGTGAGATGATATCGACTCTCGTGGCCTTGAATTGCGAAGACGTAGCTGTCTTGCCCGGGCTCTAGCCCGAAGTCTGCATTTACCATTCCGCAGTCCCATCGCCGGCGTCTAGCATTTGGATTTTTGATCCGAAGAACTCGGCGGCAGCGGCATACACGCGCCTCCAGCAGAAATTTCCCTTGAAGTGGACTCCGAAGTCTTCCATTCCAGAGAGAAAAAGCCAAAATCAAAAATTGGAGCAGGAGGCAATGAATTCCGTTTTGTGATGTATTCTAATGTAAGACATGGATAGTAGTGTCTTATAATATTTTTGTTAGCTTCAGGATTGAGGTCTTTAATTATTTCATCGCTCCGAATTTCATACATTGATATATCCTTTTAGACGTTACGTCTCTGTCGCTGAACTAAATATATTCTTTTGATTCGTCAACAGGCGTCGAAAGAAACTGTCCGGTCTCCGGAAGCCAGCGTGTGGGCAACCGGGCTGTCCGAGGACGTATTTATTCGCGAGTGATGAGAAGACCGGCGATGATGGTTGCCTCGTCATTTTCTGGCGAGCAAAAGCCCGCCTGCGACCGTCAGCCCCAGTGCACGCAGAGGGAACGCGTGGATTTTTGCTCGGCTAGCGGCCTTCCAGTGCGGTGACGCCAGAAGGGGACCTAACGTAAAAAGCCCCTGAATAATCTTATTCAGGGGCTAGTTCCGCCTAAGCTGCTGAGATTGGCTGAGGATTCTGCCTCAATAAGTTCCGGAATGTGGCAGAGGGATTCCTTCCTTGGGAAGGTCGGCGGGGGCGAGATTGGCAGTGACGCGCTTGGCCGGCAGCGCCAGGCCGGAAGCATGAAGCGCCGCCTGCACCCGCTCGCGGCTTTCGGCGACTGCCTTGTCCGGCAGGCCGACGATCTGCATGCCGACCTTGCCCGGCGCGACCATCACCTGCACATCAACCGGCAGTCCCTCGATACCCTGAAATGCGACCGTGCTGACGCGCGCGACCATGGTTGCTCCCTCGCCCGGGCTGCCCGCCATTACGGGCGCCGCAACCGCCTTGGGTTGCAAGACGGAGCCTTGCACGGTTCACGCACAAAAACAAGAACAATTACGGAACATCTGAGGCGAGACCTACGCGCAGTCGTTGGCAAGGGCACAACGCCGCAGCCGCGGGCGGAAGCCCGCGGCAATCTCCGTCATCCGGAGACAGGTTCTACCGAAAGCGCCGGATCAGGCGCGCTTGCGCTCGATCGCATCCCAGAGCAGGCTCGCAACATCGGCGCCGCCAAACTTCTTGACTTCGCGAATGCCGGTCGGCGACGTGACGTTGATCTCGGTCATGTAGTCGCCGATGACGTCGATGCCGACGAAGAGGAAGCCGCGGGCTTTCAGCGCCGGAGCGATGCGGGCGCAGATTTCCCTTTCGCGCGCCGTAAGCTCGGTCGCCTCCGGCCGACCGCCGGCATGCATGTTGGAGCGCGCATCGTGTTCGGCCGGAACGCGGTTGATGGCGCCGACCGGCTCACCATCGACGAGCAGGATGCGTTTGTCGCCCTTGCGTACCGCCGGCAGGTATTCCTGGGCGATGAAGGGCTCACGGAACATCTGGCCGAACATTTCCAGAAGGGAAGACAGGTTGCGGTCGTCACGGGTCGAATGGAAGACACCGGCGCCGCCATTGCCGTAGAGCGGCTTCAAGATGATGTCGCCCATCTCCTGGCGGAAGCTGGCGATCTCCTGGGGGTCGCGGGTGATCAGCGTCTTCGGCATCAGGTCGGCGAATTCGGTGACGAAGATCTTCTCCGGCGAATTGCGCACCCAGGCCGGATCGTTGACGACTAGCGTCTTCGGATGCAGGCGTTCCAGAAGATGCGTCGAGGTGATGTAGCCCATGTCGAAGGGCGGATCCTGGCGGAGCAGGATGACGTCCATGGTCGACAGATCGACGCGTTCGGCTTCGCCCAGCGTGAAGTGATCGCCCTTGACGTCGCGCAGCGTCATCTGCTGCACGCTCGCATAGACCTTGCCGTCGCGCAGCGACAGTTTTTCGGGCGTGTAGTGGAAAAGGCGGTAGCCGCGCGACTGTGCCTCGAGGCTCATGGCGAAGGTGGAATCACCCGCAATATTGATGCCCGACACATGGTCCATCTGGACCCCGACATTGACGATTTTCGCCATCTTCCCGTCCCCTGTGGATCACGCCAAGCGTGATCGATTTCAAATCGTCAGAACGGAAGAGGACGAGAAAACCGCTGCCCTCTCCCGCACTGGAAAAGCCCTCGACATGTAGAATGCGGGCGTGCCTTAGGCAAGGAGAGCTGAGCCTATTCGAAGCCTTCGACCACGCAGGTGATGAGATCGTGATCCGAATGCGGCCGGCCGGTTTCATCGAGCGAGGGAATGATCCTGGTTTCGCCGATCTTCAGGCCGCGCGCGAGGAACCAGTCGAGCTTCATCGCGCGCTCCGGCCAACGGGTGATCAGGCTCGGCCGGGTGGTCATCACCTCAAGTGGTCCACCGTGGCGGGTGAAGCCGCGGGCGGCGCTCATCGCAAAGAGCCCTTCGGCTTCGAAGTCGCCGCCAGCATGGTTGCCGGTGTTGAGATCGCCGCCGATCAGCACCGGCAGACCGGGAAAGGCTTCGTCGAGCGCATCGATCAATTCCCTGACCTGGCGTTCGCGGTACGCCGCGGTCGTCGCGCTTTCAAGATGGGTGGAGACGGCGACGAAGGGGCCTGACTCGGTCTCGATGACGGCACCGATCGCGAAACGCTCGCCGAGACGCGGCTGTTCGCCATCGGTGAACCAGAGACGCTCGCCCCAGAGGCGCAGCATGAAGGGCCGGCCGAGCGGCACCGAAGCCATCAGCGCATTGCCGTGAAAGCCCCTGGCGTTGAAATCATCCTCGCAGAACGCGCGCTCGGTATCGGAGCCGAGGCCCATCTCAATGAATTCGATGCCATAGGCATATTGCATGCCGAGTATAGCAGCGACTTCGGCGGTCGGATGGCGCTGGCCGGTGCGGGCCATGCCGTTGTCCATTTCCGATAGCAGCACGACTGGGGCCTTGGTTGCTGCGAGATGTGCAGCACTTTCCGGTGCGAACAGGCAGCGCTCCAGGTTCCAGGCAGCGACGGTGAAGGGAAAGGCGAGCGGCGCGGTCGAGGACGGCGCGGCGCCGACCTCGATGCTGTTCATTTCCGGTCGCGCGGCCATGGCGGCGTCATGGGCCGCAATGGTGCGCAGCATCGAAGCAAATCCTGCACGCAGTTCGAGCGATGGAACGGCAAGCTGCTCAACGGCTTCATGGATCACGATGCCGTCTCCAGCCGAAGGTTCTGCGCCGGTGCATCGCCGGCAAAAGACGTGCCCCGTTCCAGCCGCTTGCCGGTCTCGGGCGAGAAGAAGTGCAGGCGGTCGACGGCAATCGTCACGGCGAGATCACCGGAAAGCGGCATGTCCGGAGAGAGCGCTATCGTCAGAGGTTGGCCCTCGATGGTGCCGTGCACGAGCCGCTGAGCACCCAGCTCCTCGACATAGTCGACCTGGAACAGCATCGCATCCTCGCCGACACCGGCAAGCTTCAGGTCTTCGGCGCGCAGGCCGACGGTAACCGGACCTTCGACCGGCGCGCGGCTGCCAAGCTCAATCCTGTAGAGACCGATCTGCAGGCTGCCGCCCTCGATCTGGCCCTTGATCAGGTTCATCGCCGGCGAGCCGATGAAGCTCGCGACGAAGGTCGAGGCCGGACGGTGGTAGACGTCGAGCGGACGGCCGATCTGCTCGATCCGGCCGCCGTTCAGCACCACCAGCCGGTCGGCGAGCGTCATCGCTTCGAGCTGGTCGTGGGTGACGTAGAGCGAGGTCGTGCCGAGGCGCTTCTGCAGGCGCTTGATCTCGCCGCGCATGGAGACGCGCAGCTTGGCGTCGAGGTTGGAGAGCGGCTCGTCGAACAGGAAGGCCGCCGGCTTGCGCACGATCGCGCGGCCCATGGCGACGCGCTGACGCTGGCCGCCGGAAAGGGCGCGCGGCTTGCGCGCGAGATAGGGCTCGATTTCCAGCATCCGCGCGGCTTCGGCGACGCGGGCGTCGATCTCGGCCTTGGCCGTCTTGCGGTTCTTCAGGCCGTAGGCGAGGTTGTCGTAGACGGTCATGTGCGGATAGAGCGCATAGTTCTGGAAGACCATGGCGATGTCGCGCTCGGCCGGATCGACGTCATTGATCACGCGCGAACCGATCGTCACCGTGCCCTTCGAAATCGTCTCGAGCCCGGCGACCATGCGCAAAAGCGTGGACTTGCCGCAGCCGGACGGGCCGACCAGCACGATGAACTCGCTGTCCTCGATATCGATGGAGACGGATTTCACCGCCTCGACATTGCCGTGATAGATCTTCGAGACCTCGGCGATGGTAATGGCCGCCATGGCTGCCTCCGTTAAAATGGTACCGTTTCAGGAGCGGGCGGGACAATTGCCCCGCCGCAGCACCGCTTACTTGTCGCTTTCGGTCAGGCCCTTGATGAACCAGCGCTGGAAGATCACGACGATCATCACCGGCGGCAGCATGGCGAGGATCGCCAGTGCAAAGGCCTCGTTGTAGTCGGGGATGTTCGAACCGACCCAGACGAGCAGGATCTGCTTGATGCCGCGCACCAGGGTGAAGAAACCTTCGTCGGTGGTCATCAATGTGGGCCAGAGATACTGGTTCCAGCCGTAGACGAACATGATGATGAAGATCGCCGCCATCATGGTGCGCGACAAAGGCACGAGTACGTCGATGAAGAACTTGAACGGTCCGGCACCATCGATACGCGCCGCCTCCAATAACTCATCCGGCACCGACTTGAAGAACTGCCGGAAATAGAAGGTGCCGGTGGCAGACGCCAAGAGCGGCACGATCAGGCCGGTGTAGGTGTTGGTCAGCTTCAGCGTGTTCATCACTTCGTAGGACGGAAGGATGCGCACTTCGAGCGGAAGCAACAGCGTGGTGAAGATTACCCAGAAGAAGAAGGTCGCCAGCGGAAAGCGGAAATAGACCAGCGCATAGGCTGCGAGCATCGAGAGCACGATCTTGCCGACGGCAAAGCCTAAGCCCAGGATCATCGAGTTCAACATCATGTTGAAGCCGGTGATCTTGCCGGTAAAGCCACCCTGGCGGGTCAAGACCGTTTGATAGGTCTCGACGAAATGGCCGCCCCAGGTGAGGCTGAGGCCGTTGCGGTGGATATCGGCTGCCTCGTGGGTCGAGGTCATGAAGGCGACGACGACCGGCGCCACCATGATGAAGACGCCGAAAAGCAGGATGACGTGGTCGAAAATCTTGGTGCGATACATCGGCCCCACCTCAGTTGTAATGCACGCGCCGCTCGATGAAGCGGAACTGGAAGATGGTGAGCACGAAGACGATCAGCATCAGGATTACCGACTGGGCCGAGGAGCCGCCGAGATCGTTGCCGCGGAAACCGTCCATGTAGACCTTGTAGACAAGGGTGATCGGGTTGTTGGCCGCCTTGTCCTTCACCATCACGTCGATGACGCCGAAGGTGTCGAACAGCGCGTAGGTGACGTTGATGATCAAAAGGAAGAAGGCGGTCGGCGCGAGCAGCGGCAGGATCACCGTCCAGAAGCGGCGGAAGCCGGAGCGGCAGTCGATTGCCGCCGCTTCGCGCACCGAAACGGGAATGCCCTGCAGGCCCGAAAGGAAGAAGATGAAATTATAGGGGATCTGTTTCCAGACCGAGACGACCACCATGGAAAAGGCGGTGTCGAAATAGTTGAGACCAACCTTGATGTCCCAGCCGAACCAGCGGGCGAGCTCGACGATCGGGCCGATATGCTGGTCGAAGAACATCATGCCGATGAGGCCGGCGACCGGCGGCGCGATGGCATAGACCCATATGAGCAGCGTCTTGTAGGCGGCGTTGCCGCGGATGACGCCATCGGCCTTGACGGCGAGCAGCAAGCCGATCGACAGCGCGAAAAAGGTGACGAGCGTCGTGAAGACCGCGGTGAAGCGGGCGATGCCGAGATATTCGCCGGACTTCAGCACATCGGTATAGTTGGTCATGCCGACGAAGGTCGAGCCGAAGCCGAAGGGGTCTTCCAGATAGAAGGACGACTGGATCGCCTGAACGGACGGCCAGTAGAAGAAGATGAAGATGATCACGAGCTGTGGCGCGAGAAAGAGGTAGGGCAGGAACGGCGAGGAGAACTGAACGCGCTTGGCAGCACCTTCCCCTCCGCTCTTCGACTGGCCACCGAAAAACCGGAAGGCGCCGAAGCGACGCCCCCCGGTTTGGGTTCCGGTTCCTCCCCGCGATGCGGGGAGGAGATCTGTCGCGGTCGACATCGAGATCAGCCGGCCGTCTTGGCGAAGCGAGCGAGCAGCTCGTTGCCTTCCTTTTCGATCGTATCGAAAGCGTCCTTGACGGTCGTTTCGCCCGAGAAGATGCGGCCGTATTCGCGTTCCATGATTTCGCGGATCTGCGGGTAGAAGCCGAGGCGGTAGCCCTTCGACCAGTCACCGGCCGGCAGCAGCAGCTGCTTGATGCCGACTTCAGCAACCGGCTTTTCCTTGTAGTAGCCGTCCTTCTGGGCGAGCTCGTAGGCTGCCTTGGTGATGGCAACGTAGCCGGTGGACTTGTGGTAGAAGTACTGGATTTCCGGCGAGGTCAGGAACTGGAAGAAGTCGGCAACGCACTTGTTCTCTTCATCCGACTTGCCGGACATGGCAAAGAGAGCCGCGCCGCCGATGAAGGAGTTGGTGCCGGCGCCCTTGATCGAGCCCCAATAGGGCAGGAACGTTGCCGAGAACGGCATCTGCGCCGTCTTCTGCAGGCCGCCGAAGGAGCCCGACGAACCGATCCAAAAGGCAGCCTTGCCTTCTTCGAAGACCTTCTGGTTGTCGTTCCAGCCGGCGCCGTAGAAAGCGAAGTAGCCTTCGTCCTTCCAGGCCTTGAGCTTGTCGAACATCATGATGAGGTTCGGGTCGGTGACCTTCAGCTGCGTGTCGACGACAGCGTCATAGCCGTTGTTGTTAGTGGCGAACTGGATGTTGTTGCGGGAGAAGAAGTTCTCCGTGAACTGCCAGGTGAGCTGCGACTGGACGAGCGGGATGTATCCGGCTTCCTTCAGCTTCGGGGCAACCGCCTCAAACTCTTCCCAGGTCTTCGGCGCTTCGACGCCGGCCTTCTTCAGGGCCTCGTCGTTGATGTACATGATCGGCGCGGAGGAATTGAACGGCATGCCGACGAACTTGCCTTCGCTGTCGGCGTAGAAGTAACGCACACCGTCGATGAAGGCGTTGCGGTCGAAGTTGTGGCCAGCCTTGATGATCAGGTCTTCGGCCGGAATGACCGCGCCCTTGGCGTTGATGATCGTAGCAGCGCCAGCGTCAAAGACCTGCAGGATGTTCGGCTGTTCGCCCGAGCGGAAAGCGGCAATGCCGGAAGCGAGCGCTTCCTCGTAGGTGCCCTTGGAAACCGGGGTCAGTGCGCAGGCGCTCTGGGCTTCGTTGAACTTCTTGGAAACTTCATTGATGACTTCGCCGTTGCGGCCGGCCATGCCGTGCCACCAGGTGATATTGGTCGCGGCAAATGATGACGTCGCGGAAAAAGCGAAGCTAAGGGCTGCGAATGAAAACTTCTTGAACATGACTTGGTCCCTCTCCACCGGGTTGCGGATGGCTTGGACTAGTGACGTTCAATGACAGGCCCGTAACGCTTTTATGTCGGAACGATTACAAATTCGCGATTTTGTTCCAAGACGGGATGCGGGCGGAACAACGCAATCATTTTCCCTCATCTCGCGCCGGTTCAGAAGGCATCCGGCAGATGCCGCGGCCAGCCCCAAGGGGTCACCGTGATGATGTCGTAGCGCACGGAAAGCCTGTTGAAATCCGGTTGCCTGGCCAGCCAGAGATCGCTCGCAGCGCGAATGCGTTTTTGCGCCGTGGCCGTCACCGCGAAGACGCCGTCCTCGGCCGAGCGGCGCGCCTTGACCTCGACGCAGGCGATGAGATCGCCGCGCCGGGCGATGATGTCGATCTCGCCGAGCTTGGTGCGATGGCGTATGGCGACGATGCGATAGCCCTTCAGCAACAGGCAGAGTGCCGCGCGGTATTCGGCGAGTTGCCCCCGCCTCAGCGCTTTCAGCTTCCGCCGGTCGCTGCCGTCAGCCGTCATGGCGCTCCTTCAGCTGCAGCAGCCGGTCATAGAGCTCCTTGCGCGGCACGCCCGTCTGGCGGGCGGCTTCGGTCGCCGCCTTGCCGGCCGGCATGTCGGCGACAAGGCTCAGCAGCAGGGCGTCGACATCGGCCGCTTCCGGCTCGGGTGCGGCATCCGGCGGACCGATGACGAGCACGATCTCGCCTTTGACTGCAGCCGCTTCTCCATAATGGGCGGCAAGCTCGCCGAGCGTGCCGCGGCGGAACTCCTCGAAGGTCTTGGTGAGCTCGCGGCAGACGGCAGCCCGCCTACCCTCGCCCAGCACCTCGGCTGCGGCCGCCACTGTCGCAGCAATCCGGTGCGGCGATTCAAAGAACATGATTGTCGCCGGCACGGCCGCGAATTCCCTGAGGCGATCGCGTTTCGCCTTGTCCTTGGTCGGCAGGAAACCGGCAAAGAGGAAGGCATCGTTCGGCAGGCCGGAGCCGACGAGCGCTGCAAGCGGCGCCGAGGCGCCCGGGATCGGCACGACGCGATGACCGGCTTCGATCGCAAGCTGCCCCAGCCGGTAGCCCGGGTCGGAAACCAGCGGCGTTCCGGCGTCGGAGACGAGCGCCACCGATCGCCCTTCTGCGAGTGCTGCAAGCAGCCGGGGGCCGGCTTCGTCGGCATTGTGCTCGTGATAGGCGTAGGGCCGGTTCACGATGCCATAGCGGTCGAGCAGCACGCGCGTAACCCTCGTGTCCTCGCAGGCGAGCACATCGGCGCCGGCAAGCGTTTCCAGTGCGCGCAGCGTAATGTCGCCGAGATTGCCGATCGGGGTCGCCACCAGATAGAGCGCCGCATCGAGGGGCCGGGCCGGAACGCTGACATTGTGCAGGCGATAGCTACGCTCTCTCTGCCCGCCCGATGCTTCCGATGTCTTCTGCTTTTCCACCTGTAACGTCCTGATCGTGCTCACCGATGCGCCGGTCCGGTCTTTATGAGTGAGCCGGCAGGGCAGGGCAAGGGCAAGGCAATGGTCCAGCGCGCTGCATCTGGGGACAGAAGCCCTTAAACCCCTTGCGTTCCGGGCGCTGTTTCTGCCATTTTGCCGGTCCACATATTTCCGGTCGGTCGGCCGGGACACTCGCAGTTGACGCTCAGGCGGACGCCTCGTCTGCCGGGCAATGGTTGAAAGCGGCATCCCATGCGCATTACTCTCGAGCGGTCCAACCTCCTGAAATCGCTGAACCACGTGCACCGCGTGGTCGAGCGGCGAAACACGATCCCGATCCTCTCGAACGTGCTCTTGCGTTCCGACGGTGCGAGCCTCGAAATGAAGGCGACCGACCTCGACCTCGAAATCACCGAGGCGACACCGGCGCAGGTGGAACAGTCGGGCGCGACCACGGTGCCGGCGCATCTGCTGTACGACATCGTGCGCAAGCTGCCTGACGGTTCGGAAGTGTTGCTCGCCACCAATGCCGAGGGCACGGCGATGACCGTTGCCTCGGGCCGTTCGAAATTCTCGCTGCAGTGCCTGCCGCAGTCCGACTTCCCGGATCTCACCGCCGGCAGCTTCTCGCACTCCTTCCGCCTCAAGGCGACCGACCTCAAGATGTTGATCGATCGCACCCAGTTTGCGATCTCGACCGAGGAAACCCGTTACTATCTCAACGGCATTTTCGTGCACACCGTCGAGAGCAAAGGCGAACTGAAGCTGCGCGCCGTCGCCACGGACGGTCACCGCCTCGCCCGCGCCGACGTTGAAGCGCCGTCCGGCTCCGAAGGCATGCCGGGCATCATCATCCCGCGCAAGACCGTCAGCGAACTGCAGAAGCTGCTCGACAACCCGGACCTCGTCGTCACCGTCGAAGTCTCGGACGCCAAGATCCGACTGACGATGGGTTCGATCGTCATGACCTCGAAGCTGATCGACGGCACCTTCCCGGATTACCAGCGCGTGATCCCGGCCAACAACGACAAGGAACTGCGCGTCGATTGCCAGTCCTTCGCCCAGGCCGTCGACCGCGTTTCTACGATCTCGTCGGAGCGCGGCCGCGCCGTCAAGCTGGCGCTGAACGAAGGCCAGATGACGCTGACGGTCAACAATCCGGATTCGGGTAGCGCCACCGAAGAACTGCCCGTCGGCTACGACCACGACCCGCTCGAAATCGGCTTCAACGCCAAGTATCTGCTCGACATCACCTCGCAGCTGACCGGCACCGATGCGATTTTCATGCTGGCCGATCCGGGCTCGCCGACGCTCGTTCGCGATCTTGCTGCCGAGGATGCGCTTTACGTGCTGATGCCGATGCGCGTGTAACCGGGCCTGACGCGGCGCGAAATACCAACCCGTCACGCCCGCTCGTGACGGGTTTTTTGTTGATCGATCCATCCGGCGGCTGTTGATAAGGCGACGCTTTCAGGCGCAGACAGACTTGTTTTTGCCGCAGATGGGGACACATTATGATTGCCGCCGCCCGGATCGGCTCGAATCAGCGAGCCGGGATCACAGCGGGCGGCCCGTATGAGGAGAGGACGACGGTTTTGAGGGGTTCAATGAATTTGCGCGTGAAGGTGAAGGAACGGCTCGGACGGAAGTTCGATGAGGAAATTCGCTTTTTCAAGGGATGGATGAGCAATGCCAAGGCTGTCGGCGCAATCCTGCCGACCTCTTCCATAACCGCGCGCCGAATGGCGAGCGTCATCAATCCTGCTTCGGGCCTGCCGGTTCTTGAGCTGGGCCCGGGCACGGGTGTCATCACGAAAGCAATTCTGGAACGCGGCCTGCCCGCATCGAGCCTTGTCTCGGTCGAATATTCGACCGACTTCTATAACCAGCTCAGGGCCAACTTCGCCGGCGTCAATTTCGTCAATGGCGATGCTTTCGATCTGGAACATACGCTCGGCGAGCTGAAGGGACAGACCTTCGACAGTGTCGTCTCGGCAGTGCCGCTCTTGAACTTCCCGATGCATCGGCGCGTCGAGCTGATCGACGACCTGCTCTCGCGCATTCCGGCCGGCCGGCCGGTCGTGCAGATTTCCTATGGGCCGCTCTCGCCCGTCGTCGCCATGCCGGACCGCTACAGCATCCAGCATCTCGACTTCGTCGTGCGCAACATCCCGCCGGCACAGCTTTGGGTCTATCGTCGGGCGCACTGACGGGATGTTCGGCGTCTACGTCACCCATCCGCAGGTCTGGATCGATCCGGACGTGCCCGTCCCGCAATGGGGACTTTCCGCTGTTGGCCGCGATCGTGCGGCCCTGACGGCGGCGTTGCCGTGGGTGCGCTCGCTCGGGAGGATCGTCTCGAGCGACGAAACCAAGGCGATCGAAACGGCCCAGCTGCTTGCCGATGCCGCCGGCCTGACGGTCGAAATTCACCATGACATGGGCGAGAACGATCGCTCCGCCCGGCTTCCTACCGCCGCCGGAATTCGAGAAGGCGGCCGACTGGTTCTTCGCCCATCCGGCGGAAAGTTTTAAGGGCTGGGAGCGCGCGATCGACGCCCAGACGCGGATCTCGGACGCAGTGTTCCGTGTCCTCGAAGGGCACGACACCAAGATCCCAATCGCCTTCGTCGGCCATGGCGGCGTCGGCACCCTTTTGAAGTGCCGGCTGCTCGGCGCGCCGATTGCCCGCAGTTCCGACCAGAAGGGCGGTGGCGGCGGCAACGTCTTCGCTTTCCGCCTTGCGGATCGCGCCGTCGCATGCGACTGGACCCCGATGGAAAACTGGCAGGGGATCTAGACGATGACCGAAACCGCGCGCGACAGATTGATCGTAGGCCTCGACCTTCCGACGATCGCCGATGCCGAGAGGATCGTGTCGACGCTCGGGAACGACGTCTCCTTCTACAAGATCGGCTATCAGCTGGTCTTTGCCGGCGGGCTCGAATTCGCGCGCGACCTTGCCGCCAGCGGCAAGAACGTCTTCCTCGACATGAAGCTGCTCGATATCGACAACACGGTTGCCAAGGGTGTCGAGAACATCGTCAAGATGGGCATGTCGATGTTGACCCTGCACGCCTATCCGAAGGCGATGAAGGCGGCCGTCGAAGCCGCTAGAGGTTCCGATCTCTGCCTCCTCGGCGTCACCGTGCTCACCTCGATGGACGAGCAGGACGTGATCGATGCCGGCTACGAATACGACCCGCACACGCTGGTGCTGCGCCGGGCCGAACAGGCGCGCGCCGCCGGCATGGGCGGCATCGTCTGCTCGGCGGAAGAATCCGCAGCGGTCCGCAAGATCATCGGACCGAACATGGCGCTGGTGACGCCGGGTATCCGCCCTGCCGGCGCCGACAAGGGCGACCAGAAGCGGGTGATGACGCCGGCCGAAGCCTTGAAGGCCGGATCCAGCCACCTCGTCGTCGCGCGCCCAATCGTCGCAGCCGCCGAGCCGCTTGCGGCCGCTCGCGCCATTCTCGCGGAAATGAACGGCGCGCTTGCCCGCTGATGCGGGCGGCGCCAGGAACCCATCGCGATCCGCTTGACCTCAATCAAAATTTGCCGGAAGTAAGTCTCCCGTCAGCCTTCAGCGGTGCAAGACGAGGAGTTCACTATGGCCAAGGGATACTGGATCGCACGGGTCGATGTCCGCGACCCCGAGCGCTACAAGGATTATGTGACGGCAGCAAAGCCGGCCTTCGAGAAATACGGCGCGAATTTTCTCGCGCGCGGCGGCGAACATCATCGCCTTGAGGGCGGCGTGCGCGCGCGCAACGTCGTCATCGAATTTCCGTCGCTGCAGGCAGCGGTCGACTGTTACAACTCGCCCGAATACCAGATTGCCGCCGCGATCCGCCAGGAAGTCGCCGACGCGGAGATGGTCGTCGTCGAAGGCGTCTGACGACCCGGCATCCCCATCTTCCGACAGACCCGACAAGCCGCGTGGATTGGCCTTCACCTCTCGCGGCTGTTGGGCTATGTAGCAATCAATTCTTTCCTCTGCGATCAGGAGTGCGTTTCCCATGACCTTGTCCAACCTTCCGCCGCTGGTGACGATTTTCGGCGGATCCGGGTTCGTCGGCCGTCATGTCGTGCGCGCACTCGCCAAGCGCGGCTACCGCATTCGCGTTGCCGTTCGCCGGCCCGACCTTGCCGGCCACCTGCAGCCGCTCGGCAATGTCGGCCAGATCTCCTTTGTCCAGGCGAACCTGCGCTACCGGAAATCCGTCGATCGCGCCGTCGAAGGCTCCGACCACGTCATCAACTGCGTCGGCGTGCTGTTTGAAAAAGGCCGCAACACGTTTGACGCCGTCCAGGATTTCGGCGCGCGCGCGGTGGCAGAAGCGGCACGTAGCGTCGGCGCCACGCTGACGCACATTTCGGCGATCGGCGCGGACGCTTCCTCGCCGTCGCAATACGCCCGCAGCAAGGGCCGCGCCGAGGCGGCGATCCTGGAAACGAAGCCTGACGCGATCATCCTGCGTCCGTCGATCGTCTTCGGTCCCGAGGACGGCTTCTTCAACAAGTTCGCCAACATGGCCCGCTTCTCGCCGGTCCTGCCGCTGATCGGCGGCGGCCACACCAAGTTCCAGCCCGTCTACGTGACCGATGTCGCCGAGGCCGTGGCGCGCGCCGTCGACGGCAAGATCACCAAGGGCAAGATCTACGAACTCGGCGGCCCGGATGTCTTAAGCTTTCGCGACTGTCTCGAGATCATGCTGAACACGATCGACCGCAAGCGCACGCTCGTCTCGCTGCCCTTCGGCGTCGCATCCTTCATCGGCAGCATCGCGTCGATGGTCCCCTTCATCACGCCGCCGCTCACCCCCGACCAGGTGGTGTTGCTGAAATCCGACAATGTCGTCTCGGCAAAGGCGGTTTCCGAGGGACGTACGTTCGCCGGCATTGGCATCGATCCGACCATGTTGGAGTCGATCCTGCCGACCTATCTGGTGCGCTATCGCCCGCAGGGCCAGTACACGCGCAGCGGCCGCGGCGCCTGATCGCCGCAAAGCCCATCTTATTTTGAACGGCCGCCGGTACCCACGGGCGGCCGTTTGCTGTGGTATCCAGGCAACAGCGTTGCAGTTCTGCCGCAGTTAAGAAAGCGAATGGCATTTACCGCAAATTCAACATGTCCTGATATTGATCATGTCATATCCAGAGACTAAACACCGCCTCGCGCCCCGATCGCAAGGCATGACGGCGGGCGGCAGCAGCAATCTCGAAAGGCATAGCGTCCATGGGCAAGTCGATCGCAATCTTTTTTGCGTCTGCGGCACTGATCATTCTGGCTGGCTCATTCATCGCGCCGAACACGGTCGCGAGCAGCGGCAAGGGTTGCGCGCCGGCCTATGGCGTCGATCCGTGCACGACGGCATCGATCGATCTTTCCGGCAACTAAGGCCGGCGCCCTTTAGATCAGGCAATTCCGGACGGAAAGCGGCTTCGCGCTTTTCCTGGAATTGCTTTGGAAGGGCATAGTTAGAGTTATTGGCGGGGGCCAGTGGCCGCGTGCGTTTCACCTTGAGACGCACGCGGCTTTGTTTTTGAGGCCTTATCCGAGTTCGAAGAAGACTGAGGTCAAAGAAAAAGGCGCGTCCAGAACGCGCCTTTTTCATTTGAGATCGTTGATCCCGAGATCAGCCGAGCAACCAGAGGCCGATCAGGCCGGCCGTGCCGACGACGATGCGCCAGATGGCGAAGGGCGTGAAACCGCGCCGCGAGACGAAATCGAGCAACGAACGCACGACGAAGATGCCGGCGACGAACGCCGCGATGAAGCCGACGGCGATCAGGGTGAAATCGTCGAAGGAGAGCGCGTCGCGGTTCTTATAGAGGTCCAGCGTGAAGGCGCCGAGCATGGTCGGCATCGCCAGGAAGAACGAGAACTCCGCGGCCGAGCGCTTGTCGGTCCCCATCAGCAGGGCGCCGGCGATCGTGGCACCGGAACGCGAGGTGCCGGGGATCATCGCCAGGCACTGGAACAGGCCGATCTTCAGCGCCAGCGACGGCGGATAGTCCATGACGTCAGTGTAGCGCGGCTTCAGCGGCAGGTGGTCGATCGCGTAGAGGATGAAGCCGCCGACGATCAGCACGACACAGATGAGCATCGGCGTTTCGAACAGCACCGTCTTGATGAAATCATGGGCGATTGCGCCGATGACGGCCGCCGGCAGGAAGGCGATCAAAACGGACAGGACGAAGCGGCGCGCCTTGATGCTCGTCGGCAGCGCCAGCGCGATCGACAGAAGCTTCTGGAAATAGACGAGCAGGATGGCCAGAATGGCGCCGAGCTGGATGAGGACGGCGAAGGTGTTGCCCGGCGACCTGAAGCCGAGGAAGTGGCCGGCAAGGAGGACGTGCGCCGTCGACGAAACAGGGATAAACTCCGTCAAGCCCTCGATGAGTCCGAGGACAAGCGCGCTGATGATCGATTGATCCGCCATATATGAGATTTTCCTGACAAGTTTTGGAGTGGGAGGAAAAGGCTGATTCGCTTGTGTTTGCCACCACAAATTTCTATAGCTCTATCACAGGAGCCGTGGCCAGACGCTTGCGCCGCCACGCTGACGCCCCCAGCAAAAAGACTCTGAGAAGCCAGATCATCGATGCCGACACTGTATCATCACCCCATGTCCTCCGCTTCACGGTTCGTTCGCCTTATCCTCTCGGAATATGGCTATCAGACGGAATTGTCCGAGGAACAGCCCTGGGAGAACCGGCGCGACTTCCTGGCCTTGAACCCGGCCGGGACGCTACCGGTCTATGTTGACGACAGTATGAGAGCGCTCTGTGGCGCCACGATCATCTCGGAATATCTCGACGAAACGAACGGAATCATGAAGCGGGATCGCCGGCTTCTGGCCGAGGACCCGTTCCAGCGGGCGGAAATCCGCCGCCTGGTCGAGTGGTTCCTGCACAAGATGGAAGCGGACGTGACGCGGCCGCTGGTGCGCGAGCGGATCTTCAAGCTGCAAATGACACCGGACCAGGGCGGCGGCGCGCCCGACAGCAAGGTCCTGCGCACCTCGCGCGCCAATATCCGCCAGCATATGAAGTATCTCTCCTGGCTCGCCGGTTCGCGCACCTGGCTTGCCGGCGACCGCATCTCCTATGCGGATCTCGCCGCGGCCGCGACGGTGTCCGTGCTCGACTATCTCGGCGAGATCGACTGGTCGGATGCCCCGACCGCCAAGGAGTGGT
This sequence comes from Sinorhizobium sp. NFACC03, assembly GCF_900103435.1. Lineage (NCBI taxonomy): Bacteria > Pseudomonadati > Pseudomonadota > Alphaproteobacteria > Hyphomicrobiales > Rhizobiaceae > Sinorhizobium > Sinorhizobium sp. NFACC03. Next base: position 17,993 of record NZ_FMXF01000047.1, read on the forward strand.
ACCAGCGGCTGAAGTCCCGCCCCTCCTTCCGCCCGCTGCTTGCCGAGCGTGTGCGCGGCGTGACTCCGGTTCCGCACTATGCGGACCTCGACTTCTGAGGATGAATCCGTGCCCGGCATCGCTGCCAAGGCTGACAATGGGGATCGACGGCGGCTGAAGCTGAGCGAATTCCTGAAAGCCGAGGCGGCAGACAAGGGCTTCGATCTCTGTCGCATCACCCGCCCGGACGCCATTCCCGAGGCGCCGGCTCGGCTCCAGGACTTCCTCGACGACGGCTTCCACGGCACGATGGACTGGCTGGCCGAGACTGCCGAGCGACGCTCCGATCCGCGCACGCTCTGGAGCGACGTGCGCTCGGTGGTGATGTTCGCGATGAATTACGGGCCGGAAGACGATCCGCGCGGGATTCTCGAAAAGACCGATCGCGGCGCGATCTCGGTCTATGCCCAGAACCGCGACTATCATGACATCATCAAGGGCAAGCTCAAGGAAGTCGCGACCCGCTTCGCCGCGCGCGCCGGCGAGGACGTCAAGGTCTTTGTCGACACCGCCCCGGTGATGGAGAAACCACTCTCGGAGAAGGCCGGCCTCGGCTGGCAGGGCAAGCACACCAATCTTGTCAGTCGCGAATTCGGCTCCTGGCTGTTTCTCGGCAGCCTGTTCACCACGGCGGACCTCGTCATCGACGAGCCGGAGCGCGACCATTGCGGCTCCTGCCGCGCCTGCCTCGATACCTGCCCGACCGGCGCTTTTCCTGCGCCCTATCAGATCGACGCGCGGCGCTGCATTTCCTACCTGACCATCGAGCACAAGGGTCCAATCGACCCGGAGCTGCGCCCGTTGATGGGCAACCGCATCTATGGCTGCGACGACTGTCTCGCCGCCTGCCCCTGGAACAAGTTCGCGCAGGCAGCCTCCGAAATGAAGCTGAAGGCGCGCGAGGACCTGAAGGCGCCATCGCTGGAAGCTTTGCTCGGCCTCGACGACCCGGCCTTCCGCAGCCTGTTCTCGGGCTCGCCGGTCAAGCGCATCGGCCGCGACCGTTTCGTGCGCAACGTGCTGATCGCCGCCGGAAACTCCGGCGACCAGGCGCTCGTGCCTGCGGTCAGGGCGCGCATCGGCGATACCTCGCCCGTGGTGCGGGCGATGGCGGTCTGGGCGCTGTCACGATTGGTCGCGCCGGCGGCGCTTGCGGAATTTGCCGAACAATGCGAGCCAGAGACCGACGAAGACGTCCTCAACGAATGGCAAATGGCGGGAGTGAGCCGATGCAAGTCCTGATCCTTGGCGCCGGTTACTCCGGTATGGCAATCGCGCGGACCATGGCCCCGACCGCGACAAGCGTTGTCGGCACCACCCGCACCGAGGAGAAGGCAACGAAGCTTGAAAAGGCCGGCATCCGCCCGATCCTCTTCGACGGCGAAACGGTCTCCGGCGAACTCGCTGCTGCGCTTGGCCAGGCGACGCACCTGATCCAGTCGATCGCGCCCGGCCGCGACGGCGATCCAATGTTTCGCCCTTCCAGCCCGGATCTCGCGCAACTGGCGCCGAACCTCAAGTGGATCGGTTATCTCTCGACCGTCGGCGTCTATGGCGACCACGGCGGCGAATGGGTCACCGAGGACATGCTGCGCAAACCGGTCTCGGCCCGCTCGGTCGAGCGGGTGGAGGCGGAGGATGCCTGGATCGCCTTCGGCGCGAAGCAGAGCATTCCGGTTGCCGTGTTGAGGCTTGCCGGCATCTACGGCCCCGGACGCAACGCCTTCTGCAATCTCGCAAACGGCACGGCCCGGCGCCTGATCAAGCCTGGGCAGGTGTTCAACCGCATCCGGGTCGAAGATATCGGCGCGGCCACCCTGTTCCTCGCCAACAACGGCACGAGCGGCGTCTTCAACATCACCGACAACGAGCCGGCGCCACCACAGGACGTGGTGCTTGAGGCCGCGCGGCTGATGGGCGTCGAACCGCCGCCGGAAATTCCCTTCGAGCAGGCGGAGCTGTCACCGATGGCCCGCTCCTTCTATGGCGAGAACAAGCGGGTATCGAACGCCCGCATGCGCGCCACCGGTTTCGAGTTCGCGTATCCGGATTATCGCGTTTCGCTTGCGCAGCTCTGGCAATCCGGCACATGGCGCAACGCCTGAAACGCAACTCGGCGCTCAATCAATAACATAACCCGAAATGCTTATAGAAAGCCGATAGTCAGTCCATCAGTAATGGCGGCGGCAGCGCCGCCAGAATTGTGACTTTCTCTGGATATTCATTCGATACTTGACGAATTGAATACAACCTGTGCGCTAGTAACGAGTTTTCGACCATCCGGATTCCGGAAATTTCGTCCAATTCGAAATTTTTAATGAAATTTTTCGTTTACCACTGAGTTGCGCCTGCGTGCGGAAGGCTGTGAGCGTTCAACCGCTGATTCCAAAGAACTTCCTGGCTCCATTTAAACTATTTCAAACAATCTTCGTTTTTGAATTTTCGTCATTTTTTAATAAATCCTAATAGATCGTAAATGGTTGAAGCACGTTTTCGCCATTTTTCGCCCCAATTAGCGGTTCCCAGAAGATTTTTATTCAACCATTTGACCGAGGGGATCGCCAGTTGACGCCAGCGAAGATCAAGGCTGCTGCCGCTGCAGCGCTGTTCACGACCGCTATCGGTCTCGTTTCCGTTTCCGATAGCCATGCAGCCGGCGCCGGCTGCGGCGGCGCGTCCTGGTACGCGCTGAGCTCCAAGACCGCCTCCGGCGAGCGCATGAATGCCGCCCGCCTGACCGCCGCCCACCGCAGCCTGAAGTTCGGGACCAAGGTTCAGGTCACCAACAAGCGCAACGGCAAGAGCGTGATCGTTCGGATCAACGACCGTGGGCCGTTCATTCGTGGCCGCGTGATCGATCTTTCCAAGGCCGCGGCCTCGCAGATCGGCATGATCCGCTCCGGCCACGCCAGCATCTGTTATCGCGTCATCAATTCCTGATTTTTGAAATACTGCCATCCGACCGATCGTCGGGTGGGTTTACTTGAGAAAGACCGTTCTCGGCGGTTAATCTTCTCCGCCGTCTTGCTCTTCGATGCCATCGCCGTTACCACGGCGAAAAAGGAGTTGATCGAAGATGCGTTTGGGCGGCAGACTCGCTGGAGCCATTGAGGTTCTTGAGGATATCGAAAAGCGGAAGCGCCCGGTCGCCGACGCGCTCAAGGATTGGGGCCTCTCCCATCGCTTCGCCGGATCCGGCGATCGCTCGGCGATCGGCAACATCGTCTACGACGCCCTTCGCATGAAACTCTCGCACGCCTTCCTGATGGACAGCGACAGCGCGTCGGCGCTCGGCCATGCCGTGATGTACCGGCAATGGGGCTTCACCCCGGAAGCGCTCGCTGCCGAACTCGACGGCGACAAATTTGCGCCTGAGATGCCGTCAGCCGAGATGGCGCAAGCCTTCGCCACGCGCCGCCTCGAAGACGCCGCAGCCCACATCCAGGGCGACATTCCCGAATGGGTCCAGGCCTCCTTCGAGGAAAACTTCTCCGACGATTGGCTCGATGAAGCGAAGGCCCTCGCCGGCCGGCCGACGCTCGACCTGCGTGCCAATACGCTGAAGGCCTCGCGCGCCAAGGTGCTGAAGGCGCTGGAGCGCAGCGGCGCCGAACCGGCGACGATCGCCCGCAACGGCATTCGCATTCCGGCCGGCGAAGGCGCCTCGCGCCTGCCGAACGTGACGGCGGAGCTTTCCTTTCAGAAGGGCTGGTTCGAAGTCCAGGACGAAGGCTCGCAGATCGTTGCCGATCTCGCCTTTCCGCAGGAAGGCGAACAGGTGCTCGACTATTGCGCCGGCGGTGGCGGCAAGACGCTCGCCATGTCGGCGGCGATGAACAACAAGGGCCAGGTGCACGCCTACGACACCGACCGCAAACGCCTCGCGCCGATCATCGAACGGCTGAAGCGCGCCGGCACCCGCAATGTCCAGGTGCATGAATCCACCGACAGCCTCGCGCCGCTCGCCGGCCGCTTCGACCGGGTGCTGGTCGATGCGCCCTGCACCGGCACCGGCACCTGGCGCCGCCGGCCCGACACGAAATGGCGCCTCAACCAGAAGAATCTTGAAGAGCGCATCTCCCAGCAGGAGGAAGCGCTGGCGAGCGCTGCCCAGTTCGTCCGCCCGGGCGGCCACCTCATCTATGTCACCTGCTCGGTACTGCCTGAGGAAAACGAGGCCCAGGTCTACGGCTTCTGCGAAGACAACCCGGAATTCGAGATCCTGTCGGCAGCCGACATCTGGGCGACGCTCTTTGGAACCGACAAGCCGCAACCCTGGTCGGCCGACATGAAGACGGTGACGCTGACGCCCGCCTCGACCGGCACGGACGGCTTCTTCTTCTGCCTGATGCAACGCAAGGGCTGATGCCCTTCGCATGCCGCCGAGGACCCGGCATCAGATTGAAAACGTTCTAAACTATACACTTTGACACAAGTTTGCTTTTGGTTCATGAGAGGCAGGCCCGGCCGGGGCCTTTTCTCATGGCCCGACGCCTGAACGATGCCGCGTTTGCGGGCTCGATCGGCTGCGCCGAAGGAAGCAACAGGAGAGGGTCATGACCAAGAAATTCATCCGCGGCGCCGCGCTGGCGTTCATGACGGCAACATCGGCGCTGGCCCTGCAGCCGGCCCACGCCGCAACCGATGCCGCCGCCGTGGTGAAGCACTACACCGCCGTCGCCCATGCCAAGTTCGAAGATGCGCTGACGACGGCCGAGGCACTCGACAAGGCGGTCGACGCGCTGATCGCGACGCCGAGCGAAGAAACGCTGAAGGCCGCGCGCGACGCCTGGCGGAAGGCCCGCAACCCCTACCAGGAAACCGAAGTCTACCGCTTCGGCAACGCGATCGTCGACGAGTGGGAAGGCAAGGTCAACGCCTGGCCGCTGGACGAAGGCCTGATCGACTATGTCGACCCGAGCTACGGCAGCGAAAGCGACGAGAACGCGCTGTTCACCGCCAACGTCATCGCCAACAAGACGATCAAGATCGACGGCAAGGACGTCGATGCCAGCAACATCACGCCGGAATTCCTGGCGGGCACGCTGCAGGAAGCCGGCGGCATCGAGGCGAACGTCGCCACCGGCTACCACGCGATCGAATTCCTGCTCTGGGGCCAGGACCTGAACGGCACCAAGGCTGGCGCCGGAAACCGCCCCTATACCGACTACGACACCAAGGCCTGCACCGGTGGCAATTGCGACCGCCGCGCCGCCTATCTGAAGGCCGCGACCGAGCTCCTGGTTTCCGACCTCAAGGAAATGGTCGCCAACTGGACACCGGACGGTGCCGCAACCAAGGCCGTCGAGGCCGATCCGAAGGCTGGTCTCGTCGCCATCCTCACCGGCATGGGTTCACTCTCCTATGGCGAACTTGCCGGCGAGCGCATGAAGCTCGGCCTGCTGCTGCACGATCCGGAAGAAGAGCATGATTGCTTCTCCGACGACACGCACAACTCGCATCTGCACGACGCGATCGGCATCCAGTCGGCCTATAGGGGCGAGTACACACGCGTCGACGGCACCAAGATGACCGGCCCGTCGCTTTCGGAACTCGTTGCCGCCAAGGACGCAGCGCTCGACAAGGAAATGACCGGCAACCTTTCGACTACAGTCGAGAAGATGCAGGCGATGGCCAAGCGCGCGGAGACCACCGAGGCCTACGACCAGATGATCGGCGAAGGCAATGCCGAGGGCAACGCCACCGTGCAGGCGGCGATCGACGGCCTGATCGCCCAGGCAAAGACCGTTCAGCGCGTCATTGCGTCGCTGGATCTCGGCACGATCGAGCTTGAAGGTTCCGACAGCCTGGACAATCCTAACGCTGTCTTCCAATAAGCTGAAAAGGCGGGCCGCCCGGAACCGGTGCGGCCCGATCCTCTCCCTATGAAAACTGGCGCATCTCGCCTTTTCGCGCTTCTTTTTGCGCAGGCGCTCTTTCTCGCCTTGCCCGCCGCCGCGGGCGACGATCTTCCGACCAAACGTACCGACCTGAGCAACACCGACCGCGATCGCGTCGCAACGGTGACGCGACCGACTGCCGATTTTTCCAAGGCCGAAACCTTCGAGGCCATGTCCGGCGGCGCTGCGACCTCGATCGCCCCCGTCAATGCCGACAGCTTCTCGCAGTTCTCCGCCAATCTCACCTTCCAGGAAGAGGAAGGCTTCAAGCTCGGCAATGCCCTCTTCCGCAAGCTCTGGGTTTCCTCGCCCTCCTCGACCCAGGCCTCCGACGGCCTTGGCCCGCTCTACAACGCGCGCGCCTGCCAGAGCTGTCACCTGAAGGACGGGCGCGGCCGCCCGCCCGAAGGCGCCGTCGACACGACCTCGATGTTCTTCCGTCTGGCGCGCCCGCCGCGCGACGACAAAGAGCGCCGGTCGATCGAGGCGCATCAGGCCGTGAATTTCCCCGATCCGGTCTATGGCGCCCAGCTTCAGGATAGCGCCGTGCCCGGCCTCGCTGCCGAAGGCCATCTGAAGGTCAGTTACACCGAGCAACCCTTCACCTTCCCCGACGGCGAGACCGTTTCACTGCGCCGGCCGCGCTACTCGGTGACCGACCTTGCCTACGGACCGCTCGATCCGGCAACGACGCTCTCACCGCGCGTGGCCCAGCCGATGATCGGGCTCGGCCTCATCGAGGCGATCCAAGAGGCGGACATCCTCGCGCTTGCCGATCCTGACGACGCCGACGGCGACGGGATCAGCGGCCGCCCGGCGCTCAGACGTAACGCGAAGTCCGGCAGGCTGACCATCGGACGTTTCGGCTGGAAGGCGCAGAATGCCACCGTGCGGCAGCAGAGCGCCGATGCCTTTGCCACCGATATCGGCATCTCCTCCCCCGACGCCGACCGGCCGCATGGCGACTGCACAGCCGCCCAAGCGAAATGCCTCACCATGGCGACCGGTGTGCAGGAACGGCTTGGTCCGACCGAAGCGCCCGATCCGGTGCTTAACCTCGTGACCTTCTATTCGGAGAACCTCGCCGTGCCGGCGCGACGCAAGGCGAGCTTTGCCGAAACACTTCGTGGCAAGAAGGTCTTCTACGACCTCGGCTGCACGAGCTGCCACACGCCGAAATTCGTCACCCGCCGGGATGCAACAAACAAGGCGCAGTCCTTCCAGCTCATCTGGCCCTATTCCGATTTCCTGCTGCACGACATGGGCGAAGGTCTCGCGGACGGGCAGCAGGTGGGCGTCGCCACCGGTCGCGAGTGGCGCACGCCACCGCTTTGGGGCATCGGCTTGACGAAGACCGTCAGCGGGCACACTTTCCTGCTGCACGACGGACGCGCCCGCAATTTCACCGAAGCGATCCTCTGGCACGGCGGCGAAGGGCAGAAGGCCCGCGATGCTTTCGCCGCCCTTGCCGCAAGCGATCGCCGCGATCTCCTTGCCTTCCTGGAGTCACTCTGATGCTCTCTACGCATACGCTCACCCTCGCACTCTCCCTGGCGCTGACGACCGCATTGCCCACAATGGCTCAGGAGGGGAGCGCGCTCTCGCCGCGTGTCGTCAACGAGGCCGCCGTGCCCGCCGTCATGGCCAAGGCCGTCGACGACTTCATCATTCCCGGCTACCGCAACCTGTCGGAAAAGACCGCCGCTGCAAGGCAAGCGACCGCGAAGCTCTGCGAGGCGCCGTCGCAGCCGGCACTCAAGAACGCGCAGAGTGCTTTCTCCGACCTGGTCGGCGCCTGGTCGGCGATCGAGGTCGTGAGGCTTGGTCCGGCTCTCGAACAGAACCGCTTCGAACGCTTCCTCTTCTACCCCGATCGCAAGAGCACCGGGCTCAAGCAGGTGCAGGCGATCCTTTCGAAGGCGGACGAAAGCGCAACGGACGAAGCCAAGCTCAAGGGCAAGAGCGTCGCGGCGCAAGGGCTGGGCGCCCTCGAATATGTTCTCTATGGCACCGGCGCCGAGGCGCTTTCGGGCAAGGAGGGTGACTTCCGCTGCCGCTATGGCCTGGCGATCACTGGGAACCTCGACACGATCGCCAACGAGTTTCTGGCCGCCTGGCAGAAGCCTGACGGCATCCAGGCCGCCTGGAAACACCCGGGCCCCGACAATCCCGAATTCCGCGACAGCCGCGAAGCGGCCACCGAACTGCTCGGCATTCTCGTCCATGGCGTCGAGACGGTGAAGGACCAGCGGCTGAAGCCGTTCTACGAAGGCAAGGACGACAAGGGGCATCCGAAGCTTGCGATCTACTGGCGCTCCGGCAACACCATGGCCTCGATCGCCGGCAACGTGCGCGGGCTGAAGACCCTGTTCGATGTCGCCGACATGCAAAGCCTGTTGCCAGAAGACAGCCGCTCCCTGGCGGGTTCGGCCGACTTCGTCTTCAAGTCGGTGATCGGCATGGCCGGTAACATCGATGGACCGATCGACGCCGCGCTCACTGACGACGACAAGCGCGCCAAGCTCGCCTTCCTGTCGCTCAACACCAACGACCTCCTCAACCGCCTCAACAAGGATTTCGGAGGCGCGATCGGGCTTGGCGCCGGCTTCTCCTTCGCCGACGGTGACTAGAGCGGGACGAGGAAAAGTGTGCGCGGTTTTCCGCCCGCATCCCGCTCAAACTCAGAGTGTTGACAATCAAGGCTTTTAGGCGCAAAGCGCTTCCCGTGTCCGCTCTCGCGGGCACGTTTCACCACAAGGATCAACTCACAATGAACCCCGACAGTCGAAGTCGAGCCTTCACGCTCACGGCCGTCCGGTCCTGATTTGATCAGGGCTCCGTGGCGGTCGGATGACTCGCCCTATGGAGCCCAATATGCTGCGCATCTACAAAAGCCAGAACAGCCACCTCGTGCTCGTCGACATGCTTGACGGCATCGCATCGCCGACGCCAGCGATCTGGTTCGACCTCTTCAATCCGTCCGTCGAGGAAACGCGCCTCGTCGAGGGCCAGCTCGGCATCGAGATCCCGACCCGTGACGAGATGCAGGAAATCGAGCTCTCCGACCGCCTCTACCAGGAGAACGGTGCCGAGTTCATGACGATGACGGCGACCGCCAAGCTTGACAGCGATTATCCGGTCAAGGTGCCGGTGACCTTCATCCTCAAGGGCATGACGCTGGTCACGGTACGCCATGCCGATCCCAAGCCGTTCCAGACCTTTTCCAACCGCATCCAGAAGGCCAACGGCCAGATCTGCGAGAGCGGCGAACTGGTGATGCTCGGCCTGCTGGAAGCGATCATCGATCGCACGGCGGACGCGCTGGAGCGCGCCGGCAGCGAGGTCGACGCGATTTCGCGCGAAGTGTTCCGCAAGACGAATGCCAGCGCCACCAAGAAGACGCGCGACCTGCAGTCACTGATCGAGCAGATCGGCCAGAAGGGCGACCTCCTGACGGTCATCCGCGAAAGCCTCGTCAGCATCGGTCGGCTCGTTGCCTATCACGTGGCGCTCGAAGGCATGGGGCCTCGCAAGGCAGGAAAGGAAAGCCGGCAGCGGATCAAGCTGATCCAGCGGGATGCAACTTCGCTTGGCGACCACGCGCTGTTCCTGTCGAACAAGATCAACTTCCTGCTCGACGCGACGCTCGGCCTCATCAATCTCGAGCAGAACCAGATCATCAAGATCTTCTCGGTCGCCGCCGTCGTCTTCCTGCCGCCGACGCTGGTCGCCTCGATCTACGGCATGAACTTCGGCGTGATGCCGGAGCTGCAGTGGGAGTTCGGCTATCCTGCGGCACTGATGCTGATGGTGGCATCGGCGATCGTGCCCTATTTCTACTTCAAGCGCCGGGGCTGGCTCTGACCCCGCAACCTGCTATATCGCAGCCCTGAGCGGCACCTCCGTTCAGGGCTGCAGATTTCCACGACGAGCGAGGATGGCATGACAGTCGCCACGGGTCTGATCGACCGGCGCAGTTTCCTGAAAATGGCGGGCGCGGCCTGGGTAGCAAGCCTCGCACCCGACCGGGCTTTCGCCCTTGGCAGAGCCGATGCCGTCTTCGCCTCGGCATTCATGGCGCCGGATGGAAGCTATGGCGTTGCAACGCTGACGGAAGCCGGCGAGATCATCGAACGTACGACGCTTCCGGCGCGAGCGCATGGCATGGCCTATTCGCCCGTCAGCCATCGGGCGGTCGCCTTCGCCCGCCGGCCCGGCACCTATGCGATGATCCTTTCGACCGACGGCTCGGCGGAACCAGTGGTCATCGCTGCAGCAGAGGGCCGGCACTTTTACGGTCACGGCTGTTTCTCGGCGGATGGCAAGCTGCTCTATGCCACCGAGAACGACTTTGCCGGCAATCGCGGCATGGTCGGCATCTATGACGGCACCGACAACTTCACCCGCATCGGCGAATTCCCGACCTACGGCATCGGTGCGCACGACATGACGCTCGCTGCCGACGGACGCCTGCTCGCGATCGCCAATGGCGGCATCGAAACCCATCCCGATTTCGGCCGCACCAAGCTCAATCTCGACCATATGGAGCCGAGCCTGACGCTGGTGGACACGAAAACCGGTGCGCTCGTACAGAGGCACGGTCTGCCTGCTGAACTCAGTCGTCTTTCGACGCGGCACGTCGATATCGGCCCAAAGGGCGAGATCTGGTTTGCCTGCCAGTACGAAGGCGCGCGCAACGATCTGCCGCCGCTGGTCGGATCCTTCTCCAAGGGCGAAGACCTGAAATTCCTGTCGCTGCCCGAACGCACGACGGAAGCGCTGGCGAACTATGTCGGCGCGATCGCCGTCAACCGGCACGAAGGGCTTGTTGGCCTGACCTCGCCGAAGGGCAACGTGGCCGTGACGCTCGATGCCCGCACCGGCGCTGTTTTGAAGGAAGAGCGCGTCGTCGATGCAGCAGGGGTCGCCACCGCCGACCACGGTTTTGCCGTTTCGTCCTATGACGGCCACTTCAAGGAGTGCCAAAGCCGGGTCGCCTGGGATCAGCACATCGTTCGTTTGGCATAGGCCGGAGACATGCCTCAGGCCGAAAAGCGGCCCGCGCCGGAGAGCTTTGCCAAGTCGTCCCAGCGATAGGCCATCTGGTCGTGGTTTTCGCCGCCGAGGCTTACCTGGCCCTGGCCGACGGCAACCGCACCCAGATGCTCATAGAACGCCCTGTTCGGATTGCTGGAAAGCACCCAGGCAAACAGGGACTTGCCGCCCAGTTCCCGGCAATGGGCGGCAACGCTGCGCACCAGTGCCGAGCCGATGCCGGCGCCTTGGAATTCCTTGAGGATATAGAGCGCATAGAGCTCGCGATCGAAACGCGGCGGCATCGATCGGGCTTTTCCATAATTGGCAAAACCGATCACCTTGTTCGTGCTCATGTCGACCGCGACCAGATGAAAGACATCGGCGACGCGCATGCGCCTTGCGTGGCGCAGCGCCTGCTCTTCGACGCTCATCGCATCGAGGAAGGCGTCGGAAATCAGTCCGCGGAACGTCGATCGCCAGCTTTCGACGATGACGGAGGCGATCATCATGATGTCATCCGGACCGGCCGGCCGGATGTCGATGCGTCTGAAGCTCTTCATGGCACATGATATAGGTGGCAGATCACGGCTTCAAAACGGCAGCCCCCATGGAAAGCCAGAAAGTCTGTTTTATCTGTCGAGGCCATGAACAGAACGATCGTGTACGCAGTCCTATTCGCCACTGGTCTCGGTCTCGCGCCGCAATGCGATTGTGGCTGGCGCAGATGTTCCTCAACTTCCTCTGGTCGCCGCTGTTGTTCGGGATTGAGGACATCTCCTTGGCCCTGATCATCGCGCTATTGATTGCAGTCGCCGGTTTCGTCGTCGCAAGCCGGCGGCGGGATCGCGTTTCGGCCCTGCTGTTCCTGCCATATCTCGCCTGGGTTGCGTTTGCGACGACGCTCAACAGCTCGATTTTGCTCATGAATTGAACTTGTCGGACCTTCACGAGCGTGCCACTGTCCCGCAGGCATAATGATGCCACCCGACAAAAAAGGCCATGTGGACTGATGGACGACCGTGATCCCCCCGATTTCCGAAAGCGCATCCGTGAGAGTTTCGCGCGGCAGGCGGCAATGCGCACGGTCGGCGCCGAACTGACGCTCGTTGAACAGGGCACGGTCGAGATCGAACTGCCGTTCGACGACAAGCTGACGCAGCAGCATGGCTTCCTGCATGCGGGCGTGATCTCGGCGGCGCTGGATTCGGCCGGCACCTATGCCGCCTATTCGGTGATCGACCCGGATGCCTCGATCCTGACGATCGAGTTCAAGGTCAACCTGCTTTCGCCGGGGCGCGGCGAGCGTTTCCTGTTTCGCGGTGAAGTGACCAAACCCGGCTCGACGATCATCGTCTCCGACGGGCGCGGCTACGCGATCCGCGCCGATGGGCCGGCGAAGCTGATCGCCTCGATGACCGGGACGATGATGGTGGTACGCGGACGCCAGGGGATCGAAGGATGAGTTTTGCCGTCAAAACCGTTGCCGGACGCAGGGTTCTCTACGTCATGGCCGTGGATGCCGAATACGGGACGCACCTCAAGCAGCGGATCAAACCGCTGATGACCGGCGTCGGCCCGGTCGAGGCCGCCGTGGTGCTGACGCGAACGCTCGCGGAGCTCGCCGCGGAGCGAGCCCTGCCCGATCTGGTCGTTTCGCTCGGGTCCGCCGGTGCCGCCAGGCTGGAACAGACGGAGGTCTACCAGGCCGTTTCCGTCGGCTATCGCGACATGGATGCCTCGCCGCTCGGCTTCGAGAAGGGCGCAACGCCGTTTCTCGACCTGCCGGCCGTGGTGCCGCTGCCGCTCAGGATTCCCGGCGTGCCGGAGGCCCGGCTTTCGACCGGCGCCAACATCGTCTCGGGCGCGGCGTACGAGGCGATCGACGCCGACATGGTGGAGATGGAGACCTTTGCGGTCCTGCGCGCCTGCCAGTCCTTCGGGGTTCCGCTAATTGCGCTTCGCGGCATTTCCGACGGCAAGGCCGAGCTCAAGCACGTCAGCGACTGGACGGAATATTTGCACGTCATCGACGAGAAGCTTGCAGCCGTGATCGACCGGTTGGAGAATGCGATCTCAAGCGGCGCGATCCGGCTCTAAATGTGATCGTAAGTCAGAGCGGGATGCGGGCGGAAAACCGCACACACTTTTCCTGATCCCGCTCGGAAACCCCGGAATTGTCGGGGTGCAATTGAATCGTTGCGCTGATGACGGCCTTTCATTAAAGGCTCGCCATGATCAAGCTTGTTTGAAGGCCCCCAATGACCCAGACAGCCCATCCCGATACCGTCCTCATCGTCGATTTCGGCAGCCAGGTGACGCAGCTCATCGCCCGGCGCGTGCGCGAAACCGGTGTCTATTGCGAAATCGTGCCGTTCCAGTCGGCGGAGGAAGGCTTCCGCCAGCTGAAGCCGAAGGCCGTCATTCTCTCCGGCAGCCCCGCCTCGACGCTCGACATCGGCTCGCCGCGCGCAGCCTCGGTGATCTTCGATTCCGGCCTGCCGGTCTTCGGCATCTGCTATGGCCAGCAGACCATGTGCGCCCAGCTTGGCGGCAAGGTCGAGAGCGGACATCACCGCGAATTCGGCCGCGCCTTCCTGGAAGTCGAAAAGGACTGCCCGCTGTTTGAAGGCCTCTGGTCCGTCGGCTCGCGCCACCAGGTCTGGATGTCGCACGGCGACCGCGTCACCGCGATCCCCGAGGGCTTCGAGGTCGTGGCGACCTCGGCCAACGCCCCCTTCGCCTTCATCGCCGACGAGAAGCGCAAGTACTACGCCGTACAGTTCCACCCGGAAGTGGTGCACACGCCTGACGGCGCCAAGCTGATTTCCAACTTCGTGCACAAGATCGCCGGCATCAAGGGCGACTGGTCGATGTCGGCCTACCGCGCCAAGGCGGTGGACGCGATCCGCAAGCAGGTTGGCGACAAGAAGGTCATTTGCGCGCTTTCCGGTGGCGTCGACAGCTCGGTCGCCGCACTCCTGATCCACGAGGCCGTCGGCGACCAGCTGACCTGCATCCTCGTCGACCACGGCCTGATGCGCAAGGACGAGGCGAAGAACGTCGTTGCGATGTTCGAGGAGCACTACAACCTGCACCTCCTGCACGTCGATGCCTCGGACCGCTTCATCGGCGAACTCGAAGGCCAAAGCGACCCCGAGACCAAGCGCAAAATCATCGGCCGCCTGTTCATCGAAGTGTTCGAGGAAGAGGCGAAGAAGCTCGGTGGCGCCGACTTCCTCGCGCAAGGCACGCTCTATCCCGACGTCATCGAAAGCGTCTCCTTCACCGGCGGCCCGTCGGTGACGATCAAGTCGCACCACAATGTCGGCGGCCTGCCGGAGCGCATGAATATGCAGCTCGTCGAGCCGCTGCGCGAACTGTTCAAGGACGAAGTCCGCGTGCTCGGCCGCGAGCTCGGCCTGCCCGACAGCTTCATCGGCCGCCACCCCTTCCCGGGCCCGGGCCTTGCCATCCGCTGCCCGGGCGGCATCAGCCGCGAGAAGCTCGAGATCCTGCGCGAGGCTGATGCGATCTATCTCGACGAGATCCGCAAGGCCGGCCTCTACGACGCCATCTGGCAAGCGTTTGCCGTGCTTCTGCCGGTGCAGACCGTCGGTGTCATGGGCGACGGCCGCACCTATGAGTTCGTCTGTGCGCTGCGTGCCGTCACCTCGGTCGACGGCATGACGGCCGACTTCTACCACTACGACATGGAATTCCTCGGCCGCGCGGCAACGCGCATCATCAACGAGGTCCGCGGCATCAACCGTGTCGTCTACGACGTCACCTCGAAGCCGCCGGGCACGATCGAGTGGGAATAAGCAGTCATCTCGATGCCGTCAGACAAGCTCTATAACGATCCAAGCCTTGTAGAGTTCTACGACATCGAGAACGGCTGGACCGCTGATTCCGAATATCTGAAGACCATGGCCGCTAGCCGCACCTCGATCCTCGATCTGGGGTGCGGCACCGGCCTATTGGCTGCTGCTCTTGCTGTGAGTGGCAAACGGGTCGTCGGCGTCGATCCGGCGGCCGCGATGCTCGATGTCGCGAGGTCACGACCCGGCGGCGACCGGGTGCGTTGGGTCGAGGGCGACGGGCGGACCATCCGCCTCGACGAGACCTTCGATATGGTGCTGCTCAGCGGCCATGCCTTCCAGGTCTTCCTGACCAGGGAGGATCAGCTCGCCGCACTCAAGACCATCGCAGCGCATCTGGCTCCCGACGGGCGCTTCATTTTCGACAGCCGCAATCCGCTGGTCGAAGAATGGCGGGAGTGGACCGCGGCCGAATCCGAACGGGACATCGTTCATCCGGTCCTAGGCCAGGTTCTCGCCTGGAACGACGTGCAGCATGATCCGGCGACGGGTATCGTGGAATACGGAACTTTCTATCGGATCGCAGCCGACGGACGCACTTACGCGGCCCAGTCGAAAATCGCCTTCCCTTCCCATGAAGACCTCGTCGCGATGATGGACGAGGCCGGCCTCGTCGTCGAACAGTGGCTCGGCGGCTGGGACGGCAGTTCGTTCGAAACTTCCGCGCCCGAGATCATTCCGATCGGCCGGCTGAGATAGCCGCTTGCCCGGTGCCCGGAAAGCGATCGCGATGCGTCTGATCTATGGAAGCGCATCAAAAAAGAGATAGACGGCGGCGATCTTGCCATCCCGGGCGATGATGAAATCGGTCCCGGCATAGGCCGCTGTTTTGCCGGGACTGCCTGACACCCACCGGACCCGGCCGCCATTGCCTATTTCCTCAGCTGGGGCGATCGGCTGGTATTGAAAGTCGGGATGTGTGGCCTTGATCACGCCCGCGATCCGATCAATCTCGTCGCGGCCCCGGAAAATACCGCCATTGGGGTCATAGAACACGGCGTCTTCATGGAAGATCTCATCGATCACGGCACGCCGGCGCTCAGCGTCAATCTCACCGAACACGTCGTGGAGGTTGCGAAGCAACAAGGTCGAAACGGGGAAAGACATCACTTTTCTCCGGTTGGGGTCGGGCGATTGCCGGAAGCATGAGGACAGGGCACAGGTTCAGGTCTGGATAGCTCAGCCCGGTCGCAACATCCGCCGATCCGGCATCGGCTGACTAATGGGCGGCAACCGCCGCGCCTGTGCCCGGCTCGCCGGCCTGGTGCCGATTGTCGATGCTGAAAGCACCGGCGCCGAATGCAGCGATCTGAAGAAGCCCACCCGCCATCATGACGTTCTTGAGGAAATGGATCATCTGGTTCTGATCGGCGAAATTGCTATGAAGCGAGAAGGCCGTTGCGAGGGAGAACAGCGCGAGAGCAGCCGCCACGGGGCGGGTGCGATAGCCGGCAATGAGAAGCAGACCTCCACCAAACTCGACAAGCACTGCCACGGTGAAGGCCAGCGGTGGAAAAGGCAGCCCGACGGCACCGATCATACCGGTCGTGGCGCTGTAGGCGCCGAGTTTGCTGAAACCACTCATGGCGAAGGGAAGGCCGATCAGCAGCCGGCCGACAAAGGGAAGATAACGGGTCGCAGACATTGAACGTCTCCTTGACGTGGACTTCGCAATTCGTTGCGGACCAGGCCATGATGTTGCAACTCCGCTCTTTTCGAAATAGAAATGATTGAAAGTCATCATTGCAGAATTGTCGATGTCCAAGCTGCCCGATTTCGAAGCGCTGGCGATGTTTGCCAAGGTGGCGGAGGAGCGTTCCTTCGCTGCGGCGGCACGGACGATGGGGGTTTCGGTCGCAACCGTATCGCGCGCCGTCACCCGTCTCGAAGAGCGACTTGGCGGTCGTCTGCTCAACAGAACCTCGCGCCGACTTGCCCTGACCGACTACGGCCACATGCTGGCCGAACGAGCGTCCAGGATCTTCGCGGATGCCGAAGAGGCGGAGGACCTGGCGCGCGAGGCCGCCAGCCGTCCGCGAGGGCTGGTGAAGCTAGCGGCGCCGCTGTCCTTCGGCACGCGCTGGGTCGCTCCCCTTCTGCCGGAATTCTTTCGGCGCTACCCCGAGATTGCAGTCGACCTTCACTTGACCGATGCGCAGACGGACCTCATCGGCGATGGCTTCGACGCTGCGCTGCGCATCGCCGTGCTGGAGGATTCATCGCTCGTCGCGCGGCTGATCGCACCTGTCCAACGGTTCGTCGTCGCTTCGCCGGCTTACCTTGAAACAAATGGCCGCCCGCAGCACCCGCACGACCTTATCGCCCACCAGTGTCTGAGCTACGCCAACCGGGCGAAACGGGACGTCTGGCGCTTCACCCATCACGAGACCGGCGAGGAAGTGGCGGTTGCGCCCAGGGGGTTGCTGCGAGGGACGAGCGCGGAGGCCTTGCTGCCGACAGTACTCGAAGGGCTGGCGATGACCGAGCTCCCCGAGTTCATCGCCACCCAGTATTTTCCGGACGGACGGTTGGAACCTGTTCTCACCGACTGGCGTCTACCGGAAGGCGGACTGTACTTCGTGACGCCGACGGCCCGCGCGCGTCCCGCGAAGGTCTCTGCCCTCGCCGATTTCCTGATCGCCGGGCTGACGGACGCGCGTTGGAGCGCGAACGCGGTGATGGGCTGGAAGCGCCCGCCACCATCGAGAAGGCAGACATAGCCCGGCGCCGAACCGCGTCGCAATGCTGGCCCGCCTCTACGCCTTGGCTGCGTCCCGCATTCCGTTGCGCAACTTCTGGACCCTTTCGTTCAGATCGATCATCTCCGGTACGGTGAAACCCGAATGCTCCAGCAGGGAGGCCGTCAAGCATCCGGTCTTCACGTGGAGATCCCGGCCCTTGGCGGTGAGGTGAACCTCGACCAGGCGTTCGTCGACCATGCTGCGATGCCGGCCGACGAAACCGGCGGCCTCCAACCGCTTGACCGCCGGCGTAATGGTGCTGGATTCAAGGCTCAGCCGATCAGCGATCGCCGAGATCGTCAGGCCATCCTTTTCCCAAAGCGTACTCAGGACGAGATACTGCGTGTAGGTCACACCCAGCGCATCGAGCATCGGCTTGTAGACGCGGTTGATGGCGATCGAGGCGGAATAGATCGAAAAACAGAGCTGGCTGTCCAGCGGCAGGGTGGGTGCATCAGACATCGTAGTCTCCAATGAAAGAACACAAGGGGCAAAACGGCTTCAATTGGCTGCTTTTCCTTGGGTTCGGTTGGTTATTGACCGGCATTTCCGCCGATAGGCTAAATGTCTTCCTTCCGCGCGACAGGCATCTGCCGTTCGGTTCTTGAACCAATCTCCAATACGTGACCTGATGCTTTGGCTTCGGTCACAGAGTGGCGTTCGGCTCCCGGCTTCCCATTCTCCTTGAAGAGCGCAGCCCAGTCCTGCCGGGCTCGCTAGACTGCAATCAGGACAGCCGGGATATCGTCGACGCGCTTTCCATGGGGCTGGTGTCGCGCCGCTCGTAGGCGCGCTGGTCACG
>NZ_FMXF01000023.1:0-105658 GCF_900103435.1 Sinorhizobium sp. NFACC03
TACAAGGACTGGGGTCCAAAGGATGGCCCGGTCGTCGTGCTCAGCCACGGCTGGCCGCTGTCGTCGGACAGCTGGGAAGCGCAGGCCTTCCACCTCGCCGCCAATGGCTTCCGCGTCATCACCCATGACCGCCGCGGCCATGGGCGCTCGTCGCAGCCCTGGGACGGCAACGACATGGATCACTACGCCGACGACCTTGCCGATCTGATCAACGCGCTCGATCTGAAGGGCATCTTTCTTGCCGGCTTTTCCACCGGCGGCGGCGAGATCAGCCGCTATATCGGTCGGCACGGCACGGGCCGTGTCGCCAAGGCCGGTTTGATCTCGGCGGTGCCGCCGCTGATGGTCAAGACCGACAAGAACCCCGGCGGCCTGCCGAAGGCGGTGTTCGACGGGCTGCAGGCGGCAAGTCTGAAGGATCGCTCGAAGCTCTACCGCGATATCGCCTCGGGTCCGTTTTTCGGTTTCAACCGCCCGGGTGCGGTCGCCTCTCAGGGCATGATCGACAGCTTCTGGTTGCAGGGCATGATGGGCGGGCACAAGAACACCTATGACTCGATCGTCGCCTTCTCGCAGACAGACTTTAGCGAGGACCTGAAGAAGTTCGACGTGCCGACGCTGATCATCCATGGCGACGACGACCAGATCGTGCCGATCGATGCGGCCGCCAGAGCTTCGAAGACGCTGGTGCCGCATGCCGAGCTCAAGGTCTATGCCGGCGCGCCGCACGGCATCACCGACACACACAAGGACCAACTCAACGCCGACCTGCTCGCGTTTGCCAAGGCCTGATGTGTCTGAAGTCACGGGAAGAGGCGCCTGCAACGACGCCTCATTCTCGCTTTTCGTGATAGGTGTTTCGCTTGTCGAGATGGCTGTCGCGTCGCGCCGTTTCGTGCACTATCTCCCGACGATTCTGTTCCGGAGGCAGACATGAGCTCGAAACCCCGCATTCTCGTCACCCGTCGCTGGCCGGCGGCCGTGGAACAGGTGCTTGCAGAGCGGTTCGACGTCACCTTGAACGAAGGCGACGTGCCGATGACGGCCGAAGGGCTGGCCGATGCGCTGCGTACCTTTGATGCCGTTCTCCCAACCGTTTCCGATCGGCTTCCGGCCGAACTCTTCGCCGGCGGCGGCCTCCGGGCGAAGATCCTTGGAAATTATGGCGTCGGCTACAACCACATCGACGTCGCGGCCGCCAAGGCCGCCAATATCGTCGTGACCAACACACCGGGTGTTCTGACCGACTGCACCGCCGACATTGCCATGACGCTGCTGCTTGCAGTCGCGCGCCGGGCGGGCGAGGGGGAGCGCCAGGTTCGGGCCGGCGAATGGACCGGATGGCGCCCGACCCACATGATCGGCAGCAAGGTCACCGGCAAGACGCTTGGCATCATCGGCTTTGGCCGCATCGGCAAGGCGATGGCCAAACGCTGTCATTTCGGCTTCGACATGGATGCCGTCTTCTACAACCGCTCGCGCATCGACCCGGCGGAAGCGAGCCGCTACGGCGCCCGGCAATTGGACACGGTCGAGGATGTGCTGAGAGCTTCGGACTTCGTGTCGTTGCATTGCCCCGGTGGTGGCGAAAATCGGCATCTGGTCAATGCGGAACGCTTGGCGCTGATGAAACCGGGTGCGTACCTCATCAATACGGCGCGCGGCGATGTCATTGATGAAGCGGCCTTGGTTGCCGCTCTCGAAAACGGCGTCATTCGCGGTGCCGGCCTTGATGTCTTCGAGGCGGAGCCGAATGTGCCGGAGTGTCTGCGCAGGCTCGAAAATGTCGTGCTGCTCCCGCATCTCGGCAGTGCCACGGAGGAAACGCGGGTTGCCATGGGTATGAAGGTGGTCGCCAACGTCACCGCTTTCTTCGAGGGCCGCGAGCCTCCGGATCGCGTGGCGTAAGCGGCTGCCTATTTTCTGCGCGGCGCCTGCATGGAAATGCAGCATTCTGGCGATTTTCTTTGCAAAACAATAACTTGACTTGTCGTGCCGCGATGCGGACGATAGCGCGGAGGCAGGGCGATCGGCCCTATGGGTGTAGCACCAGGAATCGAAGGACACCGCTCGGCGGTCGAAACATGAACAAGGCAGCAAGCATCGCCCCGCAACGGGCCTGGGGTAAGGGCCGGCTGGTCGCCAAGACGGCGCTCGGCCAAAGCCGCATTGCCGAACTCTATCAGGAAGGCTGCGCAAAGATCCGGTTGCCGAAGACCTTCGACTCCTCCATGGAAGCGGTGCTGATCAATTCCTCCGGCGGCCTCACCGGCGGCGACCGCATGGTCTGGGAGGTTGCGGCAAGGGCCGGAACCGATGTGACGGTGACGACGCAGGCCTGCGAGAAGATCTATAAGGCGAGTGCCGATACGGTCGAGGTGGCCACGCGTATCGAGGTTGCCGCCGGCGCGCGCGTCGACTGGCTGCCGCAGGAGACGATCCTCTTCGACCGCGCCTCGTTGTCGCGTTCGCTGGAGGTGGAGCTTGCCGCGGACGCGACATTCCTGGCGGTGGAAGCGGTTCTGCTTGGTCGCAAGGCGATGGGCGAGGTGGTGCAAACCGGGCTCTTCCGCGATCGCTGGCGCATCCGCGCCGAAGGCAAGCTGCTGCATGCGGACAATCTGGCGCTTGCCGGAGAGATCGCCAGTCTCGGCCAGCGCCGGGCGGTGCTCGATGGCGCAGCCGCCTTTGCCACGCTCCTCTATGTCGGCCCCGATTGCGAGCCCTTGTTGCCGCGTCTTCGATCGCTCATTGACGGCGAGGCTGGCGTCGGCATCAGCCATTTTCAGGTTGATGGCCGCGACAAGCTGGTTGCCCGCTTCGTGGCGCCGGATGGGTTCGCGCTCAGAAAAATCCTCATCCCCGTTATTTCGCACTTGCGCAAGCAGAAGACAGTGCCGAAAGTCTGGGTTCTCTAGGTCATTTCATATTTTTATTGAAACAGTGAAATGATCTAACACGTTGAAACTTTGTAATTCCTGGCGGAAAATCGCTTCGCAGATTTCCTGGGAATTGCTTCACGAACAACCGGTGGCGACGCATGAATCTTACTCCGCGCGAAAAGGACAAATTGCTGATTTCCATGGCGGCCATGGTCGCGCGCCGGCGCCTGGAGCGCGGCGTGAAACTCAACCATCCCGAGGCGATCGCGCTGATCACCGATTTCGTCGTGGAAGGCGCTCGCGACGGGCGCTCGGTCGCCGAGCTGATGGAGGCGGGCGCCCAGGTGCTGACGCGCGATCAGGTGATGGAGGGCATCCCCGAGATGATCCACGACATCCAGGTCGAAGCGACATTCCCCGACGGTACCAAGCTCGTCACCGTTCACGAACCGATCCGCTAAACGAAGGAAACGCGGCCCTTTCCGGCCGTATCCCTCCAACCCTGATCTCAGGAGGCAAGCATGCTGGCTTTGCGCCCCAATTGCGAGTGCTGCGACAAGGATCTGCCGCCGGATAGCCGCGAGGCGATGATCTGTACTTTCGAATGCACCTTCTGCGTCGATTGTGTCGACGGAAAGCTCGGTGGCACCTGCCCGAATTGCGGCGGCGAATTCACCAGCCGGCCGGTGCGCCCGGCGGCCCTGCTTGAAAAATATCCGGCCTCCACCGAGCGGGTGCTGAAACCGCAGGGCTGCGCCGGTTCGAAGGCGGCTTGAGGAGAGAACCATGATCCCAGGAGAAATCATCGCGGCTGCCGGAGAGATCGAGCTCAATGCCGGCCTCGACACGACAACCATCGAGGTTGCCAATACCGGTGACCGCCCGATCCAGGTCGGCAGCCACTACCATTTCGCCGAAACCAATGCCGGGCTGAAGTTTGACCGGAAGGCCGCCTACGGCCAACGGCTCGACATTCCTGCTGGCACCGCCGTGCGGTTCGAACCGGGGCAGACGCGTCAGGTGACGCTGATCCCTCT
Source organism: Sinorhizobium sp. NFACC03 (assembly GCF_900103435.1). Classification (NCBI taxonomy): domain Bacteria; kingdom Pseudomonadati; phylum Pseudomonadota; class Alphaproteobacteria; order Hyphomicrobiales; family Rhizobiaceae; genus Sinorhizobium; species Sinorhizobium sp. NFACC03. Next base: position 3,920 of record NZ_FMXF01000023.1, read on the forward strand.
TTCCGGCAAGCGCGAAGTCTATGGCTTCCGCCAGCAGGTGATGGGCAAGCTATGAAGCGCCTCGCTGTACTTGCCATCGCTCTCGTTCTGCCGTTTGCGCCGGCTTTGGCGCAGGAGGACAAGGTCGACTGCCAGAATGCGGTGACGCAGATGGACATGAACATCTGCGCCAACAAGGATTACGAGGCGGCCGACACGGAACTGAACAAGGTCTACAAGCTGGCACTGGCAGCGACAAAGCAGCAGGACAAGGAACTCGCCGAGATCGATGCGAACTACGTTGGCGCGGAAGAGGCCCTGAAGAAGGCGCAGCGCGCCTGGATCGGTTACCGTGACGGCCAATGCGAGCTTTCGGGCTTCGAAGCCCGCGGTGGCTCGATGGAGCCGATGCTCGTCTCCGGTTGCCTCACCGAATTGACCAGGGCCCGGACGAAGGAACTCCAGGCCATTGTCGAGCCTGACGGAAACTAGACCTTGAGCGGCGGCCGCATCATCATGATCGTGGGCAATGGCGAAGTGCCTGACGGAGCTGGCACGGTGATCGATGCCGCCGATATCGTCGTGCGTTTCAACGATTGCCGTTCCGTCGGCCCCGGTGGCCACAAGACCGATATCGTCGCCGTCTGCAACACCGGGCGCCCCGGTCTCTCCATGCTCGGCGGTGGCCGCTGGAAGACGAGTGCGGCGGTGCGCCAGGCCCGCGAAATCTGGTGCGTCCGATCCGGCGCGAAGTTCGCCGCGATGCGGGCCGGGCTTGCCGAAACAAATCCGGATCTCGACGATTTCTGTGACGACTACACCATCGGTTTCGAAAGTTTCAGCCGCTCGACCAACCGCGGTTTTCGCGTCGTTCCGGTGGCAGTGCATGACCAGCTGGATCACGATCTCGGCGGCTTCTCACCCGATCCCTACGTCGTCCCATCCAGCGGCCTGATCGTCATTGCCGATATCCTGTCCAATATCGCGATGGCCGGTGACGACGTCGTTGTTGCCGGCTTCGGCCATGTCGGGTGGCAATGGCATCCCTTTGCCGCCGAGCGCCGCTATGTCGACGCGCTGGCGGCGAGCGGTCGCCTTCGCCGCCTCCACCCACTTTCTTCTTCGTCCCAAGGAGCCTGAACCATGCCCTACAAGATGTCGCGCGCGGCCTATGCCAACATGTTCGGCCCGACGGTCGGTGACAAGGTGCGGCTTGCGGACACCGAGCTCTTCATCGAGGTGGAGAAGGACTTCACCACCTATGGCGAGGAGGTGAAGTTCGGGGGTGGCAAGGTCATTCGCGACGGCATGGGGCAGAGCCAGACAACGCGCGCCGAGGGCGCCGTCGATACGGTCATCACCAATGCGCTGATCGTCGACCACTGGGGCATCGTAAAGGCGGATATCGGCCTCAAGGACGGGCGGATTGCGGGGATCGGTAAGGCCGGCAATCCGGATACGCAGCCGGGTGTCACCATCGTCGTCGGCCCAGGAACGGAAGTGATTGCGGGCGAAGGCAAGATCGTCACCGCCGGCGGCATGGACAGCCACATCCACTTCATATGCCCGCAGCAGATCGAGGAAGCGCTGGTCAGCGGGCTCACCTGCATGCTCGGCGGCGGCGCCGGGCCGGGACATGGCACGCTTGCCACCACCTGCACCTCCGGCCCGTGGCATCTCGCCCGCATGATCGAAGCGGCCGACGGCTTCCCGATGAACATCGCTTTTGCCGGCAAGGGCAATGCGTCGCGCCCGGGCGCGCTGGTCGAGATGGTGCTGGCCGGTGCCACCTCGCTGAAGCTGCACGAGGATTGGGGCTCGACGCCGGCGGCGATCGATTGCTGCCTGGGCGTGGCCGACGAATACGACGTGCAGGTGATGATCCACACCGACACATTGAACGAGAGCGGTTTCGTCGAGGACACGATCGCGGCGATCAAGGGCCGCACGATCCATGCCTTCCACACCGAAGGCGCCGGGGGCGGCCACGCGCCTGACATCATCAAGATCTGCGGCCAGCCGAACGTCATTCCGTCCTCGACCAATCCGACGCGGCCCTACACCAAGAATACGCTCGCCGAACACCTGGACATGCTGATGGTCTGCCATCACCTGTCGCCGTCGATCCCCGAAGATATCGCCTTTGCCGAAAGCCGCATCCGCAAGGAAACGATTGCCGCCGAAGACATCCTGCACGACATCGGCGCCTTCTCGATCATCTCCTCCGACAGCCAGGCCATGGGCCGCGTCGGCGAGGTGGCGATCCGCACCTGGCAGACCGCCGACAAGATGAAGCGCCAGCGTGGGCCCTTGCCGCAGGAAACCGGCGACAACGACAATTTCCGGGTGAAGCGCTATATCGCCAAATACACGATCAACCCGGCGATTGCCCACGGGCTCAGCCACGAGATCGGTTCGCTGGAGGTCGGCAAGCGCGCCGATCTCGTCATCTGGAACCCGGCCTTCTTCGGCGTGAAGCCGGACTTCGTGTTGCTCGGCGGCTCGATCGCCATGGCGCCGATGGGTGATCCGAACGCGTCCATCCCGACGCCGCAGCCGGTACATTACCGGCCGATGTTTGCCGCCTACGGCAAGAACCGCACGAGTTCATCGGTCACCTTCGTGTCGCAGGCATCGCTCGATGCGGGTCTTGCCGCCAGGCTCGGCGTCGCCAAGCAGCTGGTGGCCGTCAGGAACACCCGCGGCGGTATCGGCAAGGCGTCGATGATCCACAACAGCCTGACGCCGCATATCGAGGTTGATCCGGAGACCTACGAGGTACGCGCCGACGGCGAGTTGCTGACCTGCGAGCCGGCGACGATCGTGCCGATGGCGCAGCGCTATTTCCTGTTTTGAGCAAGCAGAGACGGAGGATGAAGCGCGGCCTGAAATGGGCCTTCTTCGGCCTGCTGGCTGCGGTCCTGGCGGTCGTTCTCGGAACGCTGCTGCCGCGGCCGCTCTTGCCGGTTTCCGCCGCTGCGGCGGGAGCAGGGACGACGCGCATCCTGGTGCTCTTGGGCCCCATCCACACGGATATCGCCGTGCCCTTGACGGAGGAAACGAGGGCGCGATTCGGCTTCATCGAAGCGGCCGGCGTGTCGCTCAATCATCCGCAGGCACAATGGCTGATCTTCGGCTGGGGCGGGCGCTCCTTCTATCTGGAAACGCCGGCCTGGTCGGAGCTGAAGGCCATGCCGGTCTTCAAGGCGCTGACGCTCGACCGCTCGGTCATGCATGTGGATATCGCCGGCCGGATCGTCGAGCCGCAAGCCTCCGTTGCCAGCTTCGAACTGGACGCGGCCGGATATGAACGACTGCTTGGCTTCATTGCCGAGAGTTTCATACGCGACGCCGGGACTGTCGTTCCGGTCGACGGCTTCTCCTACAATGGCAATGACCGCTTCTTCGAAGCCTCGGGCAGGTTCAACGCGCTCTTCGGCTGCAACACATGGACAGCGCGGGCGCTGCGTGAGGCGGGCTTGAGAACCGGCCTATGGAACCCGGTTCCGCCGAGCCTCGGACTATCCTTGCGCATCCACAATTGAGGTGTCACGCAGCCATGCGATCATCGCATGGCTGCCATGCCCGCATGTGAATCGAGGCCTTTCGTGCTGCGCCGCAGCGCAATATCCGATAGGAAAGCGGCTGATCGTTCTCGGTTGTCAGAAATCCTCCCAAGACCTGCCGACCGAGAGCCGAACGAGAGCGGGATGCGGAAACGTGTTTGCGGTTTTCCGCCGGCATCCCGCTCTAACTTGATGGATGTGATCACGTTCATGGTTTTGGGTCGAGCCGGTCCAAATTCATCGTGATCCAAAGGAGATGACGATGCTTGGCAGAAAAGTACCCGCTGTAACGTTCCGCACCCGCGTTCGCGACGAGGCCGTTGGCGGCCCGAATCCGTTCCGCTGGGAGGACGTGTCCTCCGACAATTACTTCGCCAGCAAGCGCGTCGTGCTGTTCTCGCTGCCGGGCGCATTCACGCCGACCTGCTCGACCTACCAGTTGCCTGATTTCGAAAAGCTGACGGCCGACTTCCGCGCCGAAGGCATTGACGAAATCTACTGCATCTCGGTCAACGACGCCTTCGTCATGAATGCCTGGGGCAAGTCGCAGGGCCTCGAAAACGTCAAGCTGATCCCGGACGGTTCGGGCGAGTTCACCCGCAAGATGGGCATGCTCGTTGCCAAGGACAATCTCGGCTTCGGCATGCGCTCCTGGCGCTACGCCGCCGTCGTCAACAACGGCGTCGTGGAGCAGTGGTTCGAGGAAGAAGGCTACTCCGACAATTGCGACAGCGACCCCTACGGCGTTTCCTCGCCGCAGAACATTCTGGAGACGCTGAAGTCTCAGAAGCTTGCTGCCTGATGCGGCCAGAACGCTTCTTTTTCTGAATTGAAACAGCCCGAAGATCGGATCCGGTCTTCAGGCTTTTTGTTGTTCGGGAGCTGCATGCCAGATGGTTGAAAACCGGCTCTGCGACTGGCGCAGAAGCGAATTCTTGATACACTGGCGGGCACAAAAGATATCGAGGGTTCAATGGTTTACATTATCGCCTACCTGACCGCGCACAAGGGCAAGGGAGATGACGTCGTGTCGCTGGCAGCACCGCTGATCGAGGCCACGCGCCGCGAGGCCGGCTGCATCAGCTACGACCTCTACCGCAAGCCTGCCGATCCGGACGCGCTGGTGTTCGTCGAGACCTGGAAGGACAAGGCGGCTGTCGATGCGCATTTCGAAGAGCCGCATCTGAAAGCCTTCCAGGCAGCCATGGCCGATCTGCTCATCGAGGCGCGCATCGAGCTTGTGTCGCCGGAAAAGGTCGAGGTGCTCTGAAGATGCCGTACCGCTCCACCCAGGTGCTTTCGCCGGGCCCAGCCGGCACGACTCCGCTTCACAGCGTGACGCTTGCGCACGACGCCCGTCATCTTCGCCGCAAGTTGCTGCACCTCGAAAACGACGATGTGGTGATGCTCGACCTCAAGGAAGCGGTGATGCTCGCCGATGGCGACCTTCTGGTGCTCGAAGGCGGCGGCTATATCCGGATCGTTGCCGCACCAGAAATGCTCTTCGAAATCTGTCCGCGTGATCCGCTGCATCTCATCGAACTCGCCTGGCATCTCGGCAATCGCCATCTGCCTGCGCAGATCGAGCCGAACCGCATTCTGATTACCCGCGATCCGGTCATCCGCCAGATGCTCGAAGGCTTGGGCGCGCAGGTGAGCGAGGTTTCGGAACCCTTCCAGCCGCTGCGCGGCGCCTACCACGCCGGCGGTCACAACCATGGCCACAGCCATCACCATCATGGCTGAGCGGCTCGATACGCAAGCTCTGCTTCGCCTGGTGACTTGGATGTCTCCGGCCTTCCCGGTCGGTGCCTTCTCCTATTCCAGCGGGCTTGAACAGGCGGTTCATGATCGCCTCATCACCGATGCGGAGGAGCTTCGCTCCTGGTTGGAGACAGTCCTTTGCCACGGCTCCGGCTGGAACGATGCGCTGCTTTTTGCCGAGAGCTATCGTGCCGTGAATGACAGCGGCCGGTTGGCTGCGGTCGCAGACCTTGCCGAAGCTCTGGCGGGAAGCCGCGAGCGGCATACGGAAACCATGCTGCAGGGCCAGGCGTTTCTGGCGGCCGCACAGTCGTGGCCGCACCCGGTTCTTGATGTGCTCCCGGAAACCGTCGCCTATCCGGTGGCGGTCGGTGCCGTTGCCGGCGCCCATGAGACCGGTCTTGAGCCGGCACTTGCCGCCTTCCTCAACGCCGCCGTTTCGAACGCCGTTTCGGTGGCGATCCGCTGCGGCGTCATCGGCCAGCGGGATGGCGTCGGCGTGATCGCGGCGCTCGAACCGATCATCGCGGCGACGGCAGGCAAAGCGGCCAACGCCTCGCTCGACGATCTGGGCTCGGCCACGATCATGGCGGATATTTCGGCTTTGAAACACGAAACCCTGCATTCTCGGCTCTTCCGATCCTAGGAAGAGAGCCCTTGAAAGGACATCCAGATGGCATCGAAGAACGGTCCCCTTCGCATCGGCATCGGCGGGCCGGTGGGCTCGGGCAAAACGGCGCTGACCGACAAGCTCTGCAAGGCGATGCGGGAGAAGTATTCCGTCGCCGTCGTCACCAACGACATCTATACCAAGGAAGATGCCGAAGCATTGGTGCGCATGCAGGCCCTGCCGTCCGATCGCATCGTCGGGGTGGAGACCGGCGGCTGCCCGCATACGGCGATCCGCGAGGACGCCACGATCAATCTGCAGGCAATCGCCGACCTTAACCGGCGTATCCCTGATCTCGACGTCGTCTTCATCGAATCCGGCGGCGACAATCTCGCGGCGACCTTTTCGCCCGACCTTGCCGATCTGACGATCTATGTCATTTCCGTCTGCCAGGGCGAGGAGATCCCGCGCAAGGGCGGGCCGGGCATCACCAAGTCCGATCTGCTTGTCATCAACAAGAAGGATCTTGCTCCCTATGTCGGGGCTGATCTCGACGTGATGCAGCGGGATGCGACGCGGATGCGGGCGGAAAAGCCCTTCGTGTTCACGGACATGAAACGCGGCGACGGCATCAACCGGATCGTCGATTTCCTGACGCTGCACGGCGGGCTGTGACGCTGCAGGCTTCTGACAGCCGAATCCTGGTCGGCGCGTCAGAAGCGTTCGAGCGCCTGCCGGTCGTGGATTTCGATCACGCGGCCCTTGACCGTGACGCCCGAGCGGCGAAGTGCCGAGAAAGCGCGCGAGAGTGCTTCCGGCGCCAGGCCAAGCTTGCCGGCCAGCACATTCTTCTGGAAGGGCAGGCGGAAGGAAAAGTTCGTGATGCCGTCCGGGCAGTTCCCGAGAATATAGCTCGCGACCCGCTGCGGGGCCGTCAGCAGCCGGTCTTCCGCCAGGCAATCTTCCGCCATTTGCGCGTGCCGGCACAGGAGCTGCATCAACGCGTCGGCGACTTCAGGCGTTTGCTCGGCGAGTTTGCGCAGCTTGCGGCTGTCGATGCGGGCGAGCATCGTCGTTTCGATCGTCTGGGCGTTGGCTGTGGCGCGGTTGCCGAGGAACATGGCGCTTTCACCGAAAAGCTCACCTCGCGGAAAAACGGCGATATCCGCCTCGCGTCCGTCCTTGCCCAGCCGGTAGAGACGCACCAGGCCGGAAAGAACGAAAAAGACGTGATCGAGCGGCTCGCCCTGGCCAAAGAGGATGTCGTGCTCCTCGTGGGTTGAAACGACCACATCCTCCAGAATTGCGTTCGTTGCCGCCATCGGCAGCTTCCCGAAGAAGCAAGAACCGAGCAGCACCGCCCTATCGTTCGAGTTCAATCGCAACGTCTTCATCACACCCGTCCTGAGTAAGATCTAAGTGCAAGGTAATAAAGCTTGGCGGAAGGTGGTTTGACCTCGATCAAATAAGAATGACAAAAAGCCCGCGCTTGCAGGGCGCGGGCTCGTTCCTGGATTGTGACGGTTCCGGGCGAAGCCCGCTTCGGACCCGGCCTATTCGGCGGCGAGCGCCGGATGGTTGATGACCTTGCCGCCGGGTCGCCCCTTGGTCTGGTCCGATTCCAGCGCCTTCAGCCGGTCTTCCAGCCCTTCGATCGTCTTGCTCTGCTCATGCACCAGACCCGTCAGGGCTTCGCGGTCGAGCGGAAGGTTCTCTTCGTCCTTCTGGCCGACGAACCGCCCGAAGAGGCGGGCGAGCAGTCGCGAGAGGTCGTCCATGATCAGGAAGAACGACGGCACGATCACCAGGCTCAGCACCGTCGAAACGATGATGCCACCGATCACGGCGGTCGCCATCGGCGCGCGGAACGAGCCGCCTTCGCCGACGCCAAGCGCGGAGGGCAGCATGCCCGCCGACATGGCGATCGAGGTCATGATGATCGGACGGGCGCGTTTGCGGCCGGCCTCGATCATGGCCATCTGGCGGTCCATGCCGTGGTGCATCATCTCGATGCCGAAATCGACGAGCAGGATCGCGTTCTTGGTGACGATGCCCATCAGCATCAGAATGCCGATCAGCACCGGCATGGACAGCGCGTTCTGCGTCAGGATCAGCGCCGCAGCAACGCCGCCGATCGCGAGTGGCAGCGAGAACAGGATGGTGAACGGCTGGATCACGTCCTTGAACAGCAGGATCAGCACCACCAGCACCAGCATCAGCCCAAGCAGCATGGCGTTGCCGAAGCTCTGCTGCATCTCCGCCTGAACCTCAGCGTCACCGCTTTCGAGGAACTCGACGGACTTCGGCAAACCGGCCTGGCCGGCGATCTGCTTGAAGCGGTCCGAGGCGGTATTCAGTGCGACGCCGACCGGCAGGTCCGCCCCAAGCGTCACGACGCGGTTGCGGTCGTATCGTTTGATCGAGCTCGGACCTTCCGAATAGTTGATGTCGGCAACACTCGAGAGCGGCACCGTCGTGCCTGAAGCGGTGGTGATCTTCAGGTTGCGGATCGCGGCGATATCGGTGCGGAAATCGCGGTTGATCTGAACGCGGATCGGGATCAGGCGGCCGTCGAGCGCGATCTTGGTCAAAGCCGCATCGATATCGCCGATGGTGGCCACACGGATCACCTCGGAAATCTGCGCCGTGGTGATGCCGAGGCGCGACATCTGCTCGTCACGCGGACGGATCTGCAGTTCCGGGCGCGGAAGCGCCCCGTCTGGGCTGACATTGGCCAGCAGCGGGTCGCTCCGCAGCTTGCCTTCCAACGTCGCCACCGCCTGGTCGAGATCGGCCTCGTTGTTGGAGAGCAGGTTGAAGGAGAGATCGCGCTCACCGCGGTCGTTGAGCTTGATGACCCGGACGTCCGGTATGTCACGGACTCGGGCGAAGATTTCCTTCTCGATCTGCGACTGCGGGATGATGCGACCAGCGGGGGCCATCTTCGGTAGGTAGGGGCCGATCAGTGGAGTGCGGCCGATGACGTCGTTGACGATCTTGTTTACGAGCGAATGGTCGAGCTTTTTCAAAAGCACCGTCACGGTCGCGCGGCGCAATTCCAGGTCGCCCTTCGGCGAAGCGCCGCCAAGGACGAATATGTTATCGACCCCTTCGATATTCTTGACCCGGTTGTAGATCTCCGTGGTCGTGCGGTCGGTGTCCTCGAGCATGGCGTCCGGCGGCAGCTCGATCGACAGGCTGACGCGCGAGGCGTCTTCCGGCGGCAGGAAACTGCCGGGCACATAGAGGATCAGCGCGAAGACCGACCCAACGGAGAAGGCGATCGCGGCAAGCAGCGTCAGGTAGCGCGTGTACCAGTAGTGTGTCGTGGCGCGCACGAGACGCGTGTAGTTGCGCATCATGAAGCCGTCTTCGTCGTGGTGACCGCTGCCTGCGTCCGAGGGACGCATCAGGTAGGCCGCCATGACCGGCGTGATCAGGCGGGCGACGAGCAGCGAGAAGAACACCGCAACGGCAACCGTCAGACCGAACTGGATGAAGTACTGGCCCGGAATGCCCGGCATGAAGGACACAGGCACGAAGACCGCGATGATCGTGAAGGTCGTCGCGATAACCGCCAGACCGATCTCATCCGCCGCCTCGATCGCGGCGCGATAGGGCGATTTGCCCATGTGGATGTGCCGCTCGATGTTCTCGATCTCGACGATCGCGTCGTCGACGAGGATACCGGTTGCGAGCGTCATCGCGAGGAAGCTGACGAGGTTCAGCGAGAAGCCGAGCAGGTCCATGATCCAGAAGGTCGGGATCGCCGAGAGCGGCAGCGCCACGGCCGAGATCAGCGTGGCGCGCCAATTGCGCAGGAAGAGCATGACGACGATGACGGCGAGCAGTGCGCCCTCCATCAGCGTGTGCAGCGCTGCCTCGTAGTTGCCGTAGGTGAAGTAGACGGAATCGTCGACCATCTCGATGGTGACATCGGGATTGGCAGCACGGATCTTTTCGAGCGATTTGGCGACGGTCTCCGCGACGCTCACTTCGCTGGCGCCCTTGGCGCGGAAGACCGCAAAGGTCACGCCGGGATTGCCATTGAAGCGCGAGAAGGAGCGTGGCTCCTCATAGGTGTCAGTGACCGTGCCGAGGTCGGAAAGGCGAACGAAGCGACCGCTCGGCACCGAGATCATCGTGTTGGCGAGCTGGTCGACGTTGCGGGTGTCGCCGAGGGTGCGGATGGCCTGCTCGCTGCCGCCGACCTGGCCGCGGCCGGAGCCGAGGTCCATGTTCATGCGGCGGAGCTGGCCGTTGACGTCGGCGGCGGTAATGCCGAGCGAATTCAGCTTGTCTTCGTTGAGCTCGACGCGAACCTCGCGGTCGGCGCCACCATAGCGGTCGACACGGCCGATGCCCTTCTTGCCCTGGATCTCGCGCTTGATGACGTCATCCACGAACCAGGAGAGCTCTTCCAGCGACATGCCGGGGGCGGAGACGGAGAAGGTCTGGATCGCCTGGCCCTCGACGTCGACCTTGGAGACGATCGGCTCCTCGATCGAGGTGGGGAGATCGCTGCGGATGCGGTCGATCGCGTCCTTGACGTCCTGCACCGCCTGGGTCGTCGGCACTTCCATGCGGAAGATGACGGCGGTCGTCGACGTGCCGTCATTGATCGTCGACTGGATATGGTCGACGCCGGTGACGCTCGCGACCGCGTCCTCGATTTCCTTGGTGACCTGCGTTTCAAGCTCGGCCGGCGATGCGCCGCTCTGCGTCACGTTGATCGAGACGATCGGCACATCGATGTTGGGGAAACGGGTGATCGGCAGCGATACGAAGGACTGATAGCCGAGCACCATCAGAACGACGAAGGCAAGGATCGGTGCGATCGGATTGCGTATGGACCAGGCTGAGAAGTTCATGGTCACGGTTCCTGTCAGTTGGTCGCTGGTTCAGCGGACTTGACGGGGTTGATGCGGTCGCCGTCGCGGACATAGGCTCCGGCCCTCGCCACCACTTCCTCGCCAGCCTTCAAGCCTTCGAGGACTTCGATGAACTTGCCGTCGGAAATCCCTGTCTTGACTGGCAGGATGCGGATGACGCCGTTTTCGACCTTGCGGACGATCGTGCGGCCGTTCTCATTGGTAACGGCCGTTTGCGGCAGGACCACTGTCTGCTTCTGTTGGGCGGTGATCAGCGCGCTTGCATACATGCCGGCGCGCGCCTTCTCGGTATCGACCAGGCTGATGAAGACGGTTCCGAGGCGGCTGACGGGATCGACGGTCGGGGCGATGAGGCGGATGGTGCCCTCGACCTTGGTGTTGCCGCCGGCGAGCGTCACGATTGCCGGCTGGCCTACAGCGAGCTTGATGATGTCGGCTTCGGCGACGTCGGCCTTCATCTCGATCGCGCCATCGCGGATCATGGCGAAGAGCGGTTCGCTATTGCCGGTGGCGATCGCGCCGACCTTGGCGTTCTTGGCGGAGATCACGCCGGCGACGGGCGCCTTGACCTCGGTACGGGCGAGGCGAAGGTCGATGTCGTCGATCTGCGCTTCGGCCACCTTGATGTCGGCATTGGCGACGGCGGCGGCCTGCTCCGCGGAAAGGACGCGTGCCTGCGTCGCAATCGCGAGCGCCCGCACCCGGTCGGCCTCAGCCGTCGAAACCGTGCCGTTCTTCGAAAGTCCCGCTGCGCGATCGCTGACGCGTTTGGCCTCGTCTGCGTTCGCCCTGGTTTCGCTGAGCTGTGCGTTCAGTTGAGCAAGCCCGGCCTCCGCCTTGGCAAGCGACGCTTCGAGTTCGCTCTTTTGCAGGCGAAGCGCGTCGTCGTTCAGGACCACGAGCACGCTGCCGGCTTCGACCTTGTCGCCGACATCGACATTGAGCGTCCGGATGGAAAGGCCGTCGACCATGGGGGCGACATAGACCTGCTCGACCGCCTGGATGGTGCCGGTCGCAACGACGCGGTCGCTGATCGACTGGTCGACCGCTGTGGTGACGACGATGGAGGGGAGGTTTTGCGTCGGCTTCGGTTGCGTCGCTTCCTCCGCCCAGGCGGACGAAAGCGAACCAAAGGTCATCGCAGCGCACACGCTGAGAACGGGCAGTACTTTTAGAGCCATCGGCTTCACAGTCCCGGCAATGGAAACAACATAGAGCGGATCACCGCTCGATGCAGGATCCACGGGCAATCAGGCGATTTTATCACGCCGACATCTCGCCCCGGCGGATTGCGCGGGGACAGGAGACTGCGCTTTCCTCATTTCGCGCTCCGCGTGCACGGTATCAGACCGTAGACGCGGGCGGAACTGGGACCGGTTACCGCAGGCAAAACATCGGGAAAAGGGTGCCCCCCACCATGCCTGCCTCCAACAAACATCGGGGCCTATGTAATCTCGGCCTTCGACGCTTACAAGTGCGCATGAAGCGATGGTGCCTCAATATTCGACCTGTTCTGCGGTTATGGTTGCGATCTTGACACGATCTTGACAATGGCAAGCAAGGGTAGCGCCGTTGCTTCCAGGGTTACCACCCCCACGCCCGGTACCCGGCAGCAATTTGGCGGATGCGAACGGCCGCCGAGAAAACGGAAGAGGGCCGCACGATCGTGCGACCCTCTTCTGACGATTTGGCGATGTCTACTTCAGTGCGGCATCGGTGATCTCGTGCGTCCAGGCGCCTTCCGGCTCCTTGGAGATCACGGGATCGGAGCCGCCCGCGAGCAGCGATTGCACCGTGCGCTTGTAGTCGGCCTCATCCAGCGCGCCGTTCGAGCCGGCCGTGAGCTTGGCCACTTCGCCCATCATGCGCTTCTGGTGTTTTTCCGTCTGGGCGCCGGTGGAGTCGTTTTCGAGCACGATGCCTGCGGCTTCATCCGGGTTCTCTTCCGCGAATTTCCAGCCTTTCATCGAGGCGCGCACGAACTTGACCATCTTTTCCTTGAAGGCGGCGTCCTTGAGCTTGTCTTCAAGCACGTAGAGGCCGTCTTCGAGCGTCGCCACGCCCTGGTCCTCGTATTTGAAGGTAACGAGGTCGTCCGGCTTGATGCCGGCGTCGATGACCTGCCAGTATTCGTTATAGGTCATGGTCGAGATGCAGGCGGCCTGCTTCTGGATCAGCGGGTCGACGTTGAAGCCCTGTTTCAGGACCGTGACGCCATTCGGGCCGCCATCCGTCGGGATCTTCAGATGCGCCATCCAGGAGAGGAACGGATACTCGTTGCCGAAGAACCAGACGCCGAGGGTCTGGCCCTTGAACTTGTCGGGGCTGGTGACGCCGGTTTCCTTGAGGCAGGTCAGCATCATGCCCGATTTCTTGAAGGGCTGGGCGATGTTGACGAGCGCGACACCCTTTTCGCGGGTGGCAAGGGCAGAGGGCATCCAGTCGACGATCACATCGGCGCCGCCGCCGGCGATCACCTGTGCCGGTGCGATATCAGGACCGCCGGGCTTGATGTCGACGTCGAGACCTTCCTCCTCGTAATAGCCCTTGTCCTTGGCGACGTAGTAGCCGGCAAATTGCGCCTGGGTCACCCATTTCAGCTGCAGTGTCACCTTCTCGGCGGCCTCAGCCTGGAACGCTGCCAGCGAAAAGACGCCTGCGGCGAGAAGCGATGCAAGTCTTTTGTTCATGTCAGTTCCCTCTTGTTTTTGTTTCATTTTCTTTCAACTGCGCAATTCCGGACGGAAAACCGTTTCACACTTTTTCTGGAATTGCTCAGGCAGTATGCGTCAGGCGCGCCCTCCGCGGATGGAAGGATGCCAGAAGGTGACAGCGCGCTCGATGAGCGCGACCACCCCGTAGAAGGCGGAGCCTGCGACCGCCGCGACGGCGATCTCGGCCCAGACCATGTCGACATTCATGCGTCCCACTTCCGTGGAAATCCGGAACCCCATGCCGACGATGGGGGTTCCGAAGAACTCGGCGACGATGGCGCCGATCAGCGCCAGTGTCGAATTGATCTTCAGCGCGGTGAAGATGAACGGCCAGGCGGCCGGCAGGCGCAGCTTGACGAGCGTCTGCCACCAGGACGCCGCATAGGTGCGCATCAGGTCGCGCTCCATGTGGCTGGCGGCGGCAAGGCCGGCGACCGTGTTCACCAGCATCGGGAAGAAGGTCATGATGACGACGACCGCGACCTTCGACTGCCAGTCGAAGCCGAACCACATGACCATGATCGGCGCGACGCCGATGACGGGGAGGGCCGAGACGAAGTTGCCGAGCGGCAAGAGGCCCTTCTGCAGGAACGGCGAGCGGTCAATCAGGATCGCGACGGCAAAGCCGAGGCCGCAGCCGAGCGCGTAGCCAATCAGCACCGCCTTCAGGAAGGTCTGGCGGAAGTCGGCGCCAAGCGTCGGCAGCGAATTGATCAGCTTCTGCCAGATCATGGAGGGTGCCGGCAGCAGCACCGAGGGGACCGAGAAGCCACGCACAATGCCTTCCCAGAGGACCAGGATGGTGATGCCGAAGATCAGCGGCACGGCAAAGCGCGCAGCGGCCTTGGCAGCTTCATTTTGGAAGTTCTGGCGCACCAGCCACTCGTTGAAGGCCCAGGCGGCGAGCCAGAAGATGATCGCTGCTGCAAGGACTGGCAGGTTCATGGCTTGGCTCCCATGCGCTTCAGGACGGCGGTGTGGGCAAAGCCGACGATCATGACGAGGACAGCGGCGAGTGCTGCCGCCATGAAGAGGGCCGCCCAGATCTGCACCGTCTGGCCGTAATAGGAACCGGCGAGCAGGCGGGCGCCGAGGCCGGCGACAGCACCGGTCGGCAGCTCGCCAACGATCGCGCCGACCAGCGAGATGGCAACGGCAACCTTCAGCGAGGTGAAGAGATAGGGCATGGACGACGGCCAGCGCAGCTTCCAGAAGGTCTGTGCCGATGAGGCGTAATAAGTGTGCATCAGATCGAGCTGGATCGTTTCCGGACTACGTAGCCCCTTCACCATGCCGACGACGACGGGGAAGAAGGAAAGGTAAGTGGAAATCAGCGCCTTCGGCAGCAGGCCCGAGATGCCGATGGCGTTCAAGACGACGATGATCATCGGCGCGATGGCGAGGATCGGGATCGTCTGGCTGGCGATCACCCACGGCATCAGCGAACGATCCATGGCGCGGTTGTGCACGATGCCGACCGCGAGCAGGATGCCGAGTGCTGCACCGATGCCGAAGCCGAGCAGGGTCGCCGAAAGCGTGATCCAGGCGTGGTAGACGAGGCTGCGTTTCGACGTGATTGCCTTGTTGAATGTCGTGTCCCAGATCTCGGCGATCACCTGGTGCGGCGCCGGCAGCACCGGGCGTTCCTGCGCCATGGTGTTGCGCATGATCTCGGAGAAGGTGATTTCGGTGCCGGCACGCGCGGCCGTGTCGCGCTCGAAGGGCGCGTTCAGGAAGACGACTGCGACGTACCAGAGCGCGATCAGCAGCACGACGACGGTGCCGACCGGCAGCAACTTGTCCCTGAGGAAGCTTGGTTCCTGCATTGTCACGCCTTTCCGCTTGCGGGCAACAACATCAGACCCATGGCGACGATGCCGAGAAGGACACCGGCGGCCTGTGTGAGGCTCAACCGTTCACCAAAGACCGCAAAGGCGATGATGTTGACGAGCACGAGCTGTACGATCGCCGAAAGCGAAATTGCGAGGCCGAGGCCACCTTCGCGCATCAGCTTCACCATGATGATGTTGCCGATGACGTAGAGCCCAAGCGCGAGGACGAGCATACCGAGGTGATTATTCGAAACATAGGCGCGCGAGGCGGTCGCGCCGCCGAGAAAGATCGTCGTTGCCAAGAGCATCCAGAGGCCAAAGGCGAGGTTCATGCCTGCATCTCCTTGGCCTGCCAGCGATAGTGGATATCCGGCAGCTTCTCTTCGTTGTCGCCGTCCGTGCGCCGCACGACTTCGAAGCCCTGGTGCTGGTAGAAGCGCTGGGCGTCACGATTGTGTTCGAAGGTCCAGAGATTGAGTTCTTCCGGAGACAAGTCCTTGGCGGCCTGCACGAGCTGCGAGCCGATGCCGGTGCCGCGGTGAGGCGCGTCGATGTAGAGCGCCGTGACGTAGCGGTCGTCGGAAAGCGCAAGGAAGCCGGCGACGTCGTTCTTCCGCTCCGCCACGATCAACCTGCGTTCGGCAAACACCGTGTCGGCGTAGTAGCGCTCGACGTCGGCATGATCGTGCACGCGCGGCATCCACGGTGTTGCGTCGATCCAGCGGTTGAGGATGCCGGCGCAGGCGGCCATGTCGGTCCGTTCGGCCGGGCGGATCACGGCACTATTCGTCATAGCTGTGTCCCGCGCGCAGGCCCTCGCGAACGCGATGGGCAATCTCCAAGAATTCCGGCGTCTCGCGAATGCCGAGCGGGCGTTCGCGCGGCAGCGTCGATTCGATGACGTCGGTGACGCGGCCGGGACGCGGGCTCATCACCACGATCTTGGTTGAGAGGTAGACGGCCTCGGGGATCGAGTGGGTAACGAAACAGATCGTCTTGTTGGTGCGGGCCCAGAGCTTCAACAGCTGTTCGTTGAGGTGATCGCGGACGATCTCGTCGAGCGCGCCGAAGGGTTCGTCCATCAAAAGCAGATCGGCATCGAAGGCGAGTGCACGGGCGATCGAGGCGCGCTGCTGCATGCCGCCAGACAGCTGCCAGGGATATTTCTTGCCGAAGCCCGTGAGGTTGACGAGGTCGAGCGTGCGCTCGATGCGCGCCTTCTTCTCTTCCCTCGAATAGCCCATGATCTCCAGCGGCAGGGCGATGTTGTTCTCGATCGTGCGCCAGGGATAAAGCGCTGCCGCCTGGAACACGTAGCCATAGGCGCGCTGCTTGCGCGCTTCCTCGGGCGTCATACCGTTGACGCTGATCTTGCCGGAGCTCGCCTTTTCGAGATCGGCGATCACTCTGAGAAACGTCGTCTTGCCGCAGCCGGACGGGCCGATGAAGGAAACGAAGTCACCCTTGGCGACGTCCAGATTGACGCCGGTCAGCGCATGCACCGGTCCATCGGCGGTTTCGAAAGTCAGGCAGAGGTCCCGGGCCGAAACCACGGATGCGGTATTGGACGTCATCGGCGAATACTCATTCTGGCTGGTCTGTGTCAGACTGCTATCCGGACCGGCAACATGCAATCGCGGATTTGGGTGCGGAGCCGTTTGTTGCTGGTTTTTCAGGGAATTCTGGAGAACAGTCATGTCTCGATCATCCAATCCGGGCTGTCGCGTGGTTCGTCCTGAAGGCGTGCAGGCCGGCCAGCAGGGGCTCAACTATTTCGAGGGCATTGCGGCGGAGACCGTAGGTGCGACTGGCCTCAGCATGCATATCGTCACGATCCCGCCCGGCGCGCGCGCCAAGGCGCATCTGCACGAGAGCCACGAGACGGCGATCTATGTGCTTTCGGGCGAGGCCTGGACCTGGTTTGGCGAGAAGCTGGAGGAACACGTCGTCGCCCGGGCCGGTGACATGGTCTATATCCCCGCCGGCATGCCACACCTGCCGGAGAACCGTTCGAATGAGCCCTGTTCGGCCGTCATTGCGCGCACGGACCCGAAGCAATTGGAAAGCGTCATGCTTCTGCCCGAGCTCGACGCGCTCGTGCCTGCCTGACGCCACCCGCGCCGAAGTGCCCCGCCGATCTGGCAGGGCATGTCCGGTGGGACAGAGCGGCGCGAAGACGTGCAAGCCGCGAAACATGAGGCCTCAGACGCCGGTCGCCGGAATGCCGGTGCGCTGGACGGCGCGCGGTGCCGTGACTTCCTTCCAGGTAGAAAGAGCGGAGCTGACGGCCGGGAACGGATCGCGGCGGACGAATTCGCCGTGGCCTTCGCGGGTCCTGATCGTGCTTTCCTCGATCGCGACGACGCCGCGGGTCAGCGTGTAGCGTGGCAGGCCCTTCACCTCCTTGCCCTCGAAGACGTTGTAGTCGATCGCCGACTGCTGGTTCTTGACCGAGATGGTCTTGGTGCGCTTCGGGTCCCAGACGACCAGGTCGGCATCGGCGCCGACGAGGATCGCGCCCTTCTTCGGGTAGATGTTGAGGATCTTGGCGATGTTGGTCGAGGTGACCGCCACGAACTCGTTCATGGTGATGCGGCCGGTGTTGACGCCATGGGTCCAGAGCATCGGCATGCGGTCTTCGAGACCGCCGGTGCCGTTGGGGATCTTGGTGAAGTCGCCGAGGCCGGAGCGTTTCTGTTCGCTTGTAAAGGCGCAATGGTCGGTCGCGACCACCTGCAGCGAGCCCGAGGCGAGACCGGCCCAGAGTGAGTCCTGATGCAGCTTGTTGCGGAAGGGTGGCGACATCACGCGGCGGGCCGCATGGTCCCAGTCCTTGTTGAAATATTCGGTTTCATCCAGCGTCAGATGCTGGATCAGCGGCTCGCCGAAGACGCGCATGCCCTTGGCGCGGGCCCGGCGGATCGCCTCATGCGCCTGCTCGCAGGAGGTGTGCACGATATAGACCGGGCAGCCGGCCATGTCGGCGATCATGATCGCGCGGTTGGTTGCTTCGCCCTCGACTTCGGCCGGCCGCGAATAGGCGTGTGCCTCCGGACCGTTGTTGCCTTCGGCAAGCAGCTTCGCCTGGAGCTGGGCGACGACATCGCCGTTTTCCGCGTGCACGAGCGGCAGCGCGCCGAGGGCTGCGCAGCGCTGGAAGGACGAGAACATCTCGTCGTCGTCGACCATCAGCGCGCCCTTATAGGCCATGAAGTGCTTGAAGGTGTTGATGCCCTTGTCCTTAACGATGGTCTCCATCTCGTTGAAGACCTGCTCGCTCCACCAGGTGATCGCCATGTGGAAGGAATAGTCGCAGTTGGCGCGGGTAGACTTGTTGTCCCACATGGTGAGCGCTTCGAGCAGCGACTGGTTGGGGGAGGGCAGCGCGAAATCGACCACCATGGTCGTGCCGCCGGCAAGTGCCGCACGCGTGCCGCTTTCGAAATCGTCCGAGGAATAGGTGCCCATGAAGGGCATTTCGAGATGGGTGTGCGGGTCGATGCCGCCCGGCATGATGAAACAGCCGCTCGCATCCAGCGTCTCGTCACCGGAAAGATTGGGGCCGATCTCGACGATCCTGCCGCCCTCGATCTTGACGTCCGCCTTGTAGGTCAGGTCGGCCGTGACGATGGTTCCACCCTTGATGACAGTGCTCATGGTACTTGATCCTCGCGATTGCGCTTCCGGCGCCTACAGCGCCGCGCGTGTTTTAATACGCGCTAAGATCGCTGTAGCATTTTAGATTTGCTGCATAATTTCCCCTTAAATCGATCCCGATTTAAGGAATTATGCAGTAGGCGGCCGCCACGAAAAAGGGCGGAACTTTCGTCCCGCCCGCAAACTCATTCGACGATTTCAGCCGTTTCGACGACGGCGTGGAAGAGGACGTCGGCGCCGGCGCTGGCCCACTCCTTGGAGATATCCTCCGCCTCGTTGTGGCTGAGGCCACCGACGCAAGGGCACATGATCATCGTCGTCGGCGCCACCTTGGCGGCCCAGCAGGCGTCGTGGCCGGCGCCCGAGATGATGTTCATGTGGCTGTAGCCGAGCCGTTCGGCGGCATCGCGCACGGCGGTAACCAGTTTCGGGTCGAAGGTCACCGGTTCGAAGTGGCCTATCGCCTCGATGGAACAGCCGACGCCGAGCGGCTCGGTGATCTTTGGCGCTTCGGCCTCGATCCTGGCGCGCATGCGATCGAGCTTCTCCTTGTCGGGCGAGCGGATATCAACGGTGAAGACCACCTTGCCCGGCAGAACGTTGCGGGAATTGGGGGAGAAGACCACCTGGCCGACGCCACCGACGGCACCCGGCTGGTTCACCATGGCAACACTCTGGACCATTTCCATGATGCGGGCCATGGCGAGGCCGGCATTGACGCGCATGTTCATCGGCGTCGAGCCGGTATGGGCTTCGCGTCCCGTCAGCGTGAACTCCAGCCACCAGAGGCCCTGACAGTGGGTGACGACGCCGATGTCCTTCCCCTCGGCTTCGAGGATCGGGCCCT
Source organism: Sinorhizobium sp. NFACC03 (assembly GCF_900103435.1). Classification (NCBI taxonomy): domain Bacteria; kingdom Pseudomonadati; phylum Pseudomonadota; class Alphaproteobacteria; order Hyphomicrobiales; family Rhizobiaceae; genus Sinorhizobium; species Sinorhizobium sp. NFACC03. Next base: position 23,781 of record NZ_FMXF01000023.1, read on the forward strand.
GCTCGATATGGTATTCGAAATAGGCATGCATCCTGCGGGCGCCGACCTCTTCGTCGCCGACCCAGCCGATGCGTTTCAATTCATCGCCGAAGGTCTTTCCTTCCGGATCCTTGCGGCCATAGGCGAAGTCCTGGCTGTGCACGCCGGCAAAGACGCCGGAGGCGAGCATGGCCGGCGCGAAGCGTGCGCCTTCCTCGTTCGTCCAGTTGGTAACGACGACCGGGTGCTTGGTCTTGATGCCGAGGTCGTTCATCGAGCGAATGACTTCGAGGCCGGAGAGCACGCCCAACACACCGTCGAACTTGCCGCCGGTCGGCTGGGTGTCGAGATGCGAACCGACATAGACGGGCAGAGCGTCCGGGTCGGTGCCGGCGCGTGTGAAGAACATGTTGCCCATACTATCGACGCCCATGGTGAGGCCGGCCGTCTCGCACCAGGACTCGAACAACCGGCGCCCTTCGGCGTCCGCGTCGGTCAATGTCTGGCGGTTATTGCCGCCAGCAACGCCAGGGCCGATCTTGGCCATTTCCATAAGTGAATCCCACAGGCGGTCGGCATTGACACGCATGTTCTCGCCAGGTGCAGCCACGGCGGTCTCCTCATCTTTTCAGGGCCTTGCCTCAATCGGCGCGCCCTTATGTTCCCTTGGTCAAATCCAGGCTTGGTTTTTTCTGGTGCCCTTCGATCAGCCGTTGCCTTTGGCGGTGAACTGGCTGATAATTTGACCGGTTGGTAAACATTACAACTTCCATTGCGGCACTCAAGCCGGAAAAGCAAAAAAACGAAGTTGTTGCCCAAGAAGATGGCGAGGCCGGAAATTGGGCAGATCGGTTCTTGCGCGGCGAGGCGCGCGGGGATCGCCAGGGGGACAGATGGTACTACCGAGAGCGGCCAGGACCCAGAGGCGGACACGCATCCAGGAAGAGAAAGAAGAGCGCATTCTGGAAGCGGCGCTTGAAGTCTTCTCCGCCAATGGTTTCCGCGGCGCGACCGTCGACCAGATCGCCGAAGTGGCGGGCATGTCGAAGCCCAATTTGCTTTATTATTTCCGCACGAAGGAAGCGATGCACCGGGCGCTGATCGACCGGGTGCTCGATACCTGGCTCGATCCCCTGCGCGAGTTCAATGCCGAGGGAAATCCGGTCGCCGAGATCCGCAGCTACATCCGGCGCAAGCTCGAAATGGCCCGCGACTATCCGCGCGAAAGCCGGCTCTTCGCCAACGAGGTGCTGCAGGGTGCTCCGCATATCGAGGACGAGCTCAAGGGGCCGTTGAAGGCGCTGGTCGACGAGAAGGCGGAGGTGATCCGCGCCTGGGCGAAAGCCGGCAAGATCGCCAAATGCGACCCCTACCACCTGATCTTTGCGATCTGGTCAACGACCCAGCATTATGCCGACTTCGACGTGCAGGTACGCGCCGTGCTTGGCCAGGGCAATGCCGGCGAGGGACGGTTCGAAGACGCAGCGCGCTTTTTGGAGCGGCTCTTTGTCGACGGGCTGCAGGTCAGCGAGCAGCCGGCGGCCTGAGCCGCCCGCACATCTTCAATCGGGCAGCAGCGCCATCAGGAGCAGGCCGCAGGCCGTGGTCAGCGCGCCGGCAAGAACCGGCAGGCTGGTCCAGCCGTGGCCGAGCAGCCCTTCGAGCAGAATGATGAAGCTCGGCGTCAAATAGCCATAGCCGAGCACCTTGGATGCCGGCAGCCGCATCGAAGCATATTGCAGCAGCAGGAAGGTGATGGCGGTGGTGACGACGGCGAGATAGAGGACGGCGACCCAGACGATCGCGGGAAGCGCTGTAAAGTCCGTGGTGATGAGACCGATGCCACCGGGCACCAGCAGCCAGGGCACGGTGAAGACCGCGACCCAGAAGCCGAAGGCGAAGGGGTTTTCCTGTCGGCCGAACTTGCGGATCAGCGGCACATAGATCGCGTGGCAGACGACGCCGACGAAGAAGATTAGCTCGCCCTGGCCGATATCGAAGGCAAGGATCGCCTGGATATTGGCGCGGAAGATCACCCAGACGGCGCCGAGGGCTGCGATGATGAGGCCCGCGAGCACGCCCGGGCGCGTGCGCTGGCCGAGCAGCAGATAGGCGAAACCGGCGCTGAGCAACGGCATCAGGGTGAAGACCGCGCCGGTGGAAACCGGGTTGGTGAATTCCAGCGCCTTGAACATCGTCAGCATGTAGACGGCGATCAGGCCGCCGAGGATCACGAAGCGCCACGATTGCTTGGGGAAGTGAAAAGGCACGCGCGCATAGCCGAAGGTCATCAGCCCCAGCACGATGACAGTCAGCAGATAGCGCCAGAGCGTCAGCGGTCCGGCGCCCATGTGCTGGGTTGCAAGACCACCGAAAGAGAAGGAACCGGCGATCAAAATGGCAAAGCTCATCATCGCCAGATGTGCCTTCAGCTTCTCGATGCCTTTGGCGTGAACCTGATGGGGCGTTTTCGGGGATACGTCCTGCTTCATTCACGATTCCGGGGAGTATGAGGGCGGGGAATACCAACCTAAGCGTTTGACGGCGTTGGTTGCAAGGCCGCGGAGATTCGCGCGGCATCCTCGACGATCCAGGTTTCGAGTGTCGCCTGCCGGCCGCGCAGGCCGATGTCCAGCCGCTCGTGTCCTTCGATCACGAGACCCGCCCGATTGACGAGTTCGGCGGAGACGGCGAGCTGCACGTCGTGCTCTTTGGCGAGGCCCTCCAAGCGGCTGGCGGTGTTGATCGTGTCGCCGACCGCCGTCAGCGACGTCGCCTGGCCATAGCCGATCTCACCGATTATGGCGGGGCCGGAGTGCAGCCCCATCGCGATGCGCAGCGGTTCGTCGAGTTCGCCGCGGAAGGTCTGGTTGAGCGTCTCGATGCCCTTGGAGATCCGCACGGCGGCGGCGAGCGACTGCCGGCAGGCCTCGGTGTAGGAGCTCTTGAGGCCGAAGATCGCGAGTGCGCCATCGCCGATGAACTTGTCGATGACGCCGCCGGAATCCTCGACCGCTTCGCCCACCATCTCGAAGTAGCGGTTGAGCAGGAACACTGTGTCGAAGGGCAGCTTGTGTTCGGCAATGCTGGTAAAGCCGCGCATATCGCAGAAGAGCACGGCGATGCGTCGCTCCCGGCCTTCGCCGCCCTCGCGTCCGATCTGTTTCTTGATACCGAGGCTGTCGCTGTCGAGGATCGGCACGACGGTCACGTTGTGCACAGGGCGGAACTGGCAGGCGAGACGGACATTGTCGGGCGCGCCGATACGGGTCAGCGTCGCAAGCTCGGCGTCCTCAGGGGCAGGCTGGTCTTCCAATCCCTGGATGACGCGGACGCGGCAGGTCGAGCAACGCCCGCGGCCGCCGCAGACCGAGACATGCGGGATACCGGCGGCGCGGCTTGCTTCCAGAACGCTGAAGCCGAGATTGACGGTCGCGGTCCGGCCATCTGGATAACGGACGCGAATGCGGCCACCCTTCGGCATGGCCCGCAGCAGGAAGGTGCCACCGATCAGCCCACCGAAACCGAGATAGAGACCGAGGCGGATGTCCTCGAGAAGCGTGAGATCGACCGCCGGCTTGGTGTAGGCCCTGTCGCCGTAGCCACCGTGTTCTTCATAGTTGCTCTCGATCGAGCGGGCGCCGCTGACGAAGCCGAGCAGCGCGAAGATCGGCACGAGGATTGCGACTGTGTAAAGCAGGATTTCATAGCGCGGGAACCAGGGGCGACCGCGCATCCAGAACCAGGCGCCGAGGCAACCATGGCCCCAGACGAGCAAGAGGGCGACCGATTGCCTGATGGCGTTGACCGAGTTCGACCAGAGAATCCGGAGCATGTCCGGGTAATCCGTATCGACGCCTGTGAAGAGCGGTTCGACGCGCGCGGCGGTAACATGGCCGATCAGCAGAAACGGCAGGCTGAGACCGAAGATGATCTTCAGCGCTTCGCGCGCCGGCATTCTGAGCGTCTGCCGGCGGTAGATGCTTTCGAGCGCCATGGCGAAATGCAGCAGCAGGGCGCCGTAGAGGAGCACCGTGCCGGGGACGCTGTGCCAGATGAGATTGAACGCCTTGCGGGCGGTTTCCATCGCTTCGATGGAAATGAGACCGAGCGAATGGTTGAAGAAATGGGCCAGCACGAACGAACCGAGTATCGCCCCGGATACGAGGTGCATTCGCTTGCGTCGGTTGGCCGAAATGATCGTCAAGCAAAAGTCCGGCTCTGCCGAAGCTTTGTCCGGCCGCAGTTTCAAAACCGTCGGAAGATGCGTCGCCGATCCCGGATCGAACGTCACGCACCCCCGGTGTGAGTTCTCCCTTATTATCCAGATCGCGCGGGCCGACAACTTACCATTTTTACACAATCTGTTTCGTTTTCGTGTCCTGTTCGTTATCGGCGGGGAGCGCTATTGAGCGGGGTTCGGTGCCGTCGTTCGAACGGGTTCGCCACATGCATGTCGAACTCCCCATGCTTTTGGCTTGTGATGGCGGCGCCGGAAACAGCGGCCACCGCTTGCTTCATTCCATCATGGCCGGCAGGCGTGCGGCAAGCGTATCGATGAGCAGCCGCAGCTTTGGCGGCATGTATTGGGTTTTCGGCCAGACGACATAGGCGCCATAGGAGAGCGCCGGCGCATCGGCGAGAATCCGGACCAGCGAGCCGGCGGCGATTCGGTTTCCCACGAGCCAGCACGGCAGCCAGGCGATACCGAAGCCGTCGGCTGCCGCGTCGGCGATTGAGGTCAGGTCATCGAGCCGCAGCCGCGCCGGCGGCGTGATCGCCTGGGGCTGGCCGGCCTTGACGGGAAAAGACCAGGCGAGCGGCTGTCCGCTGCGCCGGTAGAGGATCGCCTGATGCGACATCAGGTCATCGATCGTTCCAGGCGTGCCGTTTGCTTCAAGATAGGCCGGTGAAGCGCATACGATCATGCGCTGGTCGGCGATCTTGCGCGTCATCAGTTCGGGATCGCTCCTCAGCGGGCCGGAGCGGATGGCGAGATCGAAGCCGTCCTCGATGAGGTCGACGTTGCGGTCGCTGAAGTTGAGATCGAATTCCAGGTGCGGATGCAGCCGGAGCAGTTCCGACAGCAGCGGCATGATGCATTGGCGGCCGAAATGCACAGGCATCGACAGGCGCAGGCGGCCCCGGATCTCCTGTTTGCCCGATTCCAGCAGCGCCTCTCCGGCCCTGATTTCGCCGAGCGCCCTCAGGCAGTTTTCGTAGAAGAGCTGGCCTTCGTCGGTCAGGCTCTGGGTGCGGGTGGTGCGATGGAAGAGGCGAACGCCCAGCCTCTGTTCCAGCTTGGCGACCGTTTTTCCGACTGCCGAGCGCGACAGGTTGAGCCTTTCGGCCGCCGCAGAAAAGCCGCCGGCGTCGGCCGCTTCCACGAACACCGAAACTCCGTTCAGGTAGTTCATGTTTGTATCCTTAGTGGAACCAATATGGCGAAATCATATCGCAACTGGAGAGATAAATTCAACGCTATGGTTTCTTCATCAGCAAACCGATGAAAGGAAAGACCATGGCAAGACTGATGAAGGAATGGACGATCGATACATTCGGCGCCTCGAACCTGAAGGTCACCGAGCGGCGCGTTCCTGAGCCGGGTGCGGGCGAGGTGCTCGTTCGCACCACCGCCTTGTCGCTCAACTTTCGCGACAAGCTGGTGCTGGAAAACGGCATGGGCATGCCGCTCGCCTTCCCCTTTGTGCCGGGTTCCGACATGGCCGGCGTGGTGGAAGCGGTCGGCCGCGACGTCACGCGGTTTAAGCCGGGCGATCGTGTGATTTCCGTCTTCGATCCGACCTGGATTGACGGTCAGAAGCCGGGGACCGCCCGTCATCCGACGTCGTTTGCGCTTGGGGGCCTCAACCCGGGTGTTGCCTCCGAATATGTCGCCTTCCCAGAGGACTGGTTCGTGAAGGCACCTGAGAGCCTCGACGATGGCGAGGCGAGCACCTTGCCCTGCGCCGGGCTGACGGCCTGGTTCGCTCTGGTCGAGAGGGGACATCCGAAAGCCGGCGACCGCGTCGTCGTGCAGGGCACCGGCGGTGTTTCCCTGTTCGGGCTGCAGATCGCCAAGGCGCACGGGGCCGAAGTGATCGTGACATCAGCCAGTCAGGAAAAGCTCGAACGTGCGCGCGCGCTTGGAGCCGATCATGGCGTAAACCGGCTGTCGGAAGACTGGGCGGAGCGTGTTCTCGAGATTACCGGCGATGATGGCGCTGACCATATCCTCGAGCTCGCCGGTGGCGCCAATCTCGGCAAGTCGTTGCAAGCGGTGGCCGTGCAGGGGCGGATCTCTATCATCGGCGTGCTCGAAGGCGGCGAGATCTCGGCGCCGGCGCCGTTTGTCCTGTTGAAGTCGCCGGTCATCCAGGGCATCGGCGTCGGCCATCGCCGGGCGCTGGAAGATCTGGTCGGCGCCATCGATCGCACCGGGATCAGGCCGGTCATCGATGCCCGCTACCGCTTCGCAGAGTTGCCCGAGGCGCTGGCGCATCTCGATCGCGGGCCGTTCGGCAAGGTGGTCGTCGAGTTCCAGGGTTGAAAGACAAAGCCGCCGGATGGATGTCCGGCGGCTTTGCTTGATGCAATCGCGGGCGAACCCGCTTGGGCGCCCTTACTCCGCGGCCTGGCGGGCCATCGGGTTGTTCGGGTGGGTCGTCCAGTTGGCGTAGTTCGGGTCGACCGGCTTGCCGGTGCGCTGGTCGATCGTGCCGGCCGGCAGTTCTTCCATGGTGATGCAGTTCTCGACCGGACAGACGCTGACGCAGAGGTTGCAGCCGACGCACTCGTCTTCCATTACCTCGAAGTGGCGCACGCCATTGACGAACTGGGTGATCGCCTGGTGCGAGGTGTCCTCGCAGACGATGTGACAGCGGCCGCACTTGATGCAGGAATCCTGATCGATCTTGGCCTTGGCGATATAGTTGAGGTTCAGATACTGCCAGTCGGTGACATTCGGCACGGCGCGGCCGGTGATGTCGTCGAGGTCGCGGTGACCCTTGGCATCCATCCAGTCGGAAAGGCCGGAGATCATTTCCTGGACAATCTTGAAGCCGTAGGTCATCGCCGCGGTGCAGACCTGCACGTTGCCGGCGCCAAGCACCAGGAATTCGGCCGCGTCGCGCCAGGTGGTTATGCCACCGATGCCGGAGATCGGCAGGCCATAGGTTTCGGGATCGCGGGCGATTTCGGCGACCATGTTGAGTGCGATCGGCTTGACCGCCGGGCCGCAATAGCCGCCATGAGTGCCCTTGCCGCCGACCGTCGGGTTCGGGGCGAAGTTGTCGAGATCGACTGACACGATCGAGTTGATCGTGTTGATCAGCGACACGGCGTCGGTGCCGCCGGCCTTGGCGGCGCGGGCAGGCTTGCGGATGTCGGTGATATTCGGCGTCAGCTTGGTGATGACAGGCATGCGCGTGTACTGCTTGCACCAGCGCACGACCATCTCGATATATTCCGGCACCTGGCCGACCGCAGCACCCATGCCGCGCTCGGACATGCCGTGCGGACAGCCGAAGTTGAGCTCAATGCCGTCGGCGCCGGTTTCTTCCACCAGCGGCAGGATCGCCTTCCACGCCTCTTCCTCGCAGGGCACCATGATCGAGGCGATCAGGGCCCGGTCCGGCCAGTTCATCTTGACCTGCTTCATTTCGCGCAGGTTCACATAAAGGTCGCGGTCGGTGATGAGCTCGATATTGTTGAAGCCCAGCAGCCGGCGGTCGGCACCCCAGATCGCGCCGTAGCGCGGTCCGTTGACGTTGACGACCGGCGGTCCTTCTTCGCCGAGCGTTTTCCAGACGACGCCGCCCCAGCCCGCCTTGAAGGCGCGCTCGACGTTATAGGCCTTGTCCGTCGGCGGGGCGGATGCCAGCCAGAACGGGTTCGGGGATTTGATGCCGACGAAGTTATTGCGAAGATCAGCCATTGGTTTCTCCTCCCGATCCTTTAGGCAACTGCGCTCGCATGCGGCGCTGCCGCGGCGAGGGCCTGGTTGATCGATTCAGCCGCATCGCGGCCCATGGCGACGGCCGAGACGGTGAGGTCTTCGCCGCCGAGCACGCAGTCGCCACCGGCCCAGACGTTGTCGATCGAGGTTCGCCCTTCGGCATCGGTGACGATACGGCCGCCTTCAAGCTGCAGGGCGCCAAGGCCGCTTCCGAGGAAGCTCTGGCCGATTGCCTTGAAGATCTGATCGGCGGCAATGATACCCGTTTCGCCGGTCGCCGTCAGCTTTCCGTCTTCAAGCGTGGTGTATTCCAGCTCGATGCCTGCGACCTTGCCGTCCTTTTCGGCAATGCGCTTCGGCTGCAGCCAATGGCGGATGGTGACGCCCTTGGAGGTGGCGAGATCCTGCTCGAACTCGGAGGCGTTCATGTGCTCCTTGCCGCGGCGATAACAGATCGTTACCTCTTCGGCGCCGAGCAGCTTTGCCTGGACGGCGGCGTCGATCGCGGTCATGCCGCCGCCGAGGACGACGACACGGCGCCCGACGGGGATGTCGGCCTTCGTCTTCGACTGACGCAGCGCTGCGATGAAGTCGACGGCATCTTCGACGCCCTCGGCGTTCTCGCCTTCCATGCGCAGGGCATTGACGCCGACGAGGCCGAGACCGAGGAAGACGGCGTCATACTGCTCGGAAAGCTCGGCAAGGCTGAACTCCCGCCCGAGTGCCTGGCCGTTGCGAACCTCGATGCCGCCGATCGACAGCACGTAGTCGACTTCCTTTTGGGCGAAGTCGTCGACCGACTTGTAGGCGGCAATGCCGTATTCATTGAGGCCGCCCGACTTCGGACGGGCGTCGTAGATCACGACGTCGTGGCCCTTGACGGCGAGCCGATGGGCCGCCGCCAGTCCCGCCGGTCCGGCGCCGACGACGGCGACCTTACGGCCGGAGCTTTCTGCGCGGGTGTAGAACTGCTTGTTTTCCATCATCGCCACGTCGGTCGCATAGCGCTGCAGGCGGCCGATCTCGACCGGGCGCTCCTCGGCGGTGTTGCGAACGCAGGCCTGTTCGCAGAGCGTTTCGGTGGGACAGACGCGGGCGCACATGCCGCCCAGGATGTTCTGGTCGAAGATCGTCTTGGCCGATCCGATCGGGTTTCCAGTCGATATCTGCCGAATGAACAGCGGGATATCGATGGAGGTGGGACAGGCTGTCATGCACGGCGCGTCATGACAGAAATAACAGCGGTCGGAAGCGACGAGGGCCTCGTGCTTGTCGAGCGGCGGATGGAGGTCGGAGAAATTGCTCTCGTACTCCCCGAGCGGCAGGCGGCCGCCGAGGATCCCAGATTGTGTCGTTCCCATTATTGGCTCCCAATGTTTTCTCAGGATGATGGAACGGTAACACGCTTTATTTTTTTATCAAACGGTAAAAGTTTGCGGTCGAAATCACCGGAAAGCCTTGTGATCCCGGGCTTTTCTGCCGGCGCGCCAAGCCATTGTTCTTGGCCGATGTTTGACAGGACAGGACAAATAGTGGCAGCAAATTAGAGCGGGATGAGGAATGGTGTTTGCGGTTTTTCGGCCGCTCCCCGCTCTAACTTAAGAGAATCGATCACGATGTCTTTGGGGAGTTCGACCCAAAATCATCGTCATTCGGGGGAACGGAGAACAGGCATGGCGCGCAGGGGCGAGGCGAACAACAGGCTTGATGATGCCGCCCGGGCGGGCTGGCTATACTATGTCGCCGGCCGCACCCAGGACGAGATCGCGACCGTCATGGGGATTTCGCGCCAATCGGCGCAGCGGCTCGTTTCTCTCGCCATGTCCGAGCGGCTGATCAAGGTTCGGCTCGACCATCCGATCGCCGCATGTCTGGAGGCGGCGGCGGGCCTGCGCGACAGATACGGGCTGAAGCATGTGGAGGTCGTGCCGAGCGATCCGGGGTCGACCTCGACGACCGTCGGCATTGCCGAGGCGGGTGCTGCCGAAATCGAGCGCTGGCTGAAGTTGCCGGAGCCGCAGGTGTTGGCGATCGGTACCGGACGCACGCTGAAGGCGGCGGTCGACCAGCTGCCGCCGATGGAATGTCCGCAGCACCGCATCGTTTCGCTAACCGGCAATATCGGCCTCGACGGCTCGGCCGCCTATTACAATGTCATCTTCAGCATGGCCGATGCGGTCAAGGCGCGGCATTTTCCGATGCCGCTGCCCGTGCTCGCCGCCTCGCCGGAGGAGAGGGAAGTGCTGCACAGCCAGAGCCTGGTTCAGGTGGCCCTGAAGCTCGGCGCAGAAGCCAATGTCGCCTTCGTCGGCGTCGGCGAACTCGGCCCGGACGCGCCGCTTTGCCAGGACGGGTTCCTGGCGCAGGACGAGATGGCCGGTCTTACCAGAGCTGGCGCGGCCGGCGAAATCTGCGGCTGGATGTTCGACCATGAGGGCGTATTGCTCTCCGGCAGCTTCAACGAACGCGTCGCTTCGGTGCCGCTTCCCTCGCGGGACAAGGCGTCGGTGATCGGCCTTGCCAAGGGGCGGCGCAAGTACGAAGCGCTGTGGGCGGCCGTGAAGGGTGGAATCATCAACGGTCTTATCACCGATGAGGCGACGGCGCGCTATCTGCTCAACGCCTGATCGCAAAGAGCGCGTCCGTTAAAAGGCCGGCCCAGCGCCGGCCTTTCGCACTTGCGTAAAGAAAAAATCGGCAATCAAAACAATCTTCTAATGTTTCTGTGTGCGGCGCAGCAACGATTGCGCATTGACAATTTGTCATGAGAAGTGAGTAATTGCCCATGAGCGAGGCAAATGCTCAATTCTTCTGGGAGGAAGTCGATGAACTTGAGAACTTTCCTGCTGGGCACGTGCTCGGCAGTCGCGCTGTCGGGTCTGGCCCAAGCAGAAACCCTGACGATCGCGACCGTGAACAACGGCGACATGATCCGGATGCAGAAGCTGACGGAGGATTTCACGTCCAAGAATCCGGACATTCAACTCGAGTGGGTGACGCTCGAGGAAAACGTGCTGCGCCAGCGCGTGACGACCGACATCGCCACCAAGGGCGGCCAGTACGACATCATGACGATCGGCACCTATGAAGTGCCGATCTGGGCGAAGCAGGGCTGGCTGCTGCCGCTCGACAATCTCGGCGCCGACTACGACGTCGACGACCTCCTGCCGGCGATCCGCTCCGGCCTGACCATCGACGGCAAGCTCTATGCTGCGCCGTTCTACGGCGAAAGCTCGATGGTGATGTACCGCAAGGACCTGTTCGAGAAGGCGGGGCTCACCATGCCCGACGCGCCGACCTGGGACTTCATCGCCGACGCGGCGCGCAAGATCACCGACAAGAACAACGAACTCTACGGCATCTGCCTGCGCGGCAAGGCCGGCTGGGGCGAGAACATGGCCTTCCTGACGGCGACCGCGAACGCCTTCGGCGCCCGCTGGTTCGACGAGAACTGGAAGCCGCAGTTCGATCAGCCGGAATGGAAGAACGCACTCGACTTCTACGTCAAGCTGATGAACGACGCCGGACCGCCCGGCGCTTCCTCGAACGGCTTCAACGAAAACCTGTCGCTGTTCCAGACCGGCAAGTGCGGCATGTGGATCGATGCGACGGTTGCGGCCTCCTTCGTCACCAACCCGAAGGAATCGACCGTTGCCGACAAGGTCGGCTTCGCGCTCGCTCCGGACACCGGCCTCGGCAAGCGCGGCAACTGGCTCTGGGCCTGGAACCTCGCGATCCCCGCCGGCTCGCAGAAGGTCGCTTCGGCCGAGAAGTTCATCGCCTGGGCAACCGGCAAGGACTATCTGAAGCTCGTGGCTGACAAGGAAGGCTGGGCGAACGTACCTCCGGGCACGCGAACCTCGCTCTACGCCAACCCCGAGTACCAGAAGGCGGCGCCGTTCGCGAAGATGACGCTCGACTCGATCAACGCGGCCGATCCGAAGAACCCGGCCGTCAAGCCGGTGCCCTATGTCGGCGTGCAGTTCGTGGCGATCCCTGAATTCCAGGGTCTCGGCACGGCGGTCGGCCAGCAGTTCTCGGCGGCCCTTGCCGGTCAGATGAGCGTCGACGATGCGCTTGCCAGCGCCCAGAAGCTGACCGAACGCGAAATGACCAAGGCCGGTTACATCAAATAGCGCTCCCAAGGGCCCGGGGTGCCGGCCGCAAATGGCTGGCGCCCCGGTAATTCCCGGAGGCGGCCACTGGGCTCGTGCGGACAAACGCGCCGGCCCGGCCCGATCTCGAAACAGCATTGAATTCCTTCATTGGGGGGACGCCATGGCGACCTTGCACACCCGCTCCGCCGCGCGGCTGATGATCGCGCCTTCGGTGCTTCTGCTTCTGGCCTGGATGATCGTTCCGCTGGCCATGACCATCTACTTCTCGTTCCTGCGCTACAATCTGTTGATGCCGGGGATGGAGGAGTTCGCCGGCTTTTCGAACTACAGCTACTTCCTCACCGATCCCGCCTTCTTCCAGGCGATCTTCAACACGCTCGCGATCGTGCTCGGTGTGCTGTTCATCACCGTCGTCGGCGGCATCGCACTGGCGCTGTTGCTCGACCAGCCGATGTTCGGGCAGGGGATCGTGCGCATCCTGGTGATCGCGCCGTTCCTGATCATGCCGACGGTCGCCGCACTCGTCTGGAAGAACATGTTCATGAATCCGGTCAACGGGCTCTTCGCCTGGGTGGCCAAGCTCTTCGGGCTGCAGCCCTTCGACTTTCTCGCCAATGCACCGCTGATGTCGGTGATCCTGATCGTCGCCTGGCAATGGCTGCCCTTTGCGACGCTGATCCTTCTGACGGCCCTGCAGTCGCTCGATGAAGAGCAGAAGGAAGCCGCACAGATGGACGGCGCCGGCGCCTGGAGCCGCTTCATCTATCTGGTGCTGCCGCATCTCTCGCGCGCCATCACCGTGGTGATCCTGATCCAGACGATCTTCCTGCTCTCGGTCTTCGCCGAGATCCTGGTGACGACCAATGGCGGGCCGGGTACGCAGAGCACGAACCTCACCTTCCTCGTCTATGCGCAGGCCCTGCTGCAGTTCGACGTGGGCGGCGCATCCGCCGGCGGCATCATCGCCGTCATCCTCGCCAACATCGTCGCATTCTTCCTGATGCGCATGATCGGCAAGACGCTGGAGGCTTGAGAACCATGGCACGCAATGTCTCCACCCAAAGAAAGATCGTCGTTACCGTCGTCGCCTGGACGATCGGCATCCTGATCTTCTTCCCGATCCTCTGGACGTTCCTGACGAGCTTCAAGACCGAGGCCGAGGCGATCGCCTCGCCGCCGTCCCTGTTCTTCTTCGACTGGACGACGGAGAACTATCACGAGGTGCAGAGCCGATCGAATTACTTCCTGCACTTCATGAACTCGGTCGTCGTCTCCTTCGGCTCGACGCTGATCGGCCTGATAATCGCCATTCCGTCCGCCTGGGCGATGGCGTTCTCGCCGACCAAGCGCACCAAGGACGTCCTGATGTGGATGCTCTCCACCAAGATGATGCCGTCGGTCGGCGTGCTGGTGCCGATGTATCTGATGTTCCGCAACACCGGCCTGCTCGACACCCGTACCGGCCTCGTCATTGTGCTGACGCTGATCAACCTGCCGATCATCATCTGGATGCTCTACACCTACTTTAAGGAGATCCCCGGCGAAATCCTGGAGGCCGCCCGCATGGACGGCGCCTCGCTCTCCAAGGAGATCATCTATGTGCTGACGCCGATGGCGATCCCCGGCATCGCCTCGACGCTTCTGCTCAACATCATCCTCGCCTGGAACGAGGCGTTCTGGACGCTGAACCTCAGTGCCGCGAAAGCCGCGCCGCTGACTGCCTTCATCGCCTCCTATTCGAGCCCCGAAGGCCTGTTCTACGCCAAGCTCTCGGCCGCCTCGACCATGGCGATCGCCCCCATCCTCATACTCGGCTGGTTCTCGCAGAAACAGCTCGTACGCGGCCTCACCTTCGGCGCGGTCAAATAAGGGATACGACAATGGGAAGCATTACACTCAGCAAGGTTTCGAAGGTCTTCGGCGCCCATGCCGTCATCCCCTCGATCGACCTCGACATCAACAATGGCGAGTTCGTCGTCTTCGTCGGCCCGTCCGGTTGCGGAAAGTCGACGCTGCTCAGGCTGATCGCCGGCCTGGAAGATGTCAGCGACGGCGACATCGTCATCGATGGCAAGAACGCCACCGAACTGCCGCCGGCACAGCGCGGCCTGTCGATGGTGTTCCAGTCCTACGCGCTCTATCCGCACATGAGCGTGCGCTCGAACATCGCCTTTCCGCTGAAGATGGCGGGCGAGGACAAGGCCGTCATCGACAAGAAGGTGTCGGATGCGGCGCGCGTGCTGAACCTTACCGATTATCTCGACCGCAAGCCGCGGCAGCTTTCCGGCGGTCAGCGCCAGCGCGTCGCGATCGGCCGGGCGATCGTGCGCCAGCCGAAGGCCTTCCTGTTCGACGAGCCGCTGTCGAACCTCGATGCAGCGCTTCGCGTCAACATGCGGCTGGAGATCAGCCAGCTGCACCAGGACCTGAAGACGACGATGATTTACGTCACCCACGATCAGGTGGAGGCCATGACCATGGCCGACAAGATCGTGGTGCTCAATCGTGGGCGCATCGAGCAGGTCGGCTCGCCGCTCGACCTCTACCACAAGCCGGACAATCTGTTCGTCGCGGGCTTCATCGGTTCGCCGCGCATGAATATCGTCACTGGTCCTGCGGCTTCTGCCTATCAGGCGCATACGATGGGCATCCGCCCCGAGCATCTGGCGCTCTCCAAAGATAGTGGCAGCTGGCAGGGCACGGTCGGCGTCGCCGAACACCTCGGCTCCGACACCTTCCTGCACGTCAATGTCGACGACGGCATCGGCACGGTGACGGCGCGCGTCAGCGGCGACTTTGCCGTCACCCACGGCGATCGCGTGTTCCTGACGCCGGACCCACAGCGCGTCCACAGGTTCGACGACAAGGGGTTGGCAGTGCGATGAGAAGGCTCGAAGGTAAAAGCGCGCTGATCACCGGGTCTGCGCGGGGGATCGGCCGTGCCTTCGCGGAGGCTTATATCCGCGAAGGCGCCACGGTCGCGATCGCCGACATCAATATCGAACGGGCACGGCAGACGGCCTCCGAGATCGGTGCCGGCGCCTACGCAGTCGAGATGGACGTGACGCAGCAGGCATCGATCGATGCTGCGATCGCAGCGGTCGTCAGGCAAGCGGGCGGCCTCGATATCCTCGTCAACAATGCAGCACTCTTCGACCTTGCGCCGATCGTCGAAATCACCCGCGAAAGCTATGACCGGCTGTTTTCGATCAATGTTGCCGGCACGCTGTTCGCGCTGCAGGCGGCCGCAAAGCAGATGATCGCCCAGGGCAGGGGCGGCAAGATCATCAACATGGCGAGCCAGGCGGGCCGCCGCGGCGAAGCGTTGGTCGCGATCTATTGCGCCACCAAGGCGGCGGTCATCAGCCTTACCCAGTCGGCCGGCCTCAACCTCATCAAGCACGGCATCAACGTCAACGCGATCGCGCCCGGTGTGGTCGACGGCGAGCACTGGGACGGCGTCGACGCGCTGTTTGCCAAATACGAAAACCGCCCGCTCGGCGAAAAGAAGAAGCTGGTTGGCGCGGAGGTGCCCTATGGGCGCATGGGAACGGCCGAGGACCTGACCGGAATGGCGATCTTCCTCGCCTCAGCCGAGAGCGACTACGTCGTCTCGCAGACCTACAACGTCGACGGCGGCAACTGGATGAGCTGAGCCTGCGCAGCCGGTGAAGCCTCGAAAGGATACGGGATCATGACGACCAAACTCTCACTTGCCGCCCTCGACACGATCAAGGCCAAGGCCGGCGTGCCGAACTACGACCGGTCGCAATTGACGGCGGGGATCGTGCATTTTGGCGTCGGCAACTTCCATAGGGCGCACCAGGCCGTCTATCTCGACGATCTCTTCAATGCCGGCCACGACCGGGATTGGGCCATCATCGGTGCCGGCGTACTTGCCTCCGATGCAACGATGCGGGCGAAACTCGCGGCGCAGGATTTCCTGACGACGGTCGTCGAGCAGGACAACAACCGCACCGGCGCCCATATCACCGGCGCGATGATCGACTACCTGGAACCAGGCGACATCCCGGCGATCATCGCGAGGCTGACCGATCCGGCGATCCGCATCGTGTCGCTGACGATCACCGAAGGCGGTTATTTCATCGATCCGGCGTCGGGTGTATTCAACCCGACCCATCCGGCAATCGTCGCCGACGCGCAGAACCCGGCTGCTCCGAAGACCGTGTTCGGACTGATCGTCGCCGGCCTGAAAGCGCGCCGCGACAAGAACGTTCCGCCCTTCACCGTGATGTCCTGCGACAACATTCCCGGCAATGGCGAGGTCACGCATGCCGCTGTTTCCGGCCTTGCTCGGCTCGTCGATGCTGATTTCGCTGACTGGATCGATGCCAATGTCGCTTTCCCGAACGGCATGGTGGACCGGATCACGCCGGCAACCGGCACACGTGAAATCGGCATTGTCGCCGACGATTACGGCATAGAGGACGCCTGGCCGGTGTTCTGCGAGGAATTCAAGCAATGGGTGCTTGAAGACCATTTCCCGCTCGGCCGTCCGGCGCTGGAGAAGGTCGGCGTCCAGTTCGTGCCCGACGTCGCGCCGTACGAACACATGAAGATCCGCATCCTCAACGGCGGCCATGCGGCGATCGCCTATCCGGCGGCTCTGCTCGACATTCATTTCGTGCATGAGGCGATGGAAGAGCCGCTGATCCGTGCCTTTCTTGCCAAGCTTGAACATGACGAGATCATTCCGGTCATTCCGCCCGTGCCGAACACCGATCTCGGCGATTACTACAAGCTGATCGAGACGCGCTTTGCCAATCCGAAGATCGGTGACACGATCCCGCGTCTGGCGCAGGACGGTTCCAACCGCCAGCCGAAATTCATCCTGCCGTCGACGGCCGATCGCCTAGCGCGCGGCGAAGATGTCGTCGGTCTGTCGCTGGTTTCGGCACTGTGGTGCCGCTATTTCGCCGGCACGTCCGACAGCGGCAAGGCGATCGTCTTCAACGACCAGAGCGCCGACCGGCTGAACAAGGCGGCGCTTGCCGCCAAGAACGATCCGGTGGCCTTCCTGGAGCTCGGCGATATCTTCGGCGATGTCGCGCGCTCCGATCTCTTCCGCCGCCGTTTCAGCCATGCATTGAAAACCCTCTGGGAAAGGGGTACGCGCGCTACGCTCCAGCTTTATCTGGACGACAAGCTCACCGCATAATTCCCTGGATCACATCGAACCAGGGACGAGATTATGCGCCAATTCAAAGCGTTACAGCGACCTTGGCGCCTTATATCGCGCGTAGCTGTAAGGGGTAGGGTGCGATGGCGGACACAGCGTCCAGGCTGGTGATTTTCGATTGCGACGGCGTGCTTGTCGATAGCGAGCCGATCTCGCTGGAAGTGCTGGTGGACGTGCTCTCGGCCGCCGGCGTTCCGATGACCGCCGAGGAGGCGACGGAACGATTTCTCGGGCGCAGCCTGAAAAGCATGTCGGCGATCCTCCACGACGAATATGGCCTCGCCACCGACGATGCCTTCCTCGAGGGCATGCGCCTTCGTCTTTATCAGCGCTTCCGCACCGAATTGCAGCCGATTGCAGGAATTCGCGAAGCGGTCGAAGGGCTCGAGGGCGCGTGCTGCGTCGCCTCGTCCAGCCAGCCGGAACGCATCCGCCTGTCGCTGACCGTCACCGGGCTCATTGACCTCTTCGAGCCCAATATCTTCTCCGCCACCATGGTGAAACACGGCAAGCCGGCGCCTGATCTCTTCCTGCATGCGAGCCGCGTAATGGGTTTCGCGCCCAGGGATTGCATCGTCGTCGAGGACAGTCCGGCGGGTATCGAAGCGGCGAAGGCGGCGGGCATGCGGGTCTTCGCCTTTGCGGGCGGCAGCCATGCCCGATCCGACAGGCACCGCCAAAGTCTCGCGAATCTCGGTCCCGACGTGCTGTTTGACGACATGGGCGAATTGTTACAGTTTGTCCGCCGATAGCAGGGACAAGAGGGGCGGGACTTTCATTGATGCGTGAATTCGTCGTTGCGGTCGATGTCGGCACCGGCAGTGCGCGCGCCGGTATCTTTGACCGGAAGGGCACGCTGCTTGCGCGTGCCGACCTGCCGATTGCCATGAACCGGCCGGAAGAAAACCACGCCGAACATGATTCTGAGGATATCTGGCGCGCCGTCTGCGGCGCGGTCAAGGCGGCCAAGGACAAGGCCGGGATCGCCGCTGAAAGCGTTGCCGCGATCGGCTTCGACGCCACCTGCTCGTTGGTGGTGCGCGACAGCGAAGGCGAGCCGCTATCCGTCAACCGCAAGGGCGAGGCGCGCTGGGACACGATCGTCTGGCTCGACCATCGGGCGCTCGCCGAGGCAGATTTCTGTACGGCGACCGGCCATCCGGTGCTCGACTTCTCCGGCCGCGTCATGTCGCCGGAAATGGAAATGCCGAAGCTGATGTGGCTGAAGCGCAACCTGCCGCAACAATGGCAGAAGGCGGGTTTCTTCTTCGACCTGGCCGACTATCTTTCCTGGCGAGCGACGGGAAGCGCTGCTCGCTCGCGCTGCACGCTGACAGCGAAGTGGAATTATCTGGCGCATGAGAAGCGTGGCTGGCAGCCGGACTATCTCGAAAAGATCGGGCTTGAAGATCTCATCGAACGCGGCGGGCTGCCGGAAGAAACACTGCCGATCGGAAGCTCGGTCGGTCATTTGAGCGCTGCGGCGGCCGCAGAGCTTGGGCTCGACGAAGCCTGCCAGGTGGCGCCGGGCCTGATCGACGCCTATGCTGGTGCGCTCGGCGTCGTCGGCGGGTTCATCGGGAAGCCGGAGACGCTTGAAAAACAACTCGCGTTGATCGCCGGTACATCGAGCTGCATTGTTGCCTTTTCCAAGGATATGAAGCCGGGCTTCGGCATGTGGGGCCCCTATTACGAAGCGGTTCTTCCGGGCGCCTGGCTGATCGAGGGCGGGCAATCGGCGACAGGTGCGCTGCTCGACCATATCGTGCGGCTGCATGGCGGCGGCCTTGAACCAACAGCAGAGACCCACGGCCGGATCATCGCCCGGGTGCAGGAACTGCGCGCCGAGCAGGGCGCCGCTTTTGCCGATCGCCTGCATGTGCTTCCCGATTTCCACGGCAACCGCTCGCCGCTCGCCGACCCGCATGGGCTCGGGGTTATCAGCGGCCTGCCCCTCGATTCCTCCTTCGATGCGCTCTGCCGTCTCTATTGGCGCAGCTGCGTCGCGATCGCGCTCGGCATCCGTCACATCCTGGAGATGATGCGGGAGGTCGGCTACCAGCTCGACACCCTGCACGTCACCGGCGGCCACGTGCGCAACACGCTTCTGATGGAGCTCTACTGCGATGTGACCGGCTGCCGTGTGGTTGCGCCGCAGGCACCGGACGCGGTGCTGCTCGGTACGGCGATGGCGGCTGCGGTTGCCGGCGGCATGCACCGGGATCTCGCCGCCGCAGGGGCGGAAATGGCGTCTGAGGGGCACGAGCGCCTGCCGAATACAAGCGTTCGCGGCACCTATGACCGCGATTACCGCCGCTTCCTGGCGCTCTACCGCCATCGTGACGAACTCGACAAGATGCAGTGACGCGGTAGGCCGAGGCGGCAAGGGCGGGCGTTTGGAACCTTTTGCCGCCTCGCGCATTCTGTTTGCGACCGGACGGTGGCGCGCATAGCCCCCAATGCCGCGCCGGAGGCAGACCGCCGGCCTACAACTCACACTCCCCGAGTGAGTTGCACATACCAGCCAGTGCCTTCCCTCGGCACTGGCTGTCGTGTTTCCGGGGTAAGCCAAAGAGATGCTGCGGGAAATGTGAAACGGCGGGGTGAGGCCGGCTGACATGAAGTCGCGCCGGCGAGTGTGCCTCCGCGCGAATATCGGGAAGTGGCGCAAATATCAGGAACGGCTGATTTCGGGAAAACCGGCCATTCGCCGCTTCGACGAAACGGTAAAATGGACTACGGCGTCGCGGCCCTTTGTGACGCGCGACGCTGTAGCCCTTTGAATGACCTGCATGTTCTTGCCTTTGACCGGCTGCGATCAAAGGGAACATGCAGGTTGCACTCAGGCCGCCGCCTTGGTCGATTCGTTGAAGAACAACGCCTGACTGATCAGTGCCTTGACCATATCCGGGTTGAACGGCTTGGTGACCAGGAAGGTCGGTTCCGGCCGCTCGCCGGTCAGGAGCCGTTCCGGGAAAGCGGTGATGAAGATCACCGGAATGGCGCTCGTCTTCAGGATGTCGTTGACCGCGTCGATGCCTGAGCTGCCGTCGGCGAGCTGGATATCGGCAAGCACCATGCTTGGCCGCGTCCTCTTGTAGAGGGCGATCGCTTCGTCGCGCGTCCGGGCGATGCCGGTGACCCGATGGCCGAGGCTTTCGACCATCTGTTCGATATCGATGGCGATCAGCGGTTCGTCCTCGATGATCATGATATCGGTCGCGACCTGGCGCGAGATTTCCTGCGAGGCGCGGTCGAGCAGGCTGCCGACCTTATCGGTGGACACGTCGAGAACCTCGGCGGCCTCCTCGGGACGGAAACCCTCGACCGAGACCAGCAGGAAGGCCTGGCGGGCAAGGGGCGAAACGGTTGCAAGATTGATCGATGCACGCTGTTCCCAGGCAAAAGGCGAGATCGGTTCCGGCACAAGCACGGACGAGGAACCGAAAAGTGAGGTGAAGAGCCGGAACAGGCCAACGCGATCATTGCTCGCTTCCGGGAAAATCGACGTGTCGGCGATCAGCGCTTCGAGAACGGCAGCGACATAGGCGTCGCCTGATGTCTGCGAGCCGGTCAGCGCGCGCGAATAGCGGCGCAGATACGGCAGAAGCGGTGCTATCCGCGTGGACAATGTCATAGGGGAACTCCCTCGGGTATCTTTCTACGGTGACGTTGCGAGAACGCCGGACGTAAAAAAAGGTTCCGCGAGGGAACATTTCAATTTTCTGCTGCGTTATGGCGGCTATGGACACTCGAAGGCGACAGTTTGACAATGAAATATAAAACAGGGGCAGGGCGGACTACCGGCACGACCTTATGGACAGAAGACCCAAATGCGCAGATCGCAGCAAAGCTGAAAGCGCTTTATCAGTCCGTGCAGGAAGAGGCGATACCCGCGCGTTTTCTCGATCTTCTGGAAAAGCTCGACGCAGCCGAGCAGCAATCGGCGCTGCAGGGCAGGGAGTAAGTGCCAGAATGTCGTCCGAAAAAAATGATTTCAAGCGAGAGATGCTTGCCGCCTTGCCGAGCCTGCGTGCCTTCGCCATGTCGTTGATCGGTCGCCACGACCGTGCCGACGATCTGGTGCAGGACACGATCATGAAGGCCTGGGCGAAGCAGGACCATTTCGAGATGGGCACCAATATGAAGGCCTGGCTCTTCACGATCCTGCGCAACGAGCTCTACAGCCAGATGCGCAAGCGCGGGCGCGAGGTGCAGGACACCGACGGTCACTTCACCGAGTCGCTGGCCCATCATCCCGAGCAATACGGCTCGCTCGACCTGCAGGATTTCCGGCGCGCGCTCGAGATGCTGCCGCCGGACCAGCGCGAAGCGATCATCCTGGTCGGAGCTTCCGGCTTCTCCTACGAGGAGGCGGCGACGATCTGCGGCTGTGCCCTTGGCACGATCAAGAGCCGGGTCAACCGCGCGCGTCAGCGGCTGCAGGATATCCTGCAGGTGAAGGGTGAAAACGACTACGGGCCGGATGAAACCTCGGCTCCGATCACGTCGCGGGCCTTCATCTCCTGAGGGAAGAATTTCGGGCAGGACACCGTTGCAAAAGTGGCGGTGTCCTGCTTTCACTGGCGGCTTGAGCCCAAGGGGGACACGCCGTGACGGCTGGCATCGACTGACGAATGCGCAGTGATGACGATTTTGGGGCGAGACGCTCCAGAATCGAGCGGGATGCGGGTGGATCGCCAGGGCTTCCTCATCTCGTTCAGATTGAGAATTGAGACCGTATGCACGTGAGGACAGAGAAAACGGACCCGCCCGTGACGAAGCTGCTCGACGCGCCCGAGCGTCTTGGCGTTCTGCATGCGACCGTCCCCGACATGGCCATCCCGGATCGGGATTTCGACGGGATCGTCGAAATTGCTGCCGGGCTTTTCGACGCTCAGATCGCACTGGTGACACTGATCGACCGCGAATGGCAGTGGTTCAAGGCGGCTGTCGGCACCGATGAGACCGGTGCCCCATCCGAAGACGCGTTTTGCCCGCATGTGACCGCTGCGGCCGACTCCAGCCTCGTCGTGCTCGACGCTTCGACCGATCCGCGGTTCGCGCGTCACCGACAGGTCAAGGGGCCGCCATTTCTGCGCTTCTATGCCGGTGCGCCGATCGTGCTCGACGGGCAGGCAGTGGGCACGGTTTGTGTGTTCGACGACAAGCCGCGCGCTGAGGTGTCGCAACCGCTCATCCACCAATTATGCCGGCTTGCCGCGCTCGCAGCCTCGCTCTTCAAGGTCAAGGACGAAGCCCGTCGGCGCGCTCTAAAGGAGGCGGCGTTGTCGCGCGAGGAGCAGCGGCACGCGATGGCGCTCGAAGCGGCCAACATCGGCAGCTGGCTTTGGGATATCCGCTCAGGTGCGATCGCCGGCAACAGCGCATTGAAACGTATGTTCGGACTTTCGGCCGAGCGTTCGGTTGGCGTCCGGGACATCTTCGGCGCGATCCACGTCGACGACCGCGGCGCGACTTTCGCCAAGCTTCGCCAGGCGATGAAGGCTGACGATGAATATGACGGCATGTTCCGCATTGGCGATACCGGTCGCTGGCTGCTTGGCCGCGGCCGCGTGCACGACCGTGACGGCAAGGGCAATCCGCTTACGTTCATCGGCGTGACGATCGATGTCACCGACCAGCAGGCTTCGGCGCAGCGCACTCGGCTCCTGCTCAAGGAGCTCAATCATCGGGTCAAGAACACACTGGCCATGCTGCAATCGCTTGCGCGCCAGACGCTTCGCCAGACGAGCGACCCGGCCGAATTCATGACCGCGTTTGCCGGCCGCTTGCAGGCGATCTCCGAGGCGCATGGTCTGCTCTCTGATCACGAGTGGGGCACCATCCGGCTTGCCGACCTGATCGCCAAGCAACTGCTGCCGCATGTGAGCGCCTATGCGGACCAGATCGAACTGCACAAGGACGAAGTGTCGCTTGGTCCCGACCAGGCCGTCGGCCTCGGGCTGGTCCTGCACGAGCTTGCAACCAACGCCGTGAAATACGGATCGCTGTCGGTGCCGAAAGGCAAGGTGGTATTGACGGCGCGAAACGTCGTCGAAGACGGCGACACCGTTCTTCATCTCACCTGGACCGAGGTTGGTGGGCCGCCGGTGCGCGAGCCAAAGCGGCGCGGCTTCGGCTCCATCCTCATCGAGCGCAGCCTCGACAAGGTGCTGGGTAGTTCGGTGAAGGTGGAGTATCTCCCCGCCGGGGTCACGGCGCTGATCCGGTTGCCGCTCTAACGGGATCGCACCCGCCATTGAGACGACTGGCTTGCTGCGTGCATCAGTCGTCGTGTTTGCGTCCGCGTCGCTTGCCGGTGCCGAGAAGCGCGCCGATCGCAACAGCCGTCGCGACGGCGAGAAGCGGCTGTTTGCGCAGGATGCCGGCGGCCGCGAGCAGGGTCAGATTGGTCTGCATTTGCGTGCGACGGCGGCGTTCTTCCTGGCGCCGCCGGTCACGGTTCTGCAGAGACATGATGATGCCAACCAGCACCAGCGCGGTGACGACCAGAGCCCCGGCGATTGCCGCCGCGGCCGCGACCGGGGAATAGCGCGCGCTGAGATAAAGAAAGGCTGCGGCTAGCGCGAAGACATAGGCGGTGACGAGCAACAGCCCTATGACGCTCCATAGGGCTGCGTTGCGCTTCACACGAGAGGCGGCGGCGCTGATATCGGCGGCCAAGAGGCTGGCCAGGGCGGCCGTCAATGGTCCCATGCGTTACTCCCCGTCGTGATAGGGCCTCTTAGGCTAGGTCGGGATACGGGCGGAAAACCTATATGCTTTTTCTCATCGCGTTCGAAACCGCGAGCCGTTGCCCGCGGGTCCGGTTCGACCGACCGCAAGTCAGCGCCGAAGCAGCGCCGCCACCGCGAGCCCAATCAGGGCGGCGGCGCCGAGCGTGGCGATGGGATGCTCGCGAACGGCGTGGCGGACCTGTTTTTCTGTGCCGGCATAACGGTCGCGAAGTTCGGCCAGCAGGTCTTCGCCGCTTGCCAGCAATTCGCTGATGCCGGCTTCGGCCTGTTCACGGGCGTCCTGTGCCTTGCCACGTGCCTGCTTTGAGGCGGCCGCTCCACGATCGGCCAGCAATGCGACGAGCGTTGCCACATCACTGCGCAACTCGCCCAGTTGTTCTTCGATGGAGATATCGGCGAGCTTGCCGTTGCTTTTTGTCGATCGCGAGCTCGAGCCGGAGAAGAGGCTAGGCGCCATGATGGATACTCCCTTTCACGCATGCGCCGGCCGCGACGGTCGGCGCTGTCTGACGGTACCGGCGAGCACAACTAGAGGCCCTTGCCGGCGCTTCGGGAGAACAACGCACAAGTGCGGAAATTGTTTCGATAAATCTTGGTGCTGAGGCTTGAGAAATCCGGAAGCCCCAACAGGCATCTACCGGGTCCTCGGGCGTGGCGTCAGAGCGATGCTGTCTGCGGCAGGACGAACGGCACGTGCGGCGCCGGTGCGACACCCACCTGCATGCGGCAGCCGAAGACGGCTTCCATCGTCTCGTCGGTCAGAACCTCGCGCGGCGTGCCGCAGGCGCGGACCTTGCCGGCTTTCATCATCACCATTCGGTCGGCGAACATGGCCGTCAGGTTGAGGTCGTGCATCACTGCGACGACCCCGCCGCCGCGTTCGCAGAACTTGCGGGCGAGCTGCATGATCCCGAGCTGGTGGCGGATATCGAGGCTCGACACCGGTTCGTCGAGCAGCAGGTAGCGCGGCTCGCCGTCGATGACCGGATCGGTGATCTGGCAGAGGACGCGGGCAAGCTGCACGCGCTGCTGCTCGCCGCCCGACAGTTCCTGGTAGAAGCGTCCGGCAAAGCCGCCCAGGTCCACCGCTTCCAACGCCTCGGCCGTGACCCGGTCGTGCACGGCGGGATCCACATTGGCACCGGCGGCAAGACCCAATCTCACGACCTCGCGCACGGTGAAGGGGAAGGAGATGACCGTAGACTGGGGCAGCACGCCGCGCATCAGCGCGAGCTCCCATGGCTTCAGCCCCCGCAGGTCGCGGCCATTGATGCGGATCGTTCCGCTCGACGGCGAAAGCTCCCCGGAGATCGCCTTCAGCGTCGTGGTCTTGCCGGAGCCGTTCGGGCCGACGATGGCGGTCAGTGCGCCGGGCAGCGCCTCGAGCGAGACGCCGTGGATGACTGGTCGCCCGCCAAGGCGAACGGAGAGATTGGAAACGTTGATCATGGTTTCGCTCAGAGTCCCATGTTCGAACGGCCGCGCAGCAGGATCCAGAGGAAGAACGGCGCGCCGATAAAGGCGGTAACGATGCCGATCGGCAGTTCCGCCGGAGAGACGATGGTGCGGGCGATCATGTCGGCGAGGATCAACAGCGTGCCGCCGAGCAGCGCCGAGGTGGGCAGCAGGTAGCGATGATCGGGACCGATGACGAGCCGCAGCAGGTGCGGAACCACGATGCCGACGAAGCCGATGCCGCCGCTGACCGCAACGGATGCGCCGGTCGCCGCGGCGACACTGACGATCGCAATGTTCTTCAGCCGCTGGACAGGAATGCCCATATGGAAGGCGGCCGCTTCGCCGAGCGTGATGGCATTCAGCCCGCGCGCCAGGAAAGGGGTAACCGCGAGCGAAGCGAGGATGATCGGCGCTGCAGCCAGGATCTTAGTCCAGTTGGCGCCGGCGAGCGAACCGAGGCCCCAGAAGGTCAGGTCGCGCAATTGCTTGTCGTCGGCTCTGAAGACGAGAACGCCGGTGACCGCACCGGTCAGCGCGCCGAGCGCAATGCCGGCGAGCAGCAGCGTGGCAATCGACGTCTGGCCGCCGCGGGTGGCGATACGGTAGAGCAGCAGCGTCGTGACGAGGCCGCCGACGAAGGCTGCTACCGGCAACGCATAGAAGCCGAACAGCGCGAAGAGCGGCCCGAAGGCGGCGGTTCCGAGCACAATCAGCAGCACGGCGCCGAGGCTCGCGCCTGAGGACACGCCGACGAGGCCGGGATCGGCCAGCGGATTGCGGAAAAGGCCCTGCATGACGACGCCGGAAACCGCGAGCGAAGCGCCGACGAGCATGCCGAGCACGGCGCGCGGCAGGCGGATATCGAGAATGATGATGCGGTCGCGGATGCTCAGGGCCTGATCGGCCTCACCCATCAGCCAGCGCCAGACGTTGGCGAGCGATGCATCGGCGGCACCGGTCATGATCGAGCCGACGAAGGTCGCGACCGCAAGCGCGATGAGGGCGACGATGACGAGACGTGCCAGCCGGGACCGGTTGCCCGAGCGCCACTCGTTGCGGATATCGGCGGCAAAAGCGGTCAGGCGCATGCCGCGGGCCAATGCCTCACTGCGAGGCATTGGCCTTCTTCCCGTAGATTGCGGCATTCAGTTCGCGGACGGCGCTTGCGGTGCGCGGGCCGAAGCCGAGCAGGTGCAGGCCGTCCATGCGGATCAGCGCCTTGTTCTTGGCGGCAGGGGTAAGGCTGAGCGCCGGCAGGGCGAAGAGTTCGTCCGCCTCGGCGGAATGTTCGCCGCCGCGGTCCATCATCAGGACGACATCTGGCTTGGCCTCGATTATCGCCTCGTCGGTCAGGGCCTTGTAGCCGGGGAAGGTGCCGACCGCGTTGATTGCGCCCGAGAGCTCGATGATGCCGTTGGCCGCGGTTCCCTGTCCCGATGCCATGACCTTGCCGCCCTGCGTGCTCAGGATGAAGAGCACACGCTTGCGTTCGGCTTCCGGACGGGCGGCATTCTCGGAGACTGCCGCATCGAGATCGGCTTCGACGCTCTTTGCCAGGGTTTCGGCCTTTTCCTCGACACCGAGGAAGGTGCCGACCGCACGGATCTTGGCGGGGATGCCGGGCTTGTCAAAGGCCTCGGGCACGCTGGTAAAGGCGATGTTCGCTTCCTTTAGCACCGCCAACGCCTCCGGCGGACCGCTGCCTTCGACGGCGATGATTGCGCTCGGGTTGGCAGCGATGATGCCTTCCGGTGCGAGCTGGCGCATGTAGCCGACATCCGGCAGCGCCTTTGCCGCTTCCGGATAGGTGCTGGTGGAATCGCGACCGACGAGGCGACCTTCCTCGCCGAGCGCATGGATGATCTCGGTTATCGCTCCGCCGACCGATACGACGCGCGAGACGTCGGCCTTCTGCATGTCCTCGGCCATCGCCGGCCGGATGAAGGAGGGGGCACCGGGTGCCACCGCTGGCAACAGGAAGGGAGCCGAAAGGGCGAAGGCGGCAAGCGCCAGTTCCCAGCGGCGAAGGCGTCGGAAGTCGAGACCCTTGATCATCTGAGTTTCCTATCCTGTCCTCAGGCGGCGACAGTCGTGTCGAGACGCGGCAGGTCTTCGACGATGGAGCGCCATTCCGGCCGTTCCGCGAGACCCTCTTTCCGCTTGCCGAAGAACTGGATGATCATCTCGCCCTTGGCGTCGAGCGCCTCGATCGAAGTGACATGGCCGTCGGCCGTCGGCTTGCGCACGGCCCAGAGTTCGGCGATGTGGTCGGTGCGCAGGTGCAGATGGAAGGTCGGGTCCATGACGTTCAGCCACGGGCCCATCGGCGCGGTCTTGGCAATCGGACCGGAATGGATCTGGATCATGCCGCGGTTGCCGACGAAGCACATGATCGGCAGTTCGACTTCGGCGCTCTCGCGCATCATGGCTTCGATGCTGGAGGGGTCGAGCTGCCAGGCGAAATCCTCGCCGATGTTGCTGAGCGCCTGGCGACGGCCGATCTTCAGCTTGCGCAGCATGCCGTGGAACTGGTGCGTGTCCGTCATTTTCGTCCAGCGGTCGCGCAGTTCGACGACATCGACCACGGTTTCCGGCTTGTCGTCGGCTGCCGGCACACTCGCGTCGGCGGTGAAGTCCTGCGTCTGGTCGTCAAGGCGGAAGTCCGCGACGATCTTGTCATAGGCCGCAACATTCGATTCCGGGCGCAGATGCACCTTGTGCACGGCGTTGCCCCACTTGTCGAAGAACTGCAGGCTCTTTCGGGCTTCACCCTGGTCGTCTGTCTTCGTCACGGCGAAAGCGTGTGCCCAGGCGCTCGGGAAGACCCGGAGGTCGATCTGCTCGCCGAGCACGATGCTCGCCATCTCGCCCGTGGTGATCTTCTCGTAAACGCCGATCTTCTCGTGGACCGCGCTTTCGTTGCGGGTCAGCGCCATGACTTCGCCGAGTTCCTCGACGCGAGAGAGGAAGCGGTTGGCATCGGCATCGATGCGCACGGCGGTCAGCCCACATTCGGCAGCAACGAGAGCGGCTTCGGAAACACCGAGCTGGGCTGCGATATCACGCTCGCGCATCTTCGGGTTCTCGGCGCGGTAGGCGCGGATTTCGGAAGCAGTGGGGCGGAGGCTCTCGGTCATTTTCATCTGCCTATTTGTTCAGGATCAGTTTGCCTTGGCGGGTGATCTTCATGCGGTAGATCGCGCCGTCGTGGGAAATGAGGATCTCGTTTTCGCTGCCGAAAAGTTCGCGACTTTCGATAATCCGCTGCGCGCGCCCGGCCTGGATCGGCGGCTCGGATGGGCGTGCAAGGTCACTGTCGTTGGTCACTGCGTTTGGCCGTTTCGAGAGGGCAGGCCGCGCTGTTTTTCCAGCATTTCCTGCCGTGCAATTCGTTTACTATCTTGACTTCATTACTCATATTTATTTATGGACGCAATACCGGACTTATGCACTCAAGTTAGTTGTTGCCGGCTTGTGGACAAGGGCGTGCGGGTCTCGTTCGGTGGTTCGCTGCAACCTTTGGGGTGATGTCGATATGAAGTTTTCCAGCCTTCCAATTGTTTCCGTTGCGCTTGCGGCCTTCATTGCTGCGGGCAGTGTCAACGCTCAGGAGGCTGTGCCCGCCCTCGGGCTGACGATCGAGTTGAACGACGTCGCGCCGTCGCAGAAGGGCTGCAAGCTCACCTTTGTCGCCGGCAACGCGCTTGCGCAGTCGCTGAGCAAGGTTTCCTTCGAGTTCGTGATCTTCGACCAGAAGGGCCTCGTCGAGCGCATGGCCGTGCTCGACTTCCGCGATCTGCCCGCCGGCAAGACCAAGGTTCGCCAGTTTGATCTCCCCGGCACCAACTGCGATGCGGTGAAGAGCCTGTTGATCAATGATGCGCCGGCCTGCGTCGGCAACGGCGTGCAGCCCGGCGCCTGCATGAGCGGGATCAAGACCGGCTCGAAGTCGGCGGTGGAACTCAAGGGCTAAGTGAGGCCGCTCCTTCGGAGCGTGAAGTTTGCGCTGCCCGGTGCGGCGAAGGTAAGGCTGTAATGAAGCGTATCGTCATCTGGGCTGGGGCCGCCATCATCTCGCTTGCAACGCATGGCGTCGTGCTTGCTACCTTGTTTGGCCCAAGGCCGCCGGAAAAAGAGCATGCCCTCATGCTCGGCGGAGAGGCGACCGAGGTCGCGATCCTTGGCGATGCCTTTGAAGAGACACTACAATCCGGCGATCCCGCGGAGATCGTCGAGCCGACCGAGGACGTTCCGGATGAGGTCAAGCCGGAGGAGATATCGCCCCTTGAAGATCTCACGTCGACAACTCAGGAAATCGTTGCCGAACAGCCGCATGATCTGACCGCGACCGAGGCTGACGTGATTTTGCCGGCTGAAGAGATGCCGACCCTTCAGGTCGCCGAGGCCGTCGTGACGGCGAGTGTTGCGCCGGTCGAAACCGTGGTGCCTGAAGAAAAGCCCGAGATCGAAGAGCCCAAGAAGGAGAAGGTTGAAAAGCCGGAACCGAAGAAGGAGCCGGTCAAGAAGAAGAAAGTGACCCGCAAGAAGACGGGTGACAAGGGCGAGCAGGCGCAGAACCAGGTCAAGGGCAAGCAGGACGGCCAGGAAAGCGGCAGTGCCGCAGCCGCGACCGGCAATAGCCGCGCATCCGAGGTCGGCAATGCCAATATGGAAAATTATGACGGCAAGGTCCGCAGGAAGATCATGCGGAGATTCAAGGTGCCGTCTTCGGCAAGGCGCGAAGGCGTTTCCGGCACGGCGACCGTCCGCTTCACATTGACCGCCAACGGTGAGCTGACCCGGGTAAACGTCGCCGGCAGCTCAGGTTCTCCCGCCATCGACGACGCAGCCGTCGATGCCGTGCGCAATGCGGCGCCGTTCCCGGCCTTTCCTGCCGGGGGGCCGAGCTCCAAATCCTTCATCGTTCCGATGGTTGCCAGCGTCCGCTGAGGCGGGCGCCGTTCCGTATGCTCATTTGTGCGGGCCGGGATTTGGCGAAAGAAATATGATGATAAAACTCATGTTTATACTTTACTCGGATTATCAAGTTTAATAGGTTGCCCTCGTCACGCAGCCGAAGGGCGTGTGTCGAGATGATGTCCCGATGCGACCGGCTGCCCCTTGAAGGCCCTTGTCGCACGATCACGCGGAGAGGATTGCATGCGCGGCAAGCGTCACCAGAATGCGGCGAAAAATGGCAAGGGTCGTTCGGGTTCAGAACCGACCGAAGCCCGCCAGGAGGCCGGCAAGGCAACGCTCGAAGGGCGCAGTTTTCTCTATGTCGGCGGCCGCGATTGTCAGGTGGCGCACTTACGCGAAATCGCCAGCTCGTTTGGCGCTGAGCTGCTTCACCATGATGGCGGCCTGCGCGAAGCCGTTTCCCGCATCGACCGGGTGCTGCCGTCGGTCGACTGCGTCTTCTGCCCGATCGACTGCATCAGCCATGACGCGTGTCTTCGCGTGAAGACCGGCTGCAAGAAGTGGGGCAAGGCCTTCGTGCCGCTGCGCAACGGCTCGAAATCGAGCCTGGAGCGGGCACTTCAGGACCTCACCGCCAGCCGCGACGAGCGGTAACCCTCCCAAGACAAGACGAGAGTTTGCACAATGAACGAAGAACGTCCTGACCTGTGCATGATGATCGGTCTGCACAAGCTGGCGGCGCAGCATGGCGATGGCCTGGTGCCTGAACTCTACGAGATCCTGACGCGCCGCGCGCGCATGCTGGACGACGCCAACGTCGCCGAGTTTCCAACCTGGCAGACGCGCCCGCCGGTTCGCGACCCTCTCGGTCTTGCAGAGCCGAAGGAAGGAACTATTCTCGCCTTTCCGCGGGCTGCAAACGATGCCGCCCGCAAGAAGGAAAGCGCATAAGAGCAATTCCAGGAAAAGTGCGAAGCGGTTTTCCGTCCGGAGTTGCGCCTTTCAGTAAGAGAGCAATTCCAGGAAAAGTGCGAAGCGGTTTTCCGTCCGGAATTATGCAGTAGTTCAAGGTCGCTGTAGGAGACCAAGATGTACGTTGCCATGAACCGTTTCCGTATCGCCATCGGCCTTGAAGAGGCCTTCGAAGCCGTGTGGAAGGGGCGCGATTCCAGCCTTTCGGAAATGCCCGGCTTCGTTTCCTTCCACCTGCTGCGCGGCGACAGCGTGCCGGAGGAGGGCTATACGCTCTTCGTTTCGAATTCGGTCTGGAAGGACAGGGATTCGTTTTCAGCCTGGACGAAGTCTGAGAATTTTCGCGCGGCGCACAGGAATGCCGGCGAGAATAAGGCGATGTATCTCGGTCCGCCGAAGTTCGAAGGTTTTTCGGCCGTCGAAGGCGCCTGATCAGGCGGCCTCGCGCACGATCGGCCGCGTAAATTTTTGATTTTATATGCCATTCACCTCCCAAATGGGTCCATTCGGGAGGTGAATTTTTTTCTCAGGCTGTCTTTCGCGGCAGGAAGGCGCCGAGGGAAACGGCAAGCCAGCCCGCCATGATCGTCGTGCCGCCGAGCGGAGCGGACATCGGGAACAGGCCGTGACCCGAGATGTGGCGCATGGCGAGATCCGCCGAGAACAGCGCCGTTCCAACTGCAATCAGCAAGGCCGCAGCGGCCGCCGTGCGAAAGCTCGGCCAGGCTGCGTAGAGCGCGATCAAGGCCGGGGCATGCGCCAGGCACATCGCGGAAATGCCGGCGAGCAATCTTGGATCGTCGCCGTGCGAAGCGGCGGCCGCGCTGACAACGCCGGTCAGGCCCATCAAACCGGCAACAAAAAGCGTCGTTGCGCGAAATCCGCTGTGCGACATCACGGCTATTCCTTGTTCTGCATATGAAGGGCGAGGCGGGTGATCGGGTCGAGAATGATCTGCCTCAGCTTCGGATGGGCGATCGCTTCTTCAAGCGCTCGGGTAAAGCAGAGCAGCCATTCGTCACGCTCCTCGGGGCCGATCTCAGCGACGAAATGGCGGCGGCGCAGCATCGGATGGCCGCGCTTCTCGACATAAATAGGCGGTCCGCCAAGCCAGCCGGTCAGGTACTCGTAGAATTTCTCTTCACTGCCCGAAACGTCGGGCGGATGCACGGCGCGGCATCGTGCCGCTTCCGGCAGCGTGTCCATCAACTCGTAGAAGCGGCGGGTCAGCGCGCGAACTGTCGGGTCGCCGCCGATCGCTTCGTAGAGGGTCGTGGTTTCCGTTTCCGCCATGCTCGCGTCCTTCATTCCCTGCGGTCCTAGCGTGCGGCGACGGGGCGGACAACGATTTTCAGAGTACCGGTTTGCGGCGTTTCATCGCGGTCGATCAAGGTCCCTCTTGACAAACCGTCCAGACGGTATCTTTATGGGGCATGGCCGAAGCTCATCGCCGCAAGAAACAACCGGAACAGGTGCGCCAGCAATTGCTGGAGGTTGCTGCACGCCTTTCGCATGAGCAGGGGGTGGCAGGCATCACCCTCGATGCCGTGTCGCAGGCGGCAGGCGTCAGCAAGGGTGGGCTGCTGCACCACTTCCCGAACAAGCTCGCTCTGCTCGATGGGCTGTTCGACGACCTGGTGACGCGGTTCGATCGTGAGATCGAGGCGGCGATGGCGCACGATCCGGTGGCGAAGGGGCGGTTTACCCGTGCCTATATCGACGTCTGCTTCGCGCTTGATCCGACGACCGACGTGCCGGGCTGGCGCATGCTGACAATCGCGCTCATTGCCGAGCCGCATCTGAAGAGCCGCTGGCGCGACTGGGTCAGCCGGCGTTCGGCGGAGTTCGCAGAAACGGACGCCTCGACCGGCTGCGTGCTTGCCCGCTTTGCCTGCGACGGCGTCTGGCTGGCGGATCTGATGCAGAGCCACGATCTCGATGCCGAGGCGCGGGCCGGTCTGGCTGAAAATCTCAAGGCGCTTTCGGCGCAGTAACCCGGATGGAGTCCCCGATGAACCCCGCCATGCTCTATACCGTCCTGGTTGCGGCGATCGTCTTCGAAGTGCTCGGCACCTCGGCGATGCAGGCAGCGCAGCATTTCACCCGCCTGGGGCCGACGGTCCTGATGGTGGTCTGCTACGCGATCGCCTTTTTCTTCCTGTCCTATACGCTGCGCTTCATCCCTGTTGGCATCGCCTATGCGGTCTGGAGCGGGCTCGGCATCGTCTTGATTTCGCTCGTCGGTTACTTCGCCTTTGGGCAGAAACTCGACCTGGCGGCGATCCTGGGGCTGGGCCTCATCATATCCGGCGTGGTTGTGCTCAACCTGTTCTCCAAGTCCACCTTCCATTGAGGCGGTCGGCGGCCAGTCCTCAGGCGCCCTCTGGCGGGGGTGCGGTCGATTCCCGCAGGATCAGTTCCACCGGCCAGAGTTCGTGAACCTCTTCGGTCGGCCTGCCTGAGAGAAGCTGCAGCACGAGATCGGCCGAGCGTGCGCCGGCCGCGCGCATCGAAGAGCGCGTCGCCGAGAGCGACGGCACCATGTTTTCCGCCGTCAGGTAGGGGAACACGTCATCATGGGCGATGACCGAGACTTCGCGACCGATTTCCAGGCCTATGGACCGCGCCGCCCGATAGATGCCGAGGGCCGTCATCATCGAGCCTGCGACGAAGGCCGTCGGCCGCGGCGTTTGTTCCAGGAAGGAGCGTGCGAAGCGGAAGCCGAGTTCGTCGGTGAAGTTGCCGTGGGCAACGAGGCGCGGATCGAACGGGAGCCCGCGCGCCTGGAGCGCGTCGCGGTAGCCCTTGTCGCGGTGAAGCGAGAAGGTGCGTCCTTGCCTGCCGTTGATCATGGCGATGCGGCGATGGCCGAGATCGATGAGATGCGAGGTCGCGCGGCGGATGGCGCCCTCATTGTCGATATCGAGCCACGCATGCGGCACGTCGATATCGGATCGACCGTGGACGAGAAAGGGCATGCCGAGCTTGTGCAGGAGTGCGATGCGTTCGTCGTTCGGCTCGGGAGAATGCACGATCACGGCGTCGACGCGGCCGCTGACGGCGAGCCGGCTGTAAAGCTGGATTTCGCCCGTAGGGTTCTTGTCATCCATCGGGCTGACGAGGATGTCGATGTCCTCGGTGCCGAGCCGCTCGGCCAGGCCGCCCATGAATTCGGAGAAATGGAATTCGCCGGAGCGCCCCATGACGACGCCGATCGCACCGGCGCGACCGGTAGCGAGCCTCACGGCATTGATGTTCGGACGATAGCCAAGGCGAGTTGCCTCTTCGGCCACGCGCTTGCGCGTCTTTTCGCTGACCTCGGGATAGCCGCTCAGCGCTCGGCTGACGGTGGTCGGCGAAAGGCCCAGTTGTTGTGCGAACTCCCTCAGTTTCATTCGGTATGCGTTTCCTCAGCCTAGCCCGGTCCCAGAAGTATACACCTTCGTTGCCGGTAACAATCGGTTTGTCGCGTGCATGCAGCGCCTCGAACCACGATGGAATTTTACCAAACCGTTTTAAATTAATGCAGTTCCCCTTTGATTTTATGGGTTGTTGTTAGGTGCGGGTGAAATTTCTCCTCATCCGTTATAATATTGAAATTAAATAATTATTTTAAATGATTCACGGCCGAACGACTTTTTCTGATGTATGGATTGACAGTTTTTCCGTCTTCTGCCAACTTTTTTCAATCCAAACCGCTTTCGAATTTGCTGAGGAGCTTTCGTGCGGTGGAGGGGGAACAGGAGGAGTCGACCCAATGACAACCATGCTCAATGCCCTGAGTTTTTGTGCCGCAATCGTTGCAGCCGGAACGGCCAGCGCCGCCGAGCTCTCGCTCGCCGCCAACACGACCGGCAAGAACGTCAATTTCATCCGCGAGCAGCTCGCCATCTTCGAGAAGCAGACGGGGCACAAGGTGAGCCTGGTCACCATGCCGCCGTCGAGCAGCGAGCAGTTCAGCCAGTACCGTCTATGGCTCGCCGCCGGAAACAAGGATGTGGACGTCTACCAGACCGACGTCGTCTGGGCGCCGCAGCTTGCCGACCAGTTCGTCGACTTGACGGAGGCGGCGAAGGATGTCGCCGGACAGCACTTCCCGTCGATCATCGCCTCGCAGACGGTCAACGGCCGTCTCGTGGCCCTGCCTGCTTTCACCGATGCGCCGGCGCTCTTCTATCGCAAAGACCTCTTGGAAAAGTACGGCAAGGCGCCGCCGAAGACCTGGGATGAACTGGCGACGACCGCCAAGGAAATCCAGGAGAAGGAACGCGCCGGCGGCCAGGCTGACCTCTGGGGCTACGTCTTCCAGGGCAACGCCTATGAAGGGCTGACCTGCAATGCGCTCGAATGGATCAAATCGTCCGGCGGCGGCCAGATCGTCGAGCCTGATGGCACGATCTCGATCAACAACGAGAAGGCGGCCGCAGCGATCGACCGCATCAAGGGGTGGGTCGGCACGATTTCGCCGCAGGGCGTGCTCGCCTATCAGGAAGAGGAATCACGCGGCGTCTGGCAGACGGGCAATGCCGTCTTCATGCGCAATTGGCCCTATGCCTATGCGCTCGGCAATGGCGACGACAGCGCGGTGAAAGGCAAGTTTGCCGTGACGCCGCTGCCGACGGCGACCGATGGCGATCAGCCGTCCTCGACGCTCGGCGGCTGGAACGTCGCCGTCTCCAAATATTCCGACGACCAGGAAGCAGCGATCGCGCTTGCCAAATTCCTCTCCTCGGCAGAGGTGCAGAAGCGCAGGGCGATCGAGCTCTCCAATCTGCCGACGATTGCCGCACTCTACGACGACGCGGAGGTCGCCAAGGCCCAGCCGTTCATGCCGGCATGGAAGCCGATCTTCGAGAGCGCCGTGCCGCGCCCGTCGGCGGTCACCAAGGTCAAGTACAACGAGGTTTCGGCCAAGTTCTGGAATGCGGTCCATAACTCGCTCTCCGGCAACGGCACGGCTGCGGAAAACCTGGAACTGCTCGAAGTCGAGCTCACCGAGATGAAGGGCGATAGCTGGTAATCCTCCCGGGGGCGAGGGGAGCGCCTCCGGGCCTTCCCTCGCTCCACCGAGCAATCGCCGACGACGCCCAGCGCTCTGAACAAGTGCTTTGAAAGCAAGCAATTCTGGATGGGAAAACGCTTCACACTTTCCTGGAATTGCCTGGTGGCGTCGTTCCTCTCGGGCCAACCGCTCGGCCGCGCGCCGAATGGCAAGAGTGAGCCAAGACAATGACCGATCTTTCACTCGCAGATCCCCCTTCCGTCCTCGGACAACAGGCAGGGATCCGTTCCGACCTCAACGCCAGCCGCATTCGCTCCGCCTGGATCTTTCTCGCGCCGACCTTGCTGGTGCTCGCGCTCGTCGCCGGGTGGCCGCTCATACGCACCGTCTATTTCAGCTTCACCAACGCGTCGCTGACCAACCTCGAGGGTGCCGAGTTCGTCGGCTTCAAGAATTATCTGAGCTGGATCACGCTGAAGAGCGGGCGAACGGTCTATAACGGGCTGCTTGCCGATCCGGCCTGGTGGAATGCCGTCTGGAACACGCTGAAGTTTTCCGCCGTCTCCGTCACCATCGAGACGGTGCTCGGCCTGATCGTTGCTCTGGTGCTGAACGCCCATTTCCCGGGCCGCGGGCTGGTGCGCGCCGCGATCCTCATTCCCTGGGCAATCCCGACCATCGTTTCCGCCAAGATGTGGGCCTGGATGCTCAACGACCAGTTCGGCATTCTCAACGATCTTTTGCTCGGCCTCGGCCTGATCAGCCAGAAGATCGCCTGGACGGCCAATCCGGAGACCGCGATGGTCGCGGTGCTGATCGTCGACGTCTGGAAGACGACGCCGTTTATGGCGCTGCTCATCCTTGCCGGCCTGCAGATGGTGCCAACGGATATTTACGAGGCGGCCAAGATCGACGGCGTGCATCCGCTGAAGGTCTTCTGGCGGCTGACGCTGCCGTTGATCCGGCCAGCGCTGATGGTCGCCGTGATCTTCCGCATGCTTGATGCGCTGCGCATCTTCGATCTCATTTACGTGCTGACGCCCAACAACGCCCAGACCAAGACGATGTCGGTGTTGGCGCGCGAGAACCTGTTCGACTTCGACAAGTTCGCCTATGGCGCCACCGCCTCGACGATGCTGTTTCTGATCATTGCGGCGATCACCGTCGCCTACATGTGGTTCGGCCGCGTCAACCTCGAAGGAGGAGAGCGCTGATGGTTGCCACCTTTGCCAAGCGCACGGCGTTCTACGCCCTCGTCGCCGCCATCATCATCATGGCCGTCTTCCCGTTCTACTACGCGGTGCTGACAAGCTTCAAATCCGGAACGGCGCTGTTCCGGGTCGACTACTGGCCGACCGAGATCTCCTTCGACAACTACGCCGGCATCGTCACGAGCAGCGGCTTCCTGCGCAACCTCGCCAACTCGCTGATGGTCGCGACCATCGTAGTCTGCGTGTCGCTGCTGCTTGCGGTTACCGCCGCCTATGCGCTGGCGCGGGTGCGGTTTCGCGGGCGCGGACTTCTGCTCCTGACGATCCTGTCGGTGTCGATGTTTCCGCAGATTGCGGTGCTTGCCGGCCTGTTCGAGTTGATCCGCGCCGTCGGCATCTTCAACACCCCCCTGGCGCTAATCTTTTCCTACATGATCTTCACGCTGCCCTTCACCGTCTGGGTGCTGACCACCTTCATGCGCGATCTGCCGGTCGAGATCGAGGAGGCGGCGATCGTCGATGGTGCGACGCCCTGGGTGATCATCACGCGCGTGTTCATGCCGCTGATGTGGCCGGCACTGGTGACGACGGGGCTGCTCGCCTTCATCGCCGCTTGGAACGAGTTCCTGTTCGCGCTGACCTTCACGTCATCAGACAGCCAGCGCACCGTGCCGGTCGCGATCGCGCTGTTGTCCGGCAGCAGTGAGTACGAAGTCCCTTGGGGCAACATCATGGCCGCATCGATCATCGTCACCGTGCCACTGGTTATCCTCGTGCTGATCTTTCAGCGGCGGATCATATCCGGGCTCACGGCCGGCGGCGTCAAAGGATAAAGGGAAAAAACATGGCAGAGCTTCAATTGCGCAACATCCGCAAGTCCTTCGGTGCCTTCGAGGTGATCAAGGGCGTCAGCATGGATATCCGGGCCGGCGAGTTCATGGTCTTCGTCGGACCTTCCGGCTGCGGCAAGTCCACGCTGCTGCGCCTGATCGCCGGGCTTGAAGACATCTCTTCGGGCACGCTTTCCTTCGACGGACAGGTGGTCAATCAGTTGACGCCGTCCAAGCGCGGCATCGCGATGGTGTTTCAGTCCTATGCGCTTTACCCGCATATGACCGTCTTCGAGAACATGTCCTTCGGCATGCAACTCGCCGGCAAGGATAAGGAGCAGTGCAGGAAACGCGTCGAGGCGGCAGCGGAGATGCTGCAACTGACCCCCTATCTCCAGCGGCTGCCGCGGCAGCTCTCGGGTGGCCAGCGCCAGCGCGTCGCCATCGGTCGTGCGATCGTACGCGATCCCAAGGTCTTTCTCTTCGACGAGCCGCTCTCCAATCTCGATGCAGCGCTTAGGGTTGCGACCCGGATCGAGATCGCGAAACTGCATCGCAGCATGCACAACACGACGATGATCTATGTCACCCACGACCAGGTCGAGGCGATGACACTGGCTGATCGCATTTGCGTGCTACGAGATGGCCGGGTCGAACAGATTGGCACGCCGCTCGAACTCTACGAGAGCCCGAACTCGGTCTTCGTCGCCGGCTTCATCGGTTCGCCGAAGATGAACTTTCTCTCTGGTGCTCTTGCTGCTCCCTATGACGCCCACACGATCGGCATCAGGGCCGAGCATCTGGAGATCAGGTCGGGCGACGGCAGGTGGTCAGGGACGGTGGTGCACTCCGAGATGCTGGGATCCGACAGTTATATCTATCTCGACATCGGTGCCGCGGAACCGGTCATCGTCCGGGAAGGCGGCACCTCGCACCACCAGCCGGGAGACACAGTGCAGATCTCGCCGGCCGGCGACAACATTCACCGCTTCGATGCGGCGGGGCTGGCTTTGGGTCGTGCGCCCATGAGAGGGGCTGCCTGAAAGCTCAGGCGAACCTGGAGCTTCGGGGTCGCCAATTCCTGGCGACCCCATCAATCGCAGGACGACATGCCCGTGAGGGCAAACGCTAAGGAGAATGAACGTGCCTATCAGAACAGTTGTTTGGGGCGAGAATATCCACGAGCAGACCAACGAGGTGGTCCGCAGCATCTATCCGAACGGGATGCACAACACGATCGCGGCGGCGCTGAACACGGAAAGCGCGATCGAGGCGACGACGGCGACGCTGCAGGAGCCGGAGCATGGTTTGAGTGTCGAGCGCCTTGCCAATACCGATGTGCTTCTGTGGTGGGGTCACAAGGACCACGGCGCCGTCAGCGACGAAATCGTCGAGCGGGTCGCCAAGCGCGTCTGGGAAGGCATGGGTCTGATCGTGCTGCATTCCGGCCACTTCTCCAAGATCTTCAAGCGCCTGATGGGAACGCCCTGCGCACTGAAGTGGCGCGAGGCAGGCGAACGCGAGCGCGTCTGGGCGATCAACCCGCGCCATCCGATCGCCGAGGGGCTTGACGAGAACTTCGTACTTGAGAACGAGGAGATGTATGGCGAGCAGTTCTCGGTGCCCGAGCCGCTCGAAACCGTGTTCATCTCCTGGTTTGCCGGCGGCGAAGTGTTCCGTTCGGGGCTCACCTGGCGCCGTGGCGCCGGCAACATCTTCTATTTCCGCCCCGGTCATGAGACCTACCCGACCTATCACGACGCCAATGTCCAGAAGGTGCTGCGCAATTCGGTGAAGTGGGCCTACAACGCCGATAACCGCTACACGGCGATCCACGATGCGCCGAACGTGCCGGTCGAAAAGGCGCTGGAGCCGATCGTCGAGCGTGGCCCCCGGCTGCACCAGGCCGGCGAAGCAGGATACAGGTGAGCATCATGCGTCTTCTTGTAGTTGGAACCGGCGGCATGGCGAACAGCCATGCCCAGGCCTTTGCCAAAATCGAAGGCGTCGAGATGGTCGGCGCGGTCGATGTCGACCCCAAGCGTGCGCGTGCCTTTGCCGACAAGCACGGCATTGCCGAGACCTTCACCTCGCTCGACGAGGCGATCGCTTGGGGCAAGTTCGATGCGGCGACGAACGTGACGCCCGACAAGGCGCACCACCCGACGACGCTAGCATTGCTTGCCGCCGGCAAGCACGTGCTTTGCGAAAAGCCGCTTGCGGAAAACTACGCCAAGGCGGCGGAGATGGCGGACGCGGCCGAGCGTTCCGGCCTGGTGACGATGGTGAACCTCACCTATCGCAATGTCGCGCCGCTGCAGAAGGCACGGGCGATGGTGCTCGCAGGTGATGTCGGCCAGTTGCGGCATCTGGAGGCGTCCTATCTGCAGAGCTGGCTCGTCTCCAAGGCCTGGGGCGACTGGGCAACGGAATCGCAATGGCTGTGGCGACTTTCGACCAAGCACGGCTCGAACGGCGTGCTCGGCGATGTCGGCATCCACATTCTCGACTTCGCCGGCTACGGCGCCGGCACCGACGCGTCGCGGGTTTTCGCCCGTCTGAAGACCTTCGACAAGGCACCTGATAACCGCATCGGCGAGTATGATCTCGATGCCAATGACAGCTTCGTCATGACGGCGGAGTTCGGCAACGGCGCCATGGGCGTCGTCCATGCCAGCCGATGGGCGACCGGGCACTTGAACGAGCTCAGGCTCAGGCTGCACGGCGACAAGGGTGCGCTCGAAGTGGTGCACACGCCCGATGGCTCGACGCTCCGGGCCTGCCTCGGCACTGACGTTGAAACCGCGACTTGGCGCGATGTCGACGCGGGTACGGTTCTGACCAACTATGAGCGCTTCGTTGCGGCAGTCCGCGAGGGCAAGACCGAAGAGCCCGGGTTTCGTCACGCGGCGAACCTGCAGAAGGTGCTCGACCTCGCGATGGTGACGGAAGCCGAGCGGCGCGAGCTGCCCGTCTAACGAGAGTGACGGTCGGGGGAGCTGCTTTTGGCAGCTCCCCCGCTTTGCGGCGGTACCCAAGGGGTCACCGCTGAGCCGACGGTGTTTTCCATCGATTGACCCAGACGGCGCAACTGTGCGTCGTAGTTCTTGCGGGTGTTGGGATCGAAGATCATGATCGGCGTCGAGACCGCGAGACTTGCGGCACTGCCGACGGTCTGCGTTGCGCCGAGCGTGACGGCGCCCAGACGTTCGCCGAGCCCGACATCGGAATCGGTCACGGTCTGGCCGGCGATCAGCCGGTTGCCAAGCAGGCGCACGACTTCCGGGCTTTCGGCGAACTTGCCGTGGTTGAGCTTGTCGCCGCCCTTCAGCGCTGTCAGATCGATGACGCTGATACCTGCCTGTTCGAGTTGTGTGCGATAGGGCTCGGCGGTCGGATCGATCTGCCCAAGGCGGTCGACATTGCCGGAAATGCGCCTGGAGAGGGTCAGCGCCCGGTCGTCGCGCGACACGAACAGCGTGAATTTCGGGCGCTTGTCGCCCATGGCGCGGATCTGCTGGCCGAAGACGTCGACGTCGAGATCGGGCGATGCCAGGATGACGTCGGTGATCTTGGGCGCGATGCGTCCGTCGCGGATCGCCATCTGGCGCAGAGCTTCGACCGTCACCCATGAGCCCATCGAATGGGCCATGACGGTGATTTCGCCGACCTGAGGATTGCTCGACGCACGCCGAAGCAGTTCCTCCAGCGCGTCACGCGAATAGTTGGTGCTTTCCTTGTCGTAATTGTAGTCGAAGATGCTGGCCCGCGAGGGCCAGGTGAAGATGACGGGGGCGACGTCCGTGCCGCTATCGTGGACGATCTGGGCAAAGCGGTAGACCGCGTCCTCGTAGCGGTTGTTGAAACCGTGAACGAAGATCAGCACGCGCCGGCTCTTCGGCAGGTTACCCTTCAGCCAGCTTTGGACGTCGTTGCCCTCACGCAATGGCGTAACGCTGACCGTGGAGAAGTCGCGCTCCGGATTGGCCGGAAGCTTCTTCGGCCATTGCACCTGGCCGACTTGCCGGTTTTTCTCCGGCGGAATTGAAACGACGATTTCCGTCAGGGAAAGCTGGTCCGACCGTTCGCCGCTGAAAAGCACGCCCGGTTCCGCCGTGGGCGCGCGCGTTGTCGCGACCATCAGGTCGACCTGGGAGGCGCCACCCGTCGTGCCCGAAGGAACGAGCACGCCGACCGGCCGACCGGCACAGGCCGCAAGGGTTACGGCGAGGAGGAGCGTGGCGGCGATGCGGCTCCAATGCCCTTGCGAACCTGCGAGTGAAAACGGACGCAGCAACCAAACCCCCAGTACCGCATCATGCGGTGCGACATCCCTGCGAGCGGGACCGAGCCAATTCCTTGCATTAGAAACGCCAGATTTTCATCCCTTGATCGGCATTGCACACCTGTCGCCGCTGTGTTTGACGGCGAGATTGCGACAATCATGCAACATTTCGCTACAGGCAGCCCTGGGTAAAACCCCCTGATATTCATTGAAAAGGCTTTGGCCTTTCACTAGCATCGCCACAACCTTTCCCCGGACGCGGCCGTAGGTGCTCCGTTCGATCTCCCTGAAATGATGAAGGAATTCAGGAATGCAGGCGGTTTTCGATGGCCATAACGACGTGCTTCTGCGCCTGTGGCAGAACGCCCGAAAGGGGGCTGATCCGGTCCGCGAATTCGTCGACGGTATCGGCGAGGGCCACATCGACGCGCCGCGCGCCAAAGCGGGCGGCCTCATCGGCGGCATTTCGGCGATCTACGTGCCCTCGGGCGATCTGGTCCTGCAGCCGCCGGATGAAAACGGCCATTACGAAACGCCGCTCTCCGCGCCCCTCGAACACTTGCCGTCGCTGGCGATCGCCATCGAGCTCGCCGACATCGCCGTTCGCCTCGACCGGGCAGGGGCCTGGAAGCTTTGCCGCTCGACCGCCGAAATCCGCGGAGCGGTCGAGAAAGGTGTCTTCGCCTCGGTGCTCCACATGGAAGGCTGCGAGGCGATTGGTGCGGATCTGTCGGCGCTCGAAACCTTCTATGCCGCCGGCCTGCGCTCGCTTGGGCCGGTCTGGAGCCGCCACAACGTCTTCGGCCATGGCGTGCCGTTCTCCTATCCGAAGTCGCCGGACACAGCGCCGGGGCTGACGGATGCGGGTTTCGAACTCGTGCGTGCCTGCAACCGGCTGGGCATCCTGATCGACCTCGCCCACATCACAGAGCAGGGCTTCTGGGACGTCGCGAAAACCACGGACCAGCCGCTGGTTGCCAGCCATTCGAACGCGCATGCGCTGACGCCGGTTGCGCGCAACCTGACGGACAAGCAGCTGGACGCCATCCGCGAAAGCAAGGGGCTCGTCGGGCTCAACTATGCGACAACGATGCTGCGCGCCGACGGCCAGGAAAATGCCGCGACGCCGCTTTCCGACATGGTTCGCCATGTCGACTACATGGTCGAGCGCATGGGCATCGAATGCGTGGCGCTCGGATCGGATTTCGATGGCGCAACGATCCCCGTGGGGATCGCTGACGCAGCCGGTAACCATGCGCTCGTTACTGCGTTGAGAGGCGCCGGATATGGTGACGCCGAACTGGCAAAGATATGCCGGGAGAACTGGTGGAGAGTTCTGGGGCAGGCTTGGCACGAGGCCGCCTGAACCCATGAAGAAGGGCCCAAAAGGGCGCAAACGAGGGAACTGCAAAAAATGATGCACAAGCTCAATGGACGTCTTCGTCTTCTGACCGCTTCTGCGGCGCTTGCCATGGTGATGGCCGCGACCGCACCGGCCTT
This sequence comes from Sinorhizobium sp. NFACC03, assembly GCF_900103435.1. Classification (NCBI taxonomy): domain Bacteria; kingdom Pseudomonadati; phylum Pseudomonadota; class Alphaproteobacteria; order Hyphomicrobiales; family Rhizobiaceae; genus Sinorhizobium; species Sinorhizobium sp. NFACC03. Next base: position 67,974 of record NZ_FMXF01000023.1, read on the forward strand.
TGCCGAAACGCCGAAGGACACGCTGGTCGAAGCCTTTGCGATCGACGACGTCATCTCCATGGATCCGGGCGAAGCCTTCGAGCTGACCGCGGCCGAAATCACCGGCAACACCTACAGCATGCTGGTGCGCCTCGACATCAACGACACAACCAAGGTCGTCGGCGACCTCGCCGACAGCTGGACCGTGTCCGATGACGGCCTGACCTATACGTTCAAGCTGAAGTCCGGCCTTAAGTTCGCCTCCGGCAACCCGGTAACCGCCGAGGACGTCGCCTGGTCGTTCGAGCGCGCCGTCAAGCTCGACAAGAGCCCCGCCTTTATCCTCACCCAGTTTGGCCTCAACGGCGACAACGTGACGGAAAAGGCCAAGGCTACCGACGAGACGACCTTCGTCTTTACCGTCGACCAGCCCTATGCTCCGAGCTTTGTTCTGAATTGCCTGACGGCGACCGTGGGCGCAGTCCTCGACAAGAAACTCGTTCTCGAACACGTCAAAGCGGTCACGCCGAGCGACGACTTCAAGTACGACAACGACTTCGGCAACGAATGGCTGAAGACCGGCTACGCCGGCTCCGGTCCGTTCAAGCTGCGCGAGTGGCGCGCCAACGAGGTTATCGTGCTCGAGCGCAACGACAACTACTATGGCGAACAGGCCAAGCTCGCCCGCGTCATCTATCGCCACATGAAGGAAAGCTCGGGCCAGCGCCTGGCGCTCGAAGCGGGCGATATCGACGTCGCACGCAACCTCGAGCCGGGCGATTACGACGCCGTTTCGAAGAACGCCGACCTCGCCACGACGAATGCGCCGAAGGGCACGGTCTACTACATCAGCCTCAACCAGAAGAACGCCAACCTCGCCAAGCCTGAAGTGCGTGAAGCCTTCAAGTATCTGGTCGACTATGATGCGATCGGCTCGACGCTCATCAAGGGCATCGGCGAGATCCACCAGAGCTTCCTGCCGAAGGGCGTTCTGGGTGCCCTCGACGAGAACCCCTACAAGCTCGACGTCGCCAAGGCGAAGGAACTGCTGACGAAGGCCGGCCTTGCCGACGGCTTCACCGTCACCATGGACGTTCGCAACGGCCAGCCGGTCACCGGCATTGCCGAATCCTTCCAGCAGACGCTAGGCCAGGCCGGGGTGAAGCTCGAAATCATCCCGGGCGACGGGAAGCAGACGCTGACGAAGTATCGTGCTCGTAACCACGACATGTATATCGGTCAGTGGGGCATGGACTATTTCGATCCGAACTCCAACGCTGAAACCTTCACCAGCAACCCTGACAATTCCGACGAAGGCAAGAACAAGACGCTTGCCTGGCGCAATGCCTGGGACGTTCCGGAGCTGACGAAGAAGACCAAGGACGCTCTGCTCGAGCGCGACAGCGCCAAGCGTGCCGAGACCTACAAGGAACTGCAGAAGACCGTTCTGGGCGAAAGCCCGTTCGTCATCATCTTCCAGCAGACCGAAGTCGCCGGCTACCGCGGCAACGTCAAGGGCCTGAAGCTTGGTCCGAGCTTCGACACCAACTTCGTCGCCGGAATTTCGAAAGAATAAGCCGTCTCGAAGGAATAAACCGAAAGGATCGTTCCCTTGAGCATGAGCGCAACAGGGACAGTGGACGGGCGCAAACGCGCCCGTCCCGGCAAGATCGTGTCAGCCGTGCTGCGCTTTCTTGTCGTTGTCGTCACCACCTATCTCGGCCTTCTGGCCGTCACCTTCTTCATCGGCCGGGTGATCCCGATCGACCCGGTTCTGGCCGTTCTCGGCGACCGGGCGCCGACGCATGTCGTCGAAAGGACGCGCGAGGCGATGGGGCTGAACCTGCCCCTCTACCAACAATTCTTCATCTATGTCCGCCAGGCGCTGACCGGCGATTTCGGCGTTTCGGTGCTGACCACGAACCCCGTCATGACCGACATCCGCCGCGTCTTCCCGGCGACCATGGAGCTTGCGACGCTCGGCACCCTCATCGGCGCCATCTTCGGCGTGCCGCTCGGCGTTCTCGCCGCCGTCAAGCGGGGCAGCATCGCCGACCAGATCGTCCGCGTCATCGGCCTCGTCGGCTACTCGGTGCCGATCTTCTGGCTGGCGCTCCTGTCGCTGCTGGTCTTTTACGCGCGGCTGAAATGGGTCGCCTATCCCGGCCGCATCGACATCGTCTTCGAATATACGTTCACGCCGATCACCGGCTTCTACCTGTTCGACGCGCTCTGGCAGCGGCAGTGGGACGTGCTGTGGGACGTTTTCCGCCACATCATCCTGCCGGCGTCGCTGCTCGGTTACTTCTCGCTCGCCTATATCAGCCGCATGACGCGCAGCTTCATGCTCAATGAGCTGCAGCAGGAATATATCGTCGCCGCGCGCGCCAAGGGCCTTTCTGAGACCCGTATCATCTGGGGTCATGCGCTCAGAAACGCGGCGGTGCCGCTCGTGACCGTGATTGCGCTTTCCTATGCCGGCCTGCTCGAAGGCTCGGTGCTGACAGAAACCGTGTTCGCCTGGCCGGGCCTCGGCCTCTACATCACCAACTCGCTGCAGAATGCCGACATGAACGCCGTGCTTGGTGGCACCATCGTCATCGGTTCGGTCTTCATCGGCATCAATCTCCTGTCCGATCTTCTCTACCGGACGCTCGACCCGAGGACGCGCCAGCGATGAGCACCGTTACCGAAACACGTCCCCCGACACGCCCGATGACGCGGCGCGAATGGCTGCTGTCCGATCGCCCGCAGTCGCGCACCCAGGCCCGTCTCGGCCGCGCCTACATGACCTGGCAGCGCTTTGCCGCCAACAGGCTTGCCGTTCTAGGCCTCATCATCCTGCTGGCGCTGGTCTTCGTTGCGGCCTTCGCCGATGTCCTGGCGCCGCACTCGCCCTATATCGGCGATCTTGCCAACGCCCGGCTGCAGCCACCAGGAAGCCCCGGCTACCTGCTCGGCACCGACGATCTCGGTCGCGACATCCTTTCGCGGCTGATCCATGGTTCGCGGCTGACGCTTGCCGTCGTGCTGCTGGTCGCTGTTATCGCAGCGCCGATCGGCCTGATCGTCGGCGCGGTCGCCGGCTATGCCGGTGGCTGGGTCGATGCGGTGCTGATGCGCATCACCGATATCTTCCTTGCCTTCCCGAAGCTGGTGCTGGCGCTCGCCTTCGTCGCGGCGCTCGGACCGGGGATCGAAAACGCTGTCATCGCGATCGCGATCACCTCCTGGCCGCCCTATGCACGCATTGCCCGCGCCGAGACGCTGACGGTTCGCAACTCGGACTATATCTCGGCGGTGCAGCTCATGGGCGCGTCGCCGATCCGCATCGTCTTCCGGCACGTGATGCCGATGTGCATGTCGTCGCTGATCGTGCGCGTCACGCTCGACATGGCCGGCATCATTCTGACGGCCGCTGGCCTCGGCTTCCTCGGCCTCGGCGCCCAGCCGCCCTTGCCGGAATGGGGTGCGATGATCGCCTCGGGCCGCCGCTTCATCCTTGATCAGTGGTGGGTTGCAACGATGCCCGGCATTGCGATCCTGATCGTCAGCCTCGGCTTCAATCTGCTCGGCGACGGCCTGCGCGACGCGCTCGATCCCCGGGAGAGCGGCCAATGAGTACGCTGCTGACGGTAGAAGACCTCAAGGTCTCGTTCCCGACCCGTACCGGCCTCATCGAGGCGGTACGTGGCGTCTCCTTCACGCTCGGCCGCGAACGCCTCGGCATCGTCGGCGAAAGCGGCTCCGGCAAGTCGCAGACGGGCCGGGCGATCATGGGGTTGACGCCGGGCCATGCGCAGGTGACGGCCAAGCAACTGTCCTTCGACGGTATCGATTTGCTCTCGGCATCGCCAAAGGTCCGTCGGGACCTCCGGGGCAAGCGCATCGCGATGATCCTGCAGGACCCGAAATATTCGCTGAACCCGGTCATGAGCATCGGCCGGCAGATCGTCGAGACGCTCAGGCAGCATGAGAGTGTCAGCCGCGGCGAAGCCCGGGAGCGGGCGCTCGACATGCTCGCGGCCGTGCAGATCCGCGATCCGAAGCGTGTCTACGATCTCTACCCGCACGAGGTTTCGGGCGGTATGGGCCAGCGCGCGATGATCGCGATGATGCTGGTTGCCGGACCGGAACTGCTGATCGCCGACGAACCGACCTCGGCGCTTGACGTCACCGTGCAGCTCGAAGTGCTTGGTATCCTCGACAAGCTGGTTGCCGAGCGCGGCATGGGCCTGATTTTCGTCTCGCACGATCTCAGGCTCGTCTCGTCCTTCTGCGACCGGGTGATTGTCATGTATGCCGGCAGGATCGTGGAGGAACTGGCTGCGTCCGAACTCGCCAACGCCAAGCATCCCTATACGCAAGGTTTGCTGAACTGCATGCCGGCGATCGGATCCGATCGCCATCCCCTGCCGGTTCTCGACCGCAAGCCGGAGTGGGCTCAATGACATCAGCCGTTTCCGTTTCGAATCTCTCCGTCACCTATGACGAATTCAAGGCGCTGAACGACGTTAGCGTCGAGATTGCGCCGGGCGAATCCTTTGGTCTCGTCGGCGAGTCCGGATCGGGCAAGTCGACCTTGCTCCGGGCAATCGCCGGTCTTGCGCCTGTTACGGGCGGTACCATCCGCGTCCATGATCGGGTGCTCAAGGGTGCCAAGCGCGACAAGGCCTTCTATCGCGCCGTGCAGATGGTGTTCCAGGATCCCTACGGCTCGCTGCACCCGCGCCAGACGATCGACCGGCAACTGCTTGAGCCTTTGGCTATCCACGGCGTGGCGGACGGCGAACGCCGCATCCTCAAGGCGCTCGACGAAGTCGGTCTCGGGTCGGGGTTCCGCTTCCGCTATCCGCATCAGCTTTCTGGTGGGCAGCGCCAGCGTATCGCCATTGCCCGGGCGCTGATCCTCGAGCCCTCGACCCTGCTTCTCGACGAACCGACGTCGGCGCTCGACGCTTCGGTGCAGGCAGAGGTCCTGAACCTACTGGAGCAGGTCAGGCGCGACCGCAAGCTCACCTTCATCATGGTCAGCCATGACCTCGGCGTCGTCACCCATATGTGCGACCGGCTGGCGGTCATGCAGGGCGGGCGCGTCGTCGAGTACCTGTCTTCCGGCGATCTCGTCGCCGGGCGGATCGGCGAGGACTATACGCGCAGCCTGATGGTGGCGAGCAAGGGGTTCCAGCGCAAGGACGCTGCCGCGACCGCGTGACGGTACCAGCGCAAGCGGGACGAGCATCCCGCTTGCGTAACCCTTGTTGGGGGGAACCGCGCCCTACAGCGCCGCGCGTCTTATCAGACGCGCAAAGGTCGCTGTAGCACTTTGAAGTGCTGCATGTTTTTGTCCTTTAATCGGGTACGATTGAAGGAAACATGCAGTAGAGCCGGCGCGTTTACGCGCTTTGCCGCCAGATCGAGGTCGAGTCGGTGATCACCTTCCGGATGCGGCGCTGTTCGCGCCATTCCCGTCCGATGTCCTTGATGACCGGGCGGGCCTCAGGCGAGAAGATGTAGTTCCCGCACCGGGCGACGTAGGTTTCCATTGCCGGATTTACGCCGGAATAGAACTGCTTCTCGGGGTCACGAGAAAAATCCATCAGCCCGGCGCAATGGCGCGCAAAGCCGCCGCGAAGGATGGAGGGAGACGTTGTGAATTTCGGGAAGGTGCGAAACAGCGGGATCTTGATCCCGAGGAAACGCGCATACTCGTTTCGCCGGTGGAAGTGACCCTTGCGGCGGATATCCCAGTTCTGGTCCGCCGTATGGAATGACACCTGGGTGATCGCCGGATCGGCAAAGGGTGCCAGCAATTCCTCTCCCATGTCCCTCAGGGCAATCCAGTCGTCCTCCAGATGGAAAACCCAGTCGGCGCTGGTCGCCGACCAGAGTCTCGCGACGGCTGCGCAGAAGCCCGGGTTCTCCGGTTGGAAGACGATGCCGTCGGGGAAGTGGCTGCGGAAGATCTCGACGCAAGCGCTGTGATCCTCGGGCGATCCGAAGATCGGATCAAGGTTGAGATAGGCGCCGCGCAGCTCGAGCCTGAGAAAGATCTTATCCCGGAAGCTGGCCAGCGTCTGGGCAAGCAGATCCGGTCGCCGGGTGGCGACAAGGCATAGGTCAATAGTGGACATTGCACCTCCTTAGGGTGCTAATTTGCAACTGTTGGAACCCACGCCATCGCCGAATTTCAATCTGAACACGTCAAATTTGGGGCAGACCAACCCCAGGCGATATACATTATGGATTTTCGCTGCTTGGTGTGGGGTCCGGGCGGAAGCATGTCCACATTTTCTCCGCCCGGCGCCGGGAATCAGAAGATTTTCAGCTCCGGAATTGCAACGACGAACTGTCCGTCCCAGTCGCGGATTGCGGCATTGTCCGCAACGATTTCCGTGGTCAGGTTCCACGGCAGGATGACGAGATAATCGGGCTTCGCAACCTGCAGGTGGGCCGGTGCGTGCACCGGGATATGGGTGCCCGGCAACAGCTTGCCCTGCTTCAGATCGTTGCGGTCGACCGCGAAGGCAATGTCGCCCGGCTTTACGCCGCAGACATTGAGGAAAGTGTTTCCCTTGGCGGCGGCGCCATAGGCGGCCACCGTCTTGCCTTCGGCCTTGGCACGCGCCAGGAACTCTTGAAATCCTTTGCAGACGGCGGCGATCCGGTCGTCGAAGGCAGCGTAGGTTTCCATCCGCATCAGGCCGGCTGCGGCTTCCTTCTCGCGGACAGCTGCTAGCCTTTCGGTCGCTTCGCGCGCACCGGAGGCCAGTTGAGCAAAGACCCGCAGCGAACCGCCGTGGGTCGCGAGTTCCTCGACGTCGAAGACCTTCAGGCCGGCGTTTGCGAAGATCCGTTCGACGGCGGCCAGCGACAGGTAGGAATAGTGTTCGTGGTAGATCGTGTCGAACTGCACGCCTTCCATGAGACGCAACAGATGCGGAAACTCGAACGTCGCCACGCCATCGGGTTTCAGCAGGATGGCGAAGCCGCCGACGAAATCCGCGATATCGGGCACATGGGCCAGCACGTTGTTGGCGGCGGTCAGGTCGGCGCGGATGCCGCGATTGACGAGCGCCGTCGCGGTTTCGCGGCCGAAGAAGGCCACCTCGGTCGGAACGTTGCGGTCTTCGGCGATCCGTGCCGCATTGGCGGCGGGCTCGACGCCGAGCACGGGCACGCCCTTGGCGACGAAATATTGCAGCAGGTAGCCGTCATTCGAGGCGATCTCAACCACCTGTGACGCGTTGCCGAGTCCGAAGCGCTCGGTCATGGTCTCGGCGTAACGGCGGGCGTGCTCCAGCCAACTGGTCGAGAACGACGAGAGATAGGCGTAACCGTCGGTGAAGATCTCGTCGGCCGGCACGGTCTCCGTTGTCTGCACCAGCAGGCATTCGGAGCAGACCATGGCCTTCAGAGGAAACGAGCGTTCGCGCGCGATTGCTTCCTCTGTCGGCTCCAGGAACGAATTCGACCAGGGCGTCGATCCCAGGTCGGCGACGACGGTCGTGAGCGGCGTCGAACAGAAACGGCAGTTGTGGGGCATCGAAGTCGTTAGCCTCTCATGAAAGCGTCGATTTGGCCGAGCGTCAGGTCGCGGGCGGAGCCGCCGCGACGCCAGCCGTCATACCAGTGCGCGGTCCAGGCGATCGCCTGATCCTGCGAGAGCCGCGCGGTCCAGGACAAGGCCTTCAGCGCAAGGGCCGGATCGAGGCCGAGCGTCTGCATTTCGCGGGGCCGATCCTCAGACGAACTGTCGCGCCATCCTGTCTGCAGACCCATGGCGATCTGGATTGCGCCGGCGACATCGCGCACGGGGATCTGCCGTTCTGCGGGGGAGGGGCCGAAATTCAGTGCTGCAACATCGGTTTGGCCCTCGTGCAGCGCTTCGGCATAGACGAAGTAACCGTTGAGGCAATCGAGCACGTGCTGCCAGGGCCGGGTCGCCATGGGGCTGCGGATATCGAGCATCTCGCCCGATAGTGCAGCTCGGACGATATCGGGGACCAATCGGTCGACGGAGAAGTCGCCACCGCCCAGCACATTGCCGCCGCGGGCGGTCGCGACCCGGATGCCGCGCTCGCGCAGGAACGAATCCCGCCAGGTCGAAACGACCAGTTCGCAGGCAGCCTTCGAGCCGGAGTAGGGGTCATGGCCGCCGAGTGCGGCCTCTTCCGGAAAATGCCGGCCGCTTTCGTCGTTGCGGTAGACCTTGTCGGTGGTCACGACGACGATCGTTCTGAGCGCGGGCGCCGTGCGGGCCGCCTCCAGCAGGCGCACCGTGCCCATGACGTTGACATCGAAGGTCTCGGCCGGTGTCCGGTAGCTTTCGCGCACCAGCGGCTGGGCCGCCATATGCAGGATGATTTCCGGGTCGAACTGGCGGATGGCCGTCGCAAGCGTATCGCCGTCGCGGATATCGCTCAGATGTTCGCCTGCGGTTTCGCTTGGCCCGAGCAGGGCGTGCAGAGACGGCTCAGCGGCAGGCGGCAAGGCATAGCCGGCAACGCGGGCGCCCATCTGCGCCAGCCAGAGCCGCGCCCAGCTTCCCTTGAAGCCGGTGTGGCCCGTCAGAAGCACGCGTTTGCCGGCCCAGAAGGCGGGGTTGGCAAGCCGGCTCATGACCAGACTTTCCAGGGCGCCGAACCGTGTTGCCAGAGTTCTTCGAGCTGGTTCTTGTCGCGCAGCGTGTCCATCGGTCGCCAGAAACCGTCATGCGGGAAGGCCATCAACTGGCCGTCACTGGCCAGGCCTTCGAGCGGCGTGGTTTCGAACGAGGTGTGGTCGCCCTCGATGCGATCGAGCACGGACCGGTTGAGGACGAAGAAGCCGCCATTGATGCGGTTGTTGTCGCCGGCGGGCTTCTCGATGAAGCTCTGAACCCGCCCGTCGCTGACGGCAAGCGCGCCGTAACGCCCCGGCGGAATGACGCTGGTCACGGTCGCTTCGCGGCCGTGGCTGCGATGGAAATCGGTAAGCGCCTTGATGTTCACGTCGGCAACGCCATCGCCGTAAGTGAGGCAGAAGGTATCGCCCAGGTGATCGGCGACGCGCTTCAGGCGCCCGCCGGTCATTGAGTCCGTGCCGGTGTCGACGAGCGTCACGCGCCACGGCTCGGCCTTGTTGGAATGGAAGAGTGTCTCGCCGGTCGCCATGTCATAGGTGACGTCGGAAGAGTGCAGGATGTAGTTGGAGAAGTATTCCTTGATCATGTAGCCGCGGTAGCCGAGGCAGATCACGAAATCCGAAAAGCCGTAGTGGCTATAGATCTTCATGATGTGCCAGAGGATCGGCCGCCCGCCGATTTCGATCATCGGCTTGGGTCTCAGATGGCTCTCTTCCGAGATGCGCGTGCCGTAACCACCGGCGAGTATGACGACTTTCATGCAGCTACCTCACAGTGACGCGCGTACAGCGCGCGACGCATTCCTCCCGTTGAGATAACCCATGCTACCTTGCGCGTGGATCGCTCGTGCGATGTTGACAATCCAGGCGATCGAATTATCACAGCCGGAAACGCGACTTTCGGGGCGGACGCGCACGGTTCATTGCACGATTTGCCGGCTCAATCAATTGCCGGGAAGGATACGGAAATGGCGCGGGTGGGTATCGGGCTGCCAACGTATAACGGCGCGGATTTCATCGCTGACTGCCTCGCCTGCCTTCGGGACCAAACGTTCGAGGATTTTGAGGTCTTCATCTCGGACAACGGATCGACCGACGGCACCTCCGACATCTGCGCGGATTTCGTGAAGACCGACACGCGGTTTCGGCATGTATTCTACCGTGAGACGGTTTCGGCAACTGAGAACTTCCACAGAGCGCACGCTATGAGCAGCGCTCCTTATTTCTGCTGGCGTGCCGACGATGACCTTGCCGATCCGATCCACATTGCCGGTCTCGTCGCGGCGTTGGACAGGGAGCCGCATGCCTCGCTTGCCGTTTCGCCGGTGTTGAGGATAGTAGAGCTGCCGGAGCGGATCGAGCGACTTTACGGCCTGCCGTCTCAGCTATCGGGGGAGCGAGCGCTGCGCATTCGCGACATCCTTCTCGGCTGCCACCCGAGCTGGTTCTACGGCCTATGGCGCCGAGAGGCCACAGGCGTGGCCCTGCGGCGTCTTCCCGACTACGGGTTCGCGTGGGCTGCGGACCATCTCGCGCTGCTGCCTGCGATTTTCGACAATGCGGTCGCCCTGTCACAGGAAGGGCGTTTCATTCAGCGCATCAAGCGTCAGGCCGACTACCACCTGCCGCCGCTAGACCTGCTGGAAGCGCGCAGGCGCTACAAACGAATTGCACTTGAGATGATTGCAGAACGACAATGGTCGGCCGCCGAGCTGAAGGCGATGAAGCGCGCGCTTGAGCTGCACATGGACCTCCGGGTCGCCCCCTGGTTCAAGACGCACAAACGGGCGCTCAGGCAGAAATTCCGGTCTGCCTTATCGCTTCGCTGAGTTCGGCCATCAATGTGCTGCGCAGTCGCGCAGGACCTGCACGACCCGGCCGATCTCGTCAGACGTCATGTCGTGATAGCTCGGCAAATTGATCGCCCGGCCGGGAAGGTCATAGGCAACGGTGTTTGCCGACACACCTTCGAAGGGCGGCAGCGAGCTCAGCGGCCAGAAGAAGACGCGGGCGTCGATGTTTTCGGCGGCGAAAGCACCCTGAAGCTTCTCGCGCGTGACGTCGGTTTCCGGCGCGAAGACGACCGTCGGCATCCAGAAGCCGTTCTTCGTGTCTTCCGGTTCCGGATTCATGGAGATGGAGTTCACGCCCGCGAGCTGTTCCCTGTAGGCGTAGAAGATCTCGCGCTTGCGCTCGACCAGTTCGTTGACGCGTTCGATCTGCGCCAGGCCAACGGCCGCCTGAAGGTTCGACATCTTGTACTTGAACCCGACTTCGTCCGGCCAGAACTGTTTCTTTTGTCCGCGTGCCCGGCCGTGATTGGAAAGGGTCAGCACCTTTTCATAGAGCTTGCTGTCGCTGGTGACGAACATGCCGCCTTCGCCCGTCGTCATGGTCTTGGTGCCGTGGAAGGAAAATGCGCCGAAGGCGCCGAGCGAACCGGCCTTGCGCCCGCGCCATTCCGATCCGAGTGCTTCGGCTGCGTCTTCGACGATGGGGATGTTGTGCCGCGCACCGATTTCGAGCAGGCGGTCCATGTCGCAGAGATTGCCGTAGATATGCACGGCCATGATCGCCTTGGTCTTCGGCGTGATGGCCGCTTCGGCCTTGTCAGGGTCGATGCACCAGCTGTCGGCGAGCACATCGACGAAGACCGGTTTTGCTCCGAGGTGGACGATCGGGGCGGCGGATGCGGTCCAGTTCGTGTCAGCCAGGATGACTTCATCACCCGGCCCGACGCCGAGGGCGGCAAGGCCCATGTGCAGCGCGCCGGTGCAGCTCGATGTCGAGATCGCATGGGTGACATCGAGATGTGCCGCAAAGGCGGACTCGAAGCGATTGATGTAATCGTAGCAGCGCTCGCCCCAGCCGTTCGCCGCTGCATCGGTGGCATAGGCGACTTCGCGTTCGGTGATTGAGGGCTTGGTGTAGAGAATGCGAGGTTTCGTCATGTGGGTCGCCTGTGCTCAAGCCGATCGGTCGTTGGTTGCGTCTGCGGCAACGATCTTGTCAATCCGGCCGCCGATCTGCGCGCCGAGATAAAGGTTTTCGTAAAAGCGCTCCGGGAAGCCCGCCTGCCGCATGTGGTGGGCCGTCCTGTCGATGTCGTAGGCGACACGGTGGAGTTCGATGCCTGTCGGCGAGAGCGTCGCAAAGGCGGCGCGCGGGTCGCCGTCGCGCGGCTGCCCGACCGAGCCGGGATTGCAGAAGACCTTGCCGCCGATCTCCAGGCGCACCTGCACATGGGTGTGTCCGGCAAAAAGCCGTTCGCAGCCGTCGGGAAACTGCGCCTCCGAAACCTTGTAGAGATATTCGTCGATCGGATCCTGCCAGCTGCCGTGAACGAAATAGGTCGATCCATCGACGACGTAGGTTTGCGATCCGGCGAGCCAGGCGCGTTGATCGGCCGAAATGATGCCTCTCTGGTACTCGATGATGTCATTGACCATCTTCGATCGCGGGCAGCCTTCTCCGCTGACGATGTAATAATCGTGATTGCCCAGGATGTTTGCGATGCCGCGTGCTTTCAGCACGTCTACGCACTCGCCCGGCTGAGCGTAGTATCCGACGACGTCACCCAGCGACAGGATCGAGCTGCAGCCGAGTTCGTCGATGCGTGCGAGCACCGCCTCGAGTGCGGGAAGGTTGCCATGAATATCGGAAATGATGGCGATCATAGAACCACCAGGTCCTCGGAGTAGCGCCAGGCCCGGCCCGTCTTGATCTCCGGTGCTTCGGGTTTTCTCCCGTAAACGTAGTAGTCGAGCGCCATCGCCGCCTCGTTGTAGCCGAAGGCGGCACGCAGTGAGGTACTGCTCGAGAAGCGAGGATTGATTTCGAGCAGGTAGGGGATCGTGCCTTCCAGCCGGAACTGATAGTTCGTCGGTCCGAGCGGCTTGAAGTGTTGCGATAGCCTGCGCACGGCCTCGGTCAGGAGAGGCTCGTCGACGACTTCGGCATATTGGGTGTTGCCGGCGACGGACAGCTTGCGCTTGAAGACGATCGGCGGCAGCGTCGTGCCATCACCAAATCCGAACGCGCCGACCGTGTATTCCTGGTCGTTGCTGCCCACAAATTTCTGGATGAGGAAATCGTCCGCGCTCTTCAGGGTCCAATAATCGAAATCGGCCGCGTCCCGCAGGAGTGCTATTCCCCGGGAGCCGTTGCCGCGACGGGGCTTCAGCAGCAGCGGCAAGGGGCCGAGCTCGCGGGTGCAAGCTTCCAGGCTGCGGCTAAGCGTGCTCGGAATGGCCGGAAGGTCCGCTTGCAGCAGTGCCTCGCCCATGTCCCATTTGTCCTGCGCCAGCGCGATCAGCGGCGAGCTGTTCAAGACGACGCGCGTCTCGGTCGCCTCGAAGCGTGCACGGTTGTCATTGAAGAACAGGACATCGAGTTCCAGGCCGGGTAGCACCAGTGCGACGTTTTCTCGCCGAAGCAGTTCCAGCCAGAACTCCAGATATACGGGAGAGGTCTCATCGCATGATGGCTTGGCGACGAAGTCGTCGCAGAAGTGTCGACCGATGCCATTGGCATCACGATCGATGCCGATGATACGGATCGGTGCTTCCAATCGGCGGAGCGACGCGACGATACCCTGGCCGATGATTGCGCCTACCGCAGTCACCACGACCGTAATCGGCTGTTTCGATTGCTTTGTGTCGTCGTGCATTACTTGACGTCCATCGGGCCGAATGCTTCGGCGGTTCCGGCTGATTTGATCATGGCAATCCCGTCTCGCATCGTGATCAGAGGCGGCATGCCCAACTCGGCCAGTGTTTCCGCACCATCAGGAAAATTCACCTTCCGAAAGGGAGCCTTCTCCGCCGCGATCACGACATTGCCCCCGAGCCCGAAGGTTTCATAGGCGATTTCAGCGATCCTGTCGCAGGTCATCGCCTCCGTGTGAACCGCATTGCAAACACCGGATATGCCCGTTTCGGCCGCGCGGATCATCATATCTGCCGCGTCCTGCACGTGCAGGAAGTTGCGCACACCATGGGAAGCAGGCATGCGAAGGTCGAGCCCACGGGACGCGTAGGCGATGATACGCCCCATCCACGGCTGGTGGGCGCAGCAGCGGCCCTCCACGTCATAAAGCTGCGAGAAGCGAAGGCTGCAGAAGCGAAAGCCCAGTTTCTGCGAGCTCCATTCCAGCATTTGCTCTGCCAGTTGCTTGGTGAGTCCGTAGGATGTCAGGGGTGCCGCATCCAGCGTCGCGTCCGAGGAAAGCGATCCGGCGTATATGACCGCCCTGGTCTGCAGCCGTTTGGCGAGCTCGGCGACGTGAAGCGCGCTTGCGGCATTTGCCGCAAAGTTTTGCTGTATCCCCGATGGACCGTCGTCGGCGAAGCTCGCTGCACAATGGAACAGCACGTCCGCGGTCAGGCCATCCGGTGCCTTTGCCGAGCCGCCTTCGATGTCGAAGACGATGTCATCTGTCTTCGCCCGGCCGACACTGATGGTCTCGACGCCCATGTTCCGCAGGCGCGCGACAAGCTGGCCCCCCAACATCGAGCGCGTGCCGATGATGGCGGCGGTCTTCATGCCAATTCTGCTTCCATCAACAGGCCGACGCAAAGATCGGGGAACTCAATGCCGACCTTGAGCATGGCATGCAGATTGGCCTCGAAATCGGGCAGCGTCTGCAACACGGGCAATGGCAAAGGCTTCAGATAGATGCCTTCCTCGTGCACCACGCGGAAGCCATGATTTTCGAGTTCGGCGCGGAAAGTGTCCCGGCAATATTGGCGCTTGTGGCCGAGCGCCAGATCGTTGGCGTTCAGGCTGTAGATGTCGTCGATCTTGCCGAGTTCCACGCCCAGTCGTCTGTTCAACGACTTGGCATTCGGCACCGCGGCGAACAGACGGCCATTGGGTTTCAGGAAGCGCCGGAACCGGTCGAGGACGAGGCCCGGATCGTCGACATGCTCGAGAACAAAACCCATGATGATGACGTCGAAGCGCTCATCCGTTTCGAAGTCTTCGAAATAGGAGAAGACGATCTCGCCGGAAAAGTCCGGGCTGTTCTTCTTGAAAAGATCAATGACGAACTGCGAGCCTTCCACGATTACGTGGCGGTCGCAGACCTTGTTGAAAAGGTGAGGGGTGTAGCCGTGGCCAATTCCAAGATCGAGCAGCGATTGGCATTTGCCAAAGCGTTCGACCATGCGCTGCGGATACCAGTTGAGAATGAGATTGTTCTCGATCGATGTGACTGCGTTTGGAAGATATTCCGACGCCACGTTATCCAGGTTCTCGGATTTCACTTGGTAAACTCCCTCCAATCGACAGTTTCGGAATGCACGACACTTGCGCCCTTGGTACCGCAATTGGCGACGAGGTCCAATGCCGTCACATAAGGGGTGAACTCTCCGTGCATCTGCGGGTAGGGTGTACGTTCGTAGTTCATGTACTGAACCGATATTCCGTTGCGATTGAAGAGATCGTGATCGAGATAGTTCCGTGCGCCGTGGCCGGTGATGTAAACCGTCCCTTCGAGATGCGCAGTGATGTCGTATACTCTCTCGCTGCTCGCACCGCCAATGGTCAGCGTGTCCGACGAGACGAACTTCGGTCTGTCCAGATTGAAGTAGGCAGCAAGCGCGAGCATGGAATTGCGTGCAACATCCGCAATCGTCGATGCGTCCTTTGCGAACACATCGTCGACCAGTTCCAGCATATCCTTGGCGAAGGGGGCCTTCATATAGGCCTGCCGGAGGATATCGCGGTGGCGGGCCCGCCAGTCGTCTCGATTGTCGATCAGCACTTCATCGATCCGCTGCCCCATGCGAAGGTCTTTCAAGGGCACGGTCAGCCAGCGGACGCCGTTCTGGGTCTTGATCTGTACGCGGTTTGTGAAGCTGCCGCGCGAGAACTGCACATCGTCGTAGTGGACGAACACGTCCGCCAGTTTGATCTGCTCCAGCATCCCAACCCAAGGAAAGTACATGGATTGTGAGATGACAATATTCCGAGTCATCCGGTACTTGCCTAGTGTTCGTGTTTTCGCGATCGAGAGTTGGCGAGCGGCACGAAGGCCTGGTCGAGCCGCTCTTTTCGTGCCCCTACTTTTCGATGCAGCGCAGATAGCCGCGCGGCGAGCTTGAAAGGACGAGCTTGCCGTTCAAGGCCTCATCGGTCTCGAAGCGGGTCGATTCTTCCATGTACGCCTTGAGCGCCGCATAGGGCTCGTCACCGGCGCGCCAGATTTTCGAGCGTTTGGTGGGTGTTTGCGATGAATCGGCCCATCCAAGGACCGTATCTGCAACAACCATGTACTGACCTTCGGTGACCAGCGGGCCATAGGTGCGCAGTTCATCCAGCACGTGGTCGCGGCTGTGGTCGCTGTCGAGCACGACCATGACCGAGGCGCCCTCAGGAATTTCCGCCTTCACCTTTGCCAGCGTCTCGGCGGTCGTCGACGGACCTTCGATCAGCGTAATACGCGATGACATCGGATGCTTTTCGATCGAATCCCGATTGTGCGCACGGATGTCGATATCGACGCCGATGACCTTGCCCTTGCCGATCAGTTGCAGCATCGCGGCCATGAAGATCACCGAACCGCCGCGGGCGACGCCCGTTTCGATGATGACGTCCGGCTTGGTGTTCCAGATCACTTCCTGGGTCGCCATGACATCGGCCGGCATCTGGATGATCGGCACGCCCATGAACGACCAGAGATAGGCATAGTCGTATTTGTCGAGCGTCACCAATGTCTCGAGCGACTGGCGAAAGGCGTCCTCGTCCTTGCCGAGCGCGAGCGACATTTCCTTCTTGTGAGCCTCGAATGCGAGACGATCGTCTGCTGCTGCCATAACTGCTACCCTTTATTCGGATACGCCGCAGGTCACGATTCGCGATCTTGCAGCCTCGTCGATTCGTAACGCTTTCCTGTGAACGCTTTCATGTCGATAATTGCAAATACGGTCAAGGCCGGTTTCTTAAGGGGGGAATGCGGGGGCGCCTCGCTCACTCGTGGAAGTTTCAATGTCGCGTTTTGACCGTATTCCTACACCCCTGTCGGGTCTCATTGTTGTCGAACGCCAGCGCTTTGGCGACGATCGCGGCTTCTTTTCACGTTTCTTCTGCCGCGAGGAACTCGCCGATTTTGGCGCCGGCGGCTCTATTGCCCAGATCAATCATACGCTTACGCGGGTGGCAGGCACGGTTCGCGGCATGCATTTCCAGCGCGCGCCGCATGACGAGACGAAATTTGTCTCCTGTCTCGCGGGCAAAATCTTCGATGTCGCCGTCGATATGCGGCCGGACTCTCCGACCTATCTTCAGTGGCATGGCGAGGTGCTGAGCGCCGAGAACGGCCGGTCGATGATGATCCCCGGTGGTTTCGCGCATGGATTCCAGACGCTTTCCGCTGATTGTGAGCTGATTTATTTGCACGACAAACCCTATGCGCCCGATGCCGAGGGCGGGCTCAATGCCCTGGATCCGCGGCTCGCGATCGCCTGGCCGCTGCCGGTCGCCCAGATGTCGGCGCGTGACCAGGCCTTTGCTATGCTGAAGGACGAGCGCTGATCGTCGGTCCCGTCCGTCGTTGACTTCGTGGTGGATGGGAGGACAATAACCTTTCCGCGCCACCACGGAAGAAGGGGTGTCGACGATGACGATCGCCAGAAAACTACAAGACTATATCGATGGTGCGGGTGTCGCCTATGACACCGTCGCCCATCACCGCACAGCCACCACCAGCCAGACGGCGAGAGCGGCACATGTGCCCGGCAGCAGGCTTGCCAAGTCCGTGGTCGTCCACCACGAGATGGGGTACGTGCTTGCCGTTGTGCCGAGCACGCACCGGGTTGAGCTCTCCACCTTGCAGGACGTGATGGACCGGCGCCTCGGTCTCGCTTCGGAAGAGGAAGTCTGCAACCTCTTCGCCGATTGCGATATCGGCGCGGTGCCGCCGATAGGCTCGGCCTATGACGTGCCGGTGTTGCTCGACGAAAGTCTGGGCGACGTAAACGACGTCTACTTCGAGGGCGGCGACCACAGGACGCTGGTGCACATGAGCGGATCGAACTTCCGCAACCTGATGAAGGGTGCGCAGATCGCCCGCTTCAGCCACCCGGCCTGACGGCCGCTCAGAGAATTTGCCAAGCCGGCGGTTCGCCGGGGCAGCGTTCGCGCGCCGTTCTCCTGGGTCGGAGATGACCGCCAACCAGCGGTCGAGCATTGCCGAGTTCGAATGCAGCCTGTCGGGCTTGTCAAAGCGGGAGCTTGGCGTCACCATCATGTTCGACGGACACCTTATCTATACCGGGTTGGGGGGATCGATGGTGCGCATACGCTCTACGAATATGTCCAAGTCTCTGACACCGCTGCTGGTTGCGGCCAGCGCTCAGGCTTTCGGATCCGTTGCCCTCGCGGAGGGCAATCTGTTCGATCAGTTTCCGTTCGCTGTCGCCTGCGAATACAAGGGCACGCAGCATGCCTTTTACCTGTCGAAGCTAACGGCCGATGGCACGGCGACCTACTTGGCCTCGGACAACTTCGCCGGGACGATTACCCTGGGCGGAGGGGCGAAGGCCGTAGGCACAGAACAGGGCGGAAGCTGCCTCGGCAAGACGGTCGAAGAGCTGAGAGAATCGGGCCAGGCGCGGGACATCAGGGCCAACTAAAGCGCGTCGCGATCTTTCAGATTCGCTCCTTGCGCTTTAAGTTTCTGATATTTCGCGTGTCGTTATCGCAAAACCGCTGTGCACTTTTGCGCGACAGGCTTTAGGACCGCGCTCGTCAACGAGCCTGTTGCAGGTGACGTGATCGACAACCGCTGCCTTGGTTCCAAGATGCCGCGAGGGTATGTTCGCCCAAATGTCGTCATCCGATGTTGTAAAATTCGACAATAACCAATGTGCCATTGTTGCGACTACTGAGAAGAGCCAATCGATTATGGCGCTTCACAAGCGTCACTTGCCGGTGCTGCTCGCGGGGGCGGCCGATCCGGTGATAGATCCTATCCTCTAGACCTGCAGAGCAGGAAAAATCGCCTGATAGTTCTGCAACTGTCGGCGAAACGCTTCTTGCAAAACAGTCATTGAAAGAATCGGTGCCTGATAATTTTCCGTTGTGGCAAATGAAAAATCTGATTTACTGCGGCTCGCTGCTTGGCTTTTCGGGGGATATTGCCGATGGAATGCACCCGCAGGGATATTATGCTTGGTGGTTTGGCGCTGCTTAGCGCCGGCGCAGCCCAGAAACCGGCCTTCGCTGCCGCGACGTCCTATTTTTCCGACCCCGCGGTCGACAATGGCGTGACCTACCGAAGCACGAATTTCGCCAAGATCGACAGGAAATGGCAGCGTCAGGTCGTCAAGTATTTCAGCACCGAGCCGATCGGCACGGTCGTCGTGGATACCAGGCACCATTTTCTCTACCTAATCATGGAGAACAAGACAGCCATCCGCTATGGCGTCGGCGTCGGACGCGAGGGCTTCAAATGGTATGGCCGCGCTACGATCGATCGCAAATCGCTCTGGCCGCGCTGGACGCCGCCGCCGGAAATGCGCGAGCGTCACCCCGAACTGCCTGAGTTCGTCGAGGGAGGCTCGCCGAAGAACCCGCTTGGCCCGCGCGCCATGTACCTGCTTCGTGATGGCGTCGATACCGGCTATCGCTTCCACGGTACGCTGGAGCCGGGCAGCATCGGCAAGGATGCCTCCAGCGGCTGCATCCGCATGTTCAACGAGGACGCGATCGATCTTTATCAGCGCTGCCCCATCGGCACCGCCGTGCAAGTCCTGCCGCACATTGCCGACAAGGCCCCCGAGGTCAGCCAAGCAACCCCGGTCGCAACCCAGGTCGAATGAGGAATACCACCCCGATGCCCGCTATGCTCGGATATACGAGGCTGCTTTCTGCTGCGGCCATTCTGCTGACGCTGACCGCCTGCAACACCACCGAGATCGCCGCGGTCGAAGAACCGGCCGCGGTGCCGATGACCGGAAAAACCGACGATCCGGCGCCCGGCTTCGAGACTGTCTCGGCCGGCAGCGAAGAGGATTTCATCCTCAATGTCGGCCGCCGGACCTATTTCACCCAGGACTCGGCCACGCTCGATACCGTCGCCAAGGCAACCTTGGACAAGCAGGCGATCTGGCTCAACAGCAACCCGCGCTGGCTCGTCAAGCTGCAGGGCTTTTCCGACGACAGCGGATCCGCATCAAAGATGGCGACGTTGTCGCAGCAGCGCGCCGATGCGGCGATGGCCTATCTTGCCTCGAAGGGCGTGGACCCCAACCGCATGTGGGCCAAGGGGTATGGAAACGACCGCGAGGTGCGCGACTGCACGGAGCGCTCCTGCAAGGTGCAGAACCGCCGCGTCGTCTCCAATCTGCGCACGGAACGCGACGCGCTCTGATCGCGTGGTGCCTCGCGACTATTCGGAACCTTTATTTGGCAATAGACCTTCGCTTCTTTACGTGCGGGGATGTCGCGCTGAAACGCAGGCTTACCCGGCGAGCAGCGGGTCTCACAAAGGGCAACGCTTGGTGATACCGGCCCGCGTAAAAGCCAAGGACCGAAAACGTGGCGGTGAAGCTGAGAGACGGCAACTAGATGGCGCACCCGACAGGATTCGAACCTGTGACCTTTGGAATCGGAATCCAACACTCTATCCAGCTGAGCTACGGGTGCATCCGTTGGCGGCAGGGCCGCCGAAGCAGGCTGTGAGCGGTTCATAGCTTAGCTTTGGCGCCGCATCAATGGTGAAAAGGCGGAGTTCGCAGGGGAATTTGCGGTTGTTGCTGAAAATGCAACTGCTTGCCCTGTCTCTGCCGGTCGACAAACGTGCTCGGCGGCGGGCCGGTTAGGCCCGCCGCCGAGTGAGGGGTCACGCCACCTGCATGGCGCCGGGGCCGGGGATCGCTTTCGGCGGTACCTTGCCCATGATGATCATGCCGAGCACCTCGTCCTTGGTCACGTCTTCGGTGCGGGCCTGGCCGACGACCTGGCCGTTCTTCATCACCGAGACGCGGTCGGCGAGGTCGAAGACGTCGTGGATGTCGTGGCTGATCAGGAAGATGCCGATTCCTTCGCGCTTCAGTTGCTTGATGAGGTCACCGACCTGGGCGGTTTCCTGTGGCCCGAGCGCTGCCGTCGGCTCGTCCATGATCAGGATGCGGGCATCGAAGAGGATCGCGCGCGCGATCGCCACCGATTGCCGCTGGCCGCCGGAAAGCGCCTTCACCGGTTCCTTGAAGCGTTGGAAGTTGGGATTGAGACGCCCCATGACTTCGCGGGCCTTGGCCTCCATCGCCACGTCGTCGAGCGTGCCCCAGGGGGTGCGCAGCTCACGGCCGAGATAGAGATTGGCGGCGGCGTCGACATTGTCGGCGACGGCGAGCGTCTGGTAGATCGTCTCGATACCGTATTTCTTGGCGTCGCGCGGGTTGTTGATGTCCGCAGCCTCGCCATTGATCAGGATCTCGCCGGCATCGCGCTTGTAGGCGCCCGAGAGGATCTTGATCAGGGTCGACTTGCCGGCGCCGTTGTGGCCGAGCAGCGCCACGACCTCGCCGGGGTAGAGATCGACGGAGGCGTTGTCCACCGCGTGGATGCCGCCGAAGGAGATGGAAATGTTCTTCATTTCCACGAGCGGAGTGCGTTGGTCTTTCATGGATCGTACTCCTTACTTGGCGCGGGCGCGGTAGATGGTGTCGAGCCAGACGGCGACGACGAGAACCACGCCGACGACGATGCGCTGGAACGGACTGTCGATCCCCAGGAGCACCATGCCGGACTGTAGTGATTGCATGACGAGCGCGCCGATCATCGCGCCGGCAATCGTGCCGACGCCGCCGGCAAGCGAGGTGCCGCCGATGACCGCGGCGGCGATCGTGTAGAGCTCGTCGAGCTCGCCCTGCGCATTGGTCGCCGCATTGAGGCGGGCGGTTGAGATCGCCGCGGCAATGGCGCACAGAATGCCCATCAGTGTGAAGATCTTGACGGTGACCCAGCGCGTCTTGATGCCGGCAAGTTCGGCTGCTTCCGGGTTGCCGCCGAGCGCGAAGACGTAGCGGCCGAAGCGCAGCCGCGTGGCGATGAAGGTCATGACGATGCCGACGGCGATGGCGACGAGAACCGGAATGGCGATGCCATGCGAGATCTGCAGTCCGCCTTCCGGCCAGGCGATGCCGTTGGCGTCGGCATATTTGCGGGCGATGTTGGTCGGCCAGTAGTAGCTGTTGGCGACGGTGATTGCGCCCAGCACCAGGATACAACCGAGGATCGCCAGGAAGTACTCCGCCCAGACCGGGCGCAGCGGGAAGCGGAAGCGCTTGCGCTGCTTTCGCGAATTGAGGATGGCAGCGACGATGGCAATGCAGGCGAGGATGCCGACGATCCAGCTTGCCGTTGCGCCGATCGAGCCTTCGGTGCCGCCGCCCATCAGGCGGAAGGTGGTATTCATCGGCGCAACCGTCTGGCCGCTGGTCACGAACCAGGTGGCGCCGCGCCAGACGAGCAGGCCTCCGAGCGTGACGATGAAGGCGGGCACGTTGAGGAAGGCGACGATCGAGCCCTGGAGGGCGCCGATGGCGGCACCGACGGCGATGCCGCTCAAAAGCGTGATGATCCAGATGGCCGGATGTTCCAGGCCGAGATACTGCGGCAGGAATTTTACCTGCATGACGCCCATGACCATACCGCAGAAGCCCAGCACGGAGCCGACGGAAAGGTCGATGTTGCGGGTGACGATGATCAGCACCATGCCGGTCGCCATCACGGCGACGGAAGACGTCTGGACCGTCAGGTTCCACAGGTTGCGCGGCGTCAGGAACAGGCCGCCGGTCATGATCTGAAAGCCGATCCAGATGATGACGAGCGCGCCGACCATGCCGAGCAGCCGGGTGTCGATTTCGGTGGCGCGGAAGAAGCGCTTCACCGGGTTTTCGTCCGCTGTGCGGGCGCGGTTTGCTTGTGCGCCCTGCGTATTGCCTTGTGTGATGTCGGCCATGGACGTGCCTTCCCCCACTTTTTGTGTTGATGTCGTCGCGTCAGGTGGCACCAAGAGCCGGGATCGACGCGACAAGTCTGGTGCGACGGCAGAGATCGAGCGTTTTCGTTGAGCTGCGCTGGTTGTGCATCTGGCATTGTCCGCCCGGCACACACCTTGCGCAAGCGCCGCAACGGGTTGCGTTGCGGCGCTTGTCTGACGTCAGCGCTCAGTTCTGCTGATGCGGTTTATTTGCAAGCCGCGACGTCGCCCTTGACGCCCTGGCAGGCTTCTTCCTTGGAGATCCAGCCTGCGTCGATCACGATGTTCAGGTTGTCCTTGGTGATCGGCAGCGGTGCGAGGAAGACCGACTGCATGGCCACGCCCTTCGGCCCGCCGTTGAAGGTGGTGACGCCGGCGACTTCTTCCATCTTCTTGCCGCCGGCAAGTTCGACGGCGACTTCTGCTGCGCGCTTGCCGAGTTCACGGCTATCCTTCCAGACCGAGACGGTCTGCGTGCCCAAGGCAACGCGGTTCAGCGCCGCCTTGTCGGCGTCCTGGCCGGAGACCGGGACCGAGCCAGCGAGGCCTTGTGCATCGAGAGCCGCGATCGCGCCGCCGGCGGTGCCGTCGTTGGAGGCGACGACCGCATCGACCTTGTTGTCGTTGGCGGTCAGGAACTGCTCCATGTTCTTCTGGGCGTTCTCCGGCTTCCAGCCGTCCGTGTAGGCTTCGCCGACATTCTTGATCTTGCCGGCATCGACGGCTTCCTTCAGCACTTCCATCTGTCCGGAGAAGAGGAAGTCGGCGTTCGGGTCAGCCGAAGAACCCTTGATGAAGACGTAGTTGCCTTCCGGCTTCACCTTGAACACTTCGCGGGCCTGCATGCGGCCGACTTCCTTGTTGTCGAAGGTGATGTAGAAGGCGGCCGGGTTTTCGATCAGGCGGTCGTAGCCGACGACCGGGATGCCTTCGGCAGCGGCCTTTTCGATTGCCGGGCCGATGGCGTCGCTGTCCTGGGCAAGCACGATCAATGCATTGGCGCCCTGGGCGATCAGCGACTCGATGTCGGTCAGCTGCTTGGCGGCCGACGACTGTGCGTCAGCGGAGATGTACTTGTCGCCGGAGGCTTCGAGTGCTGCCTTGATGGCGGCTTCGTCGGTTTTCCAACGCTCTTCCTGGAAGTTGGACCAGGAAACGCCGACGACCAGGTCTTTTGCCTGGGCAACGGAATGCAGGGAAACGATGACGGCAACACCTGCCATCAGCTTTAAAACGGATTTCATTTCATCCTCCCGAGTGAGGGCCGGCCGAGCGTGCGAACCTCCCGCACCATCCTCCGCCAGCCTTGGAACGCTGTCGTAGATCGTGCCGCTACACCGTGCGGAATTATTTTCTCGACAGTCGAGAAAATGAATGTCATGGATTTTTGAGGCTGTCAACACGGCGTGAATGCGGTGGTTGCGGCATCAACAAGGTGCTTCGCGAGCGGTCGCGTCCGTTGTTTCTCGGCCGTCGAAAAAATCGGTGCCAGAAGGCTTTCGACAAAAAGCGTCCGGCGCCTTGTCTTGCCGCTCAACAGATGCTTTGGGAGGGGCATGTGTTCGAAGGATCCGCCACTGACAGGGACGTCTCATGCTGACCAAGTCCAGCACTGAGCTCGTGCGTCAGCAAAACAGCGCGCTGGTCCTTGCGGCGCTCAGGCGCGCCGGCAATCTCTCCCATACGGAAATTTCTGCTAATACGGGGCTTGCCTCGGCGACCGTTTCCGCGATCACGGCGGAGCTGGAAAAGGCGGGGGTGCTCGCCAAGGCCGAGCACCAGGTGCAGGGTGGGCGCGGGCGGCCGCGTGTCCTCTTCACGCCGCGGCGCGACTACGGCCATCTCGTGGTCGTCAGGATCTCCTCCGACATCGTGCAATATTCGCTGATCGATTACGGCGGCACGCTTCTCGACCGCTTCGACGAATCGCGAAACCACGACGAGCGCGGCACGATCCCTTTCGCTCGCGCATTCGTGGACGCGCTCGAACGTCTGCTGCAGCGCTCAAGGCTGGAGCGGGATCGCGTGCTCGCCGTTTCGATCAGCAGCAAGGGGCTGGTCGACAGCGACACGGCGCGGCTTTTGTGGTCGCCGGTCTTCGGTCGGGAAGAGCTGGATTTCGCTGCACTGCTTGCGCCGCAATGGCGCGCGAAAGTCATGCTCAGCAATGAGACTCTGCTGGTCGCGCAGGCGCTTGCAGCACAAGCCGAACGCAAACCGGAAGGCGGGTTCAGGGCGCTTGCGGCGATCTCTCTCGGCCACAGCATCGGCCTTGGCGTTGCCCGCAAGAGCCAGAGCGGCGAGATGGATGTCAGCGCGCCGAATTTCGGCCATATGCTGCACGCGCCGTCGGCGGGCCTCTGCCGTTGCGGCGCCTATGGCTGCATCGAGGCGGCAGCCGGTTTCTATGGGATTCTGCGTGCCGCCTTCGAGGTGCCGGCGGATACCATCCCCGCCAAGTTCGTTCCCGTCGCCGAGCTCGACAAGATTGCGGCCAGCGCGCGGCAGGGACATCGCATGGCCGGCTACGCGTTCCGCCAGGCGGGCATTGCGCTCGGCAACGGCATCTCGCGCATGCTGAGCCTTTACGAGCGCATGCCTGTCCACGTCACCGGGCCCGGCATCCGCTACTTCGATCTCATGCTGCCGGGGATCGAAGAAGGACTTGCCCAGTCCATGCAGGTCCGCCTTCAGGGCGCTCCCGAAATATCGGTCGCGCCCGACGAGCAACGCCTCGTCTTCGAGGGACATCTGGAGCGGGCGCTGGGCGCGATCGACGGCGATATTACCGCCACCGGCGTTTCCTGATGCGCGGTTGAAGTGCAACGCCTGACGCAACCTTTTTTGGGGTTGTATCGAAGGTGAGCACCTCCAGTAATACAATTTACAGTTATTTAGCGACTCCTTGTCAATGTGGCCGTGACGCGGGAGACACTCATGTTTTCAGTGATTGCATGCATACGCGATGACCATGACTGGCGCCTTATCGTGGCCGCCGCGATCGTCTGCCTGGCGGGTAGCGTCGCAACGATGTTGCTGTTGCTGCGCGCCCGGCGAAGCGAAGGTAGCCAGCGCAGCCTCTGGATCGCGGCCAGCGGTTTTGCCTGCGGTGTCGGTGTCTGGTCGACGCATTTCATCGCCATGCTGGCCTATGATGGTGGTGTGCCGGTTGCTTACGGCCTCTGGGGCACCGCTCTGTCGGTGGTCGTCGCCATAGCCGCGTCGTGGGTCGCCTTTGCAATCGGCCTCGGTGGTCGTTCGCGTCTCTCGATGTCCTGCGGCGGCTTCGTGCTTGGCGCCGGCGTCGCGGCGATGCATTTCACCGGCATGCAGGCGATCGAGATTCACGGGCACATAACCTACGATCCGCAAGCGACTGTTTCGGCGCTCGTCGTGGGAACGCTGCTGGCGGGTGCCGCGCTTCATGCTTTTCATGCCCTGCGCAGCATCCGGCGGCTGGTCGTCTCGTCCTTGCTGCTGGTACTGGCAATCTGCGCCATGCACTTCACGTCGATGAGCGGCGTGGCGCTCATGCCGGAGGCCAATGTGGCCGTCGCCGGAACCATTCATCCCGCCTGGCTTGCTGGCGGGGTCATCGCAGCCTCCACGACATTGATCGTGCTTGCCTTCGGCGCCCTCTTCGTCGATCGGCAGCTGACCGATCTCAGAGGGCTCGCCAACGCCTCGCTCGAAGGCATGGCGATCGTTTTCGATGGCGTCATCGTCGAAGCCAATGAGCGTTTCTCCGGCCTCACCGGTCGGACGTTTTCCGATCTGTCCGGGCGTCGCCCGTCGGAGATCTTCGTCTTCGGCGAAGAGGGGCTCGAGGGACACAGGCGTGGCGATGGTCCCGGCGAGATCGATCTTCTCAACGCCGATGGACGCACCATTCCCGTGGAATTCATGTGCCGGACGATCGAGTATCGTGGCCGCGAATGCGAAGTGATCTTCGTGCGCGACCTGAGGGCACGGAAGGAAGCCGAGCGCACGATCGAGCATCTGGCCCATCATGATGCGCTCACCGATTTGCCGAACCGCGCCTTCTTCGACCGCAGGCTGGCCCAGACGCTGGCGGCGGCCTCTGCGCGGGGCGAAGAGTTGGCAATCCTCTGCCTCGACCTCGACCGCTTCAAGGCAGTCAACGATATCTTCGGCCACGGCGAAGGCGACCGCATCCTGTGCAAGGTTGCCGATATCCTGCGCCAGGCTGCCGGAGAGCACGACACGGTCGCCCGGCTCGGCGGTGACGAGTTCGCAATCATCCACGTGGGCGGCAAGCGGCCGGCGGCGGCGCGCCAATTGACGGACCGCATCCTGGCGCTGTTTGCCGCGGAAATGGATACCAATCGCGATCCGACCGCCGTCGGCGTCAGCATTGGTGCTGCGCTCTATCCGGTCGACGGGCAGACGGCAGATCAGTTGCGCAACAATGCCGACACGGCACTCTACCGCGCCAAGCAGAGCGGCAAGGGCATCGCCTGCTTCTTCGACCGGGGAATGGATGAGGCGGTTCGCACCCGCCGGCAGATCGAGAACGACCTGCGCCATGCGGTGCTTCGTCGCCAGTTCTTTCTAGAATACCAGCCGCTGGTCGAAGTCCAGAGCGACAGGATCATCGGCTACGAGGCATTGCTGCGCTGGAACCATCCGCAGCGCGGGCTGATCGGCCCTGACGTGTTCATCCCGATCGCGGAGGAAAGCGGCTCGATCATCCAGATCGGCGAGTGGGTGCTGGAACAGGCCTGCACGGAGGCGGCAAAATGGAACGAGCCGCTGCCGATTTCCGTCAATATCTCGCCGGTCCAGTTCCTTCTGCCCAATCTCTTCGACCAGGTCGCGAGCATATTGCGTCGGACCGGCCTTGATCCCTGGCGGCTGGAGCTCGAAATCACCGAGGCGGCGCTGATGCACAATCGCGAGGATGTGCTGGCGGTGCTGGTTCGCCTGCGCGTCCTCGGCGTCCGGATCGTCATGGACGACTTCGGCACCGGACATTCTTCGCTGAGCAACCTGCAGACCTTCCCCTTCGACAAGCTGAAGATTGATTGCAGCTTCACCGCCGCCCTCGAAAGGGACCCTTCCGCACAGGCGATCGTCCGCGCCATCATCGCGCTCGGCCATAGCCTCAGGCTCGCGGTCGTGACCGAAGGCGTCGAAACCGAACGGCAGAGGCAGATCCTGGCGGAGGAGGGCTGCCTGCAGATCCAAGGTTACCTCTCCGGCCGACCGGGCGCTGCGCCCAGCACCGGCCAGGGAGCACCGCGATGGGAGAAGATGCCGGTGTGCGCCGAGGGCTGAGGCACCTGCGCGGGTGCCGGTTTGCCAGTGTGGTGACATGAAAAAAGCCGGGCGTGTGGCGCCCGGCCTTTCCATTTGATGTATTACCGGCCGTAGCCTTAGGCGACGCTGATCTGACGCTTCTCGACAACCGACTTCACGGCGGCGTCGGCGAGCGCCAGTGCGGCGAGGCCATCCTTGCCCGACGGGGTGATCTCGGCACCCTTTTCGATCGCGGCGATGAAGCTCTCGATCTCGTTGGCATAGGCTTCAGTGTAGCGGGTCATGAAGAAGTCGTGCAGCGGCGGGCGGGTGTAGCCTTCGCCATTGGCGATCTCGATCGAGACCGGACGCTGGTTTTCAGCCGAGACGACGCCCTTCGAGCCGTGCACCTCGATGCGCTGGTCGTAGCCATAGGTGGCGCGGCGGGAGTTGGAGATGATCGCCTGCTTGCCGGAAGCCGTCTGCAGGATGACCGAGACGCTGTCATAGTCGCCGGCTTCGCCGATCGCCTTGTCGACGAGAACGGCGGCGGTTGCCGTCACGGAGACCGGCTCCTCGCCGAGCAGGAAGCGGGCCATGTCGAAGTCATGGATCGTCATGTCGCGGAAGATACCGCCCGAACGCTTGATGTAATCGACCGGCGGGGCGCCCGGATCGCGCGAGGTGATGGTCACCATTTCCACGTCGCCGATCTTGCCGGCGTCGATCGCCTTTTTGACGGCCATGAAATGCGGGTCGAAGCGGCGGTTGAAGCCGACCATCAGCTTGGCCTTGGTCTCGTTGACAACCTTGAGGCAGGCCTTGACGCGCTCGGCATCCAGATCGACAGGCTTTTCGCAGAAGATCGCCTTGCCGGCGCGCGCGAAACGCTCGATCAGGTCGGCGTGGGTGTCGGTCGGGGTGCAGATGACGACGGCGTCGATGTCGTCAGCCTTTTCGATCGCCTCGATGGTGCGCACATCGCCGCCATATTGCTTGGCGATGGTTTCGGCGGCGGTAGGGAAGGCGTCGGCAACGGCGACGAGCACGGCATCCGGATTGCCGCTGACGGCTTTCGCGTGAACCTTGCCGATGCGTCCGGCGCCCAGAAGACCAAATCTGACTGTCATCTCAGTTTCTCTCGAATTCCGGCTCGCGACCGGGAAGGGGCGTGATGATCGGCGCTCATCGCGCAAAGGCGCCGCGGAACACTGATTCCGCGAATCGATCGGAGAATTGCCACGAAAAATCGCGTGTTGGAACGCTGCGCCGGCGCCTCTCCCTTGGTACCTCCGCACCCAGTCGGCCCGTCCATTCATTTGGAATGAAGTAGCCGAGGTGGATTATTTCGGAATTTTTATTCCATTTTAGTTGCGTCCGTCAAGGGGCGTGAGGACCGCTGGACTTGCTGTCTTCAATGAATATCCCGTAAATGGGGAGCACATGATAAGGCCACCAGAGGACAGAATGCTCAAGTTCATCGACCCGGACCACCCCTTTTACCGCCCGCTATGGGTCCGCCTGCTGATCGTGGCCTTCTGCGCCGTCTGGACGGTGGTCGAGTTCCTGGGCGAACAGGCGATGTGGGGCATGATCTTCCTGGCCATGACGGCCTATGCCTCGGCAGCGCTGCTGGTCTTCTATAAGCCGAGCGAGAAGAGCGTGGATAAAGCCGCGGACGAAGAGCAGGGCAAGAGCGACGGGGACGGCGCCGCGGGCTGACGATCACGCCGCCGGGTTGATTGCGCGTATCTGCTGCGAGGCTTCGTCGATCAGCATGTTGGCGAGTTTCATGCGCACGGTCGCATTGGCGCGGAAGGCGGCCGGCAGGCGGTCCGGATGGTTCAGGGCGGCGAAGGCACGCCGCTTTGCCGCGAGCGTCATTTGTGTTTCGCCGTCGGCAAGCGCCAGCTCCGCAGCAACCTCGGCAAGGCTGGTGCGATCGAGATAGTCGGGCATGACGGGCGGGGCAGGCGGCTCGACGAAAGCCGCATCGAGATAGGCGCGTTCGACCGCGCCAAAAGACGCCAGGCCAGCGCTTTCGACAGCGAACGCGCCGGCGAAGATCGGCGCGCGCGGCGTCGCCAGTCTGGCCTCGACCTCTTCATCGAACTCGCTTTCCTCTTCCGTTTTCAGCCGTTCGAGCACCGACTGAAACACCGACATTCCGAACATGACGCCTCCACTTGGAAGGAAACCATGACAGCCGGAGGTTATCCCGGGCTGATCACTTGATCATGCCCGGGCTGATGACATGATCATGCCGGGCTGATCACGCACGGCCCTGCTTCAGGATGAGATCGTAGAGCAGCTTGGCACTCGGCGGCAGTGCGCGTCCCTCGGCGGTGATCAGCCCATAGGGCTTGATGCGGATCGGGATCTCGGTCTTGAGGATGCGGATCTCACCGGCCGGTGTGCCGTTGCCAGCAATCAGGTTGGCGACGTCGAGGGCCACCGGCGCGATCGCATTGGTGTGGCGCACGATCGACAACGTCAGGATGATCGAAGAGGTGTTGATGACGGTCGCCGGCAATCTCACGCCGGCCGCCACGAAACTATCCTCGACGGCGCGCCTGAGCAGCGTGCCCGGCGGCTGGAACACCCAGTCATAGGAGGGCAGGTCCTCGGCGACGACCACGGGCTTGTCGAGCAGCGGATGGCCGTCGCGCACGATCAGGCAGACTTCTTCAAACCCGATCTCCACCATGTTGAAGAGCCGCGGCGGCTGGTCGTCGGGGATGCGCCCAATGATGAAATCGTGGCGCGCGGCAAGCAACTCCCTTGCCAGAACGTTGCTGTTTTCGATCTGGACGTTGATCTCGATGCCGGGATAGGCGGTGATCACCTGGCGAATGGCGGGGACGGCGAGATTGAGCGCCGGGCCGGTGACGGAACCCAGAGAGACCGAGCCGCCGCTGCCCGTCTTGAGCTCGTTGATCTCGCGCGAGGCTTCTCGAAGCTCCAGAAAGATCGTGCGCGCCCGCCGTGCCAGCGCTTCGCCGTAAGGCGTCAGTTCGACGCCACGGGCAATGCGTTCGCAGACCGGCGCCTTCAGCATCGTCTCGATTTCCGACAGCATACGCGAGGCTGCCGGCTGCGAAATCCCGAGGGCTTCCGCGGCGGCGCTGATGCGCCTGTGGTCGTCAATTGCAAGTATCAGCCGGAGGTGGCTGATCTTCAAGCCGGAGCGAAAGAGTGCTGAATCGAAGAGTTCGCCGGCCGTCCCGGTGGCGCTTGCCTTCTGGTCACGCATTTCCAACCCCTGTGGTTTTTTTGGTTTTCAAATATTTTCAAAAATCACACTGTTCGCACGTGCTATAACAATTTTGGTATGCGTTCAAAGTAATATTGTATTTGACAGTTATATGTTTTGATTCCAGTTTTTGCTCATGTGCCAGCGCATGTAGGAGCATGCGAGGCGGGGAGGCCTCTCCTTCACCTTGATCCGCGGCCGGAGACGAGATCCCGGTCCGCGGATTGCTGCGCATAGACGGAAAGGCTCTGCCTGCCGGCTTCAACTTTTTTGGGAGAGAACTGATGAAATTGATGACTTCGCTTCTCGCAGCCGCTGCGATTTCGATCGCGTCCTTCGCTGCGCCCGTATTTGCGCAGGACAAGGGCACGGTCGGCATTTCCATGCCGACGAAGACGTCGACCCGCTGGATTTCCGACGGCGAGACGATGGAGAAGCTGTTCAAGGAAGCCGGCTACACCCCGGACCTGCAGTTCGCTGACGACGACATCCCGAACCAGCTCGCCCAGATCGAGAACATGGTGACCAAGGGTGCCAAGGTTCTGGTCATCGGCGCCATCGACGGCACGACGCTCTCCGACATCCTGCAGAAGGCCCATGACGCCGGCGTCAAGGTTATCGCCTATGACCGTCTGATCCGTGACTCTGGCAATGTCGACTACTACGCCACCTTCGACAACTTCCAGGTTGGCGTGCAGCAGGCGACGTCGCTGGTGCAGGGCCTCAAGCTCGATGGCGCAACCGAGCCCAAGAACATCGAGCTCTTCGGTGGTTCGCCTGACGACAACAACGCCTTCTTCTTCTACGACGGCGCGATGTCGGTTCTGCAGCCGCTGATCGACAGCGGCAAGATCGTCGTCAAGTCCGGCCAGAAGGGCATGGACCAGGTCGGCACGCTGCGTTGGGACGGTGCTGTCGCCCAGGCCCGCATGGAAAACCTGCTGTCGTCGAACTACACCGACGCCAAGGTCGATGGCGTGCTTTCGCCCTATGACGGCCTCTCGATCGGTATCATCTCGGCGCTGAAGGGCGTCGGCTACGGCTCAGGCGACATGCCGATGCCGGTTGTCACCGGCCAGGACGCCGAGCTGCCGTCGGTCAAGTCGATCCTTGCCGGCGAACAGTATTCGTCGATCTTCAAGGACACGCGCGAACTCGCCAAGGTAACGGTCGGCATGGTCAACGCGATCATGGAAGGCAAGGAGCCTGAGGTGAACGACACCAAGACCTATG
Organism: Sinorhizobium sp. NFACC03; assembly: GCF_900103435.1. NCBI lineage: Bacteria > Pseudomonadati > Pseudomonadota > Alphaproteobacteria > Hyphomicrobiales > Rhizobiaceae > Sinorhizobium > Sinorhizobium sp. NFACC03. The sequence continues at coordinate 100,313 of NZ_FMXF01000023.1, forward strand.
AAAATGGCGTCAAGGTCGTTCCGTCCTACCTGCTGAAGCCGGTTGCCGTCGACAAGTCCAACGTCAAGGACGTGCTCGTCAGCTCGGGCTACTACACCGAAGACCAGATCAACAACTGATCTTTTTCAACGGGAAGGGCCCGTGCAAGCGCGCGGGCCCTTTTATCCAGAAGACGGAGCCGGTACTCTCTCGCAGACTGCCGCTGGAATGACTGAACATGGACAATATCATTCTTGAAATGCGGGGCATCACCAAGACGTTCCCGGGCGTCAAGGCGCTGGACAATGTCAGCTTCAAGGTCCGCGAAGGCGAGATCCACGCGCTCGTCGGCGAAAACGGCGCTGGCAAGTCGACGCTGATGAAGGTGTTGAGCGGCGTCTATCCCGCCGGCACCTATGAAGGCGAGATCCACTACGGTGGCGAAGCGCGTCGCTTCTCGACGATCTCCGACAGCGAAGACCTTGGCATCATCATCATCCACCAGGAACTGGCGCTGGTGCCGCTGCTGTCGATCGCCGAGAACATCTTCCTCGGCAACGAGATCGCCAGCAACGGCGTGATCCACTGGCCGCAGACCTTTGCCCGCACCCAGGAGCTCCTGAAGAAGGTGGGCCTCAGCGAGAGCCCGGCAACGCTCATCACCGACATCGGCGTCGGCAAGCAGCAACTGGTCGAGATCGCCAAGGCGCTTTCGAAGAAGGTGCGGCTCTTGATCCTCGACGAGCCGACCGCCTCGCTCAACGAAACCGATTCCGATGCGCTTTTGAAGCTCCTGATGGAGTTTCGCACGCAGGGCATGACCTCGATCATCATCTCGCACAAGCTGAACGAGATCCGCAAAGTCGCCGACCAAATCACCATCCTGCGCGATGGCGGAACCGTCGAAACGCTCGACTGTCAGACCGAAGATGTCGGCGAGGACCGGATTATCAAAGGCATGGTCGGCCGCGCTATGGAAGACCGCTACCCGCCGCGCGAGCCCAAGATCGGCGAGACGCTGCTGGAGGTGAAAAACTGGAATGTCTTTCACCAGCACCACCGCGACCGGCAGTTCCTGCACGACATCAATTTCACCGTGCGCGCCGGCGAAGTGGTCGGCATTGCCGGGCTGATGGGGGCAGGGCGCACCGAGACGGCGATGAGCATCTTCGGCAAGTCCTGGGGCCACAAGATCACCGGCGACGTGACGATGCGCGGCAAGCCCGTCGATGTCAGCACGATTCCGCGGGCGATCGATGCGGGTCTCGCTTACGTCACCGAAGACCGCAAGCAGCTCGGCCTCGTGCTGATCAACAACATCAAGGAGAACACGACACTCTCCAACCTGAAGGCGGTTGCCGCGAACGGCGTCATCGACGACCGCAAGGAAGCGAAGGTCGCCTCCGACTATCGCTCGAAGCTGCGCATCCGTTCGCACTCGATCTATCAGGAAACGGTCAACCTCTCGGGCGGCAACCAGCAGAAGGTCGTGCTGTCCAAATGGCTGTTCACCAATCCGGAAGTTCTCATTCTCGACGAGCCGACACGCGGCATCGATATCGGCGCGAAGTATGAGATCTACACCATCATCAACCAGCTTGCCGCCGAGGGTAAAGGCATCCTGATGATCTCATCGGAAATGCCGGAGCTGCTTGGAACCTGCGATCGCATCTACGTCATGAACGAGGGCCGCATCGTCGCCGAGCTCTCGAAGGCGGAAGCGAGCCAGGAATCCATCATGCGTGCCATCATGCGTTCAGGGGAGAAACACTAATGGTCGCCGATACGAGCACCCAAAACAACAAGCCCTCGATCGGGGACTATCTCAAGAACAACATCCGCGAATACGGCCTGCTCGTCGCGCTCGTGGTGATCATGCTGTTCTTCCAGTTCGTGACCAACGGCGTGCTGTTCAAGCCGGTCAACATCACCAACCTGGTGCTGCAGAACTCGTTCATCGTCATCATGGCGCTCGGCATGCTCCTGATCATCGTCGCCGGCCATATCGACCTATCGGTCGGCTCGATCGTCGCCTTCATCGGCGCGATCTCGGCGATCATGCTGGTCAAGTGGGGGCTGCCGGCCTTTGTCGTCATTCCCGCCTGTCTCGTCGTCGGCGGCATCATGGGTGCGGCGCAGGGTTATTGGGTCGCCTATCAGAAGATCCCGTCGTTCATCGTCACGCTTGCCGGCATGCTGGTTTTCCGCGGGCTTACCTACGTGGTGCTTGGCGGTCGTCCGATCGGACCGTTCCCGAAGGAATTCCAGCTGCTGTCGACCGGTTTCGTCCCCGACTTTCTCTATTTCCTCAATCCGGCGCCGGAAATGATTCAGAACCTGGTCGCGCTCGTGGCTGTCGTGGCGCTCGTCGCCTATGCCATCTATGCCGGCATTCGCGACCGCCGGATCAACGAGCAGCACGGCACCGAGAACGAACCCTTCATCTTCTTCGCGATCCAGATGGCGGTTATTGCCGTCGTGGCGTTGTTCATCGGCTTCCAGCTCGCGACCTATCGCGGCCTGCCGAACGTGCTGATCGCCATGGCCGTTCTCATCGCGCTCTATACCTTCATCACCACGCGCTCGACCATCGGCCGCCGCATCTACGCCATGGGCGGCAACGTCAAGGCGACCAAGCTTTCGGGCATCAACACCGAGCGGCTGACCTTCTACACCTTCGTCAACATGGGCGTGCTTGCGGCACTCGCCGGCATGATCATCACCGCCCGCCTCAACTCGGCAACGCCGAAGGCCGGCGTCGGCTTCGAACTCGACGTGATTGCGGCCTGCTTCATCGGCGGCGCCTCGGCGTCCGGCGGCGTCGGCAAGATCATCGGCGCGGTGATCGGCGCCTTCATCATGGGCGTGATGAACAACGGCATGTCGATCATGGGCATTGGCATCGATTACCAGCAGCTGATCAAGGGCCTCGTGCTCCTCGCAGCCGTGTTCTTCGATGTCTACAACAAGAACAAGGGTTGAGCCGAAAGCCATAAGACCCGACGCGAACCAGTAACATTCACCGGCAGCCGCGGCTGCCAGGATCGGCGGATTGGCCCGCCGGAATTGGGTGGCGAAAGCCAGCCGCGGGGACGCTTTTGCCTTGAGAAGGCGAAGACCGCGACCCGAACGACGACAGGAAGGACAGGATCGTGCTGATTTCGCAGATCAGGAACGAAGACGGATCGATAACGGTTGCGGTGCGTTTGCCCGGTGAAACCGCGCGTGCGGTCAATGGTGCTGCAAGCGTCTACGCTCTGGCGATGGAAGCGGCCAATGCCGGGCGCAGCCTGAAGGAGACGATCGAGACCAAGGGGCTTGGCGCCGCCGTCGACCTCGACAAGGCCTATGCGGAGGGACGTTTCCTGCCGCCGATCACCCATCCGGATCCGGCGCATCTGCACCTGACCGGCACGGGCCTCACCCATCTTGGTTCGGCCGCAACCCGCGACGCCATGCACAAGAAGACGAGCGAGGCGGCCGAGGAAACCCTGACGGACTCGATGAAGATGTTCCGCATGGGGCTCGAAGGCGGCAAGCCGAAGGCCGGCGAGACCGGCGCGCAGCCGGAGTGGTTCTACAAGGGCAACGGCACCTCAGCCGTGGCGCCAGGTTCGGCACTCGTTTCGCCAGCCTTTGCTGGGGATGGCGGCGAGGAGCCGGAAATGGCCGGCATCTACGTGATCTCCGACACGGGCGTTCCGTTCCGTATTGGTTTCGCCGTCGCCAACGAGTTTTCCGACCACAAGACCGAGCGGGTCAACTATCTCTGGCTGGCGCACTCGAAGCTGCGCCAGGCGAGCTTCGGCCCGGAAATCCGCATCGGGGTCGCCCCCGAGGACATCCGCGGCATGTCTCGCATCCTGCGCGGCGGCAAAGTGCTTTGGGAAAAGCCGTTTCTTTCGGGCGAAGCCAACATGTCGCACAGCTTTGCCAATCTTGAGCACCATCATTTCAAGTACGGCCTGTTCCGCCAGCCGGGCGATATTCATGTTCACATGTTCGGTACGGCGACGCTGTCCTTCGGCGACGGCATCCGCACCGAAGAAGGCGACGTGTTCGAGATCGAGGCTGATGGTTTCGGCCTTCCGCTCCGCAACACGCTAGCGATCGCTGCGGAAGAACAGGTCGCCATTCGCCAGCTCTGACACATCTCCTAAGCGCACCGTTCGCGAGGGACGGTCATGCGCGTTTATGAAGGAGGCTCGAAACCTATGACATTGCACCAGAACCTGATTGCCGGCGAGTGGGTCGGCGGTGACGGGGTTGCCAACATCAACCCGTCCGACACCAATGACGTTGTGGGCGAATATGCCCGTGCGTCTGCCGACGATGCCCGCGCCGCGATCGCCGCTGCCAAGGCTGCGTTCCCGACCTGGTCGCGCTCCGGCATCCTCGAGCGCCACGCGATCCTGAGGAAGACCGCCGACGAGATCCTTGCCCGCAAGGACGAGCTCGGAAGGCTGTTGTCGCGCGAGGAAGGCAAGACGCTTGTCGAAGGCATCGGCGAGACCGTGCGTGCCGGCCAGATCTTCGACTTCTTCGCCGGCGAATGCCTGCGACTGGCGGGCGAAGTGCTGCCGTCGGCCCGACCCAATATCGGCGTCGAGATCACCCGCGAGCCGGTCGGCGTCGTCGGCATCATCACGCCCTGGAACTTCCCGATCGCCATTCCCGCCTGGAAGATCGCGCCGGCTCTTTGCTATGGCAACACCGTCGTCTTCAAGCCGGCCGAACTGGTGCCCGGCAGCTCCTGGGCCATCGTCGACATCCTCCACCGTGCCGGCCTGCCGAAGGGTGTCCTGAACCTCGTGATGGGCAAGGGCTCGGTCGTCGGCCAGGCGATGCTCGACAGCCCGGATGTGCACGCCATCACCTTCACCGGCTCGACCGGCACCGGCAAACGGGTGGCGCTCGCCTCGGTCGAGCACAATCGCAAGTACCAGCTGGAGATGGGCGGCAAGAACCCCTTCGTCGTGCTCGACGATGCCGATCTCACCGTTGCGGTCGAAGCGGCGGTCAACTCCGCCTTCTTCTCCACCGGCCAGCGCTGCACGGCGTCGTCGCGCATCATCGTCACCGAGGGCATTCACGACCGCTTCGTGGCCGCCATGGGCGAACGGATCAAGGGGCTGACGATCGACGACGCGCTGAAGGCCGGCACCCATATCGGCCCGGTGGTCGATGAGGGCCAGCTCAACCAGGACACCGACTATATCGCCATCGGCAAACAGGAGGGCGCGAAGCTCGCCTTTGGCGGCGAGCTGATGAAGCGCGACACGCCCGGCTTCTACCTGCAGCCAGCGCTGTTCACCGAGGCGACCAATCAGATGCGCATTTCGCGGGAAGAGATCTTCGGGCCGGTGG